>NZ_JAUBQX010000096.1:0-7421 GCF_036701505.1 Microcoleus sp. Pol11C2
CCTTTTCCATATCTTTGAGGGGCAGTTTTAAATTATTCATCTTTTTATTGTCACAATCAAGTATTGCATATAATTGTCTCCTAGTCTTGATGATCATTTAGGATTGCTATATTCTCAAGCAGGATGATTTAGGTGGCTTGCAAGTGAAGACAAAATCAGGCTGGATTGATGCTCCCCCGATCGCCAACTCATTTGTTTGTAACATTGGGGATATGCTCGATCGCCTCACAGGTGGACTTTATCGGTCTACTCCTCATCGAGTCAAGAATGTGTCAGGACGAGCTCGCCTCTCATTTCCATTCTTCTTCGATCCCAATTTCAATGCTGAACTCCACCCGATCGAAATCAAGGGAGCGATCGTTGATGATAACAAGAACGAACGTTGGGACAAAGCCAGCGTTCACGAGTTTCGCGGCACTTACGGCGATTATGTCCTGAGCAAAGTTGCAAAGGTTTTTCCCCAATTGCGCCAGGAAGTTTTTTAACACTCCCCGATCGCACTCAACTAAACACTGAACCAAATACTGAACCAAGCACTGAACCATCCACCCTAAATACATCCTGCATTCTAGAGATGTGGGAAGCATGGTTAACCAATGTTGCTTTCCCCAACTGATGAGTCGATCTAAGTAATTACTGAGGGGTAGCGAGATGTTCAATCCTACAGAAGCGATGGTTAATACTTGCATTGAAAGGTTGCAACACGGTTATCGCCAGACTTACGGCAGTCTTAGGCCCGATTGTATGGAGATCCTTGATTGGGCTGGCAATATGGCTTTGGAAATGATTGCCAACAGTGACGCACCCTATCACAATGTAGAACATACCGTTTTAGTAACGCTGGCAGGTCAGGAAATTTTACGAGGCAAGCAGATGCTTGAAGGTAATGTTTCCTGTAAAGATTGGTTGAACACGATCGTCTCTTTGCTGTGCCACGATATAGGCTACGTTAGGGGAATTTGCCGACAAGACAGACCTTCAGAAGAAACCTATGCTACAGGTGTAGGGGACACTACTGTCTATTTACCTTTGGGTTCGACTGATGCCTCGTTAACTCCCTTTCATGTAGATCGAGGAAAACTCTTTATTCAGGAACAATTCAGCGATTTTTACCCGATCGATCGCGAAGCTTTGAAGCGCAATATTGAGCTAACCCGTTTCCCAGTACCAAAAGATGAAGAACATTCAGATACCAACAACTATCCTGGTTTAGTAAGAGCGGCCGATTTAATCGGTCAACTTGCAGATCCCCGCTACTTACAAAAAATTCCTGCCTTATTTTACGAGTTTGAAGAAACTGGTGCTAACAAGGCTTTTGGTTATCACTGTCCTGCTGATTTGCGGAAGAACTACCCAGCTTTTTTCTGGAACGTTGTCTCTCCCTATATTAAATCCGCCCTGCGCTACTTAGAGGTAACACAATCTGGCAAACAGATTATTGCTAACCTCTACGCCAATGTATTTCGGGTAGAACACGCTAACGATCTTCTTTCCCAAACTATTAGCTTGCGGTCTAAAGGGGTTCAATTTTCAACTGCTGCAATGTTTTGAGCTTCATCAAAAGACAGATGAAATCGATCTTGACACCATCTTTCTACCACGGCTTTAGCCGTAGAACGAACTTCCAAGCTGGTCGTGTCAGCAAAACGATCGAGCCATTCAGTGCGGTTATAGAACTCATTGTAAGCTTGATGCGTCAGCTCCAAGAGGCGATCGCTTGGTAACTCTTTGGTTTCATAAAGGATTTCTCCCCAATAGTTTTTACTATCTTTAAGCATTCGCTCGGCCCAGGCAGTAGGTGGCTCTCCCCGATCGCAGACTCGATCGAAAAATGGCGTTCCCGGGTAGATTTCTAAAGGATAGAAATGAGCAAAATCTAAATTGAGGTATTTGGCAAAAGCCATCGTTGTTTCAATATCCGAGGCTCTCTCATCCGGTCCTCCTAAAATAAAAGTTCCTGCCAGTCGCATATCGGGTACTTTACTCTTGACATTTTCACAAGCTGCGATAACGATCGCAGTTGTTAAATGCTTGTTCAGACTTTTGAGTTGGCGATCGGAACCTTTTTCAATTCCCATATTGATTTGACGGCAACCTGAGTTATACAGACTGTGCAGGCTTTGAGAATCTAAGGCTGCAACGGCATCACATCTCAGCTCCATCTCCCATTTAATCTCACCTACTTCTGCGATTAATAAATTACAAAATTTCTGAACTTCTTGATTTAATGTTATAGATTTCACAAACAGACAATCATCATAAAAAATAAATCCAGTAATTTGAAAACGTTCCACACATTCTCTCATTTCAGCAAAGAGCCCATCTAAGCTCCGACGCGCAACTTGATTCCCGCGCAACATAGGCGAAACACAAAAGTTGCAGTGATAGGGGCATCCGCGAGATGAATAGATCGGTGTGATGAAGCCATCAAATACGTTTCTGCGTAAAGAAGGGCGATAGCGATGATTTTCTAGTAAATGTCTTGCTGGAAAAGGGATTCGATCGACATCTTTAACCACTGCGATCGATGCAACTTCCTCTCTATGCCAAGACACACCTGGTATCGAAGTTCCCGTATTGCCTGCGTGTAAGGCATTGACTAGAAGAGGAAAAGCTTCTTCTCCGTCACCGCGGATTATCGCTGTCGCCTCCAACAGATCGAAGAAAATAGGTGTTTGGCTGGGCATAGAAGCAAAAGGACCGCCATACACAATAGGTATTTTCGGATATTGTTTTTTTAGTGCTTTGGCTAAAACATAGATCGATTTAAGAGCCGGCGTGGTTGTTGGTCCAACACCCACACATTTTAAAGGGGTAATATTCTCTAATTTTTCATTAAGATACTGTTGGAATTTTTCGAGGCCTACAGGACTTTGCGAGCCGCAGTCTAAGGCACAATCTAGGATCGCAACGGAAAATCCTTTCGCTTCCAGACTTGATGCAATGTAAGCAAGACCGATCGGGGGAATGATGCCGCTACCTGCTCTGCGATGATAGGGTGGATGAACTAGCAAGACATCTACAAATTCCATGTATTTCTTTGTGTTTCTTTGCCAAGGCATTAATCAATATTAAACTACAAATCACTAAAATTTGAGTTATGTTTTACCTACATTTTAGGTGACAATTTCTGTGTAATCCTCCATGGCTCCTAAATCTTTAAGCACGGCTTTCTGAGCCTCTGTTACTCCTGTGACGCCAGTGATATTCATGCGTTCGTAGGGTCGATCGCTCCTTAACGTCTTCACGCACTGACCGGCCTGCACTGACCAGAACTTTATAGTTTCATCGCTGCTACTGGTGGCTAGGGTTCGATCGTCGGGACTAAAGGCAACCGACCAGATAATTTCGGCGTGTCCTTCCAGAACCTTCAGGCATTGACCCGTGTCTACATCCCACAGCCTAACACTGCGGTCAGTTCCGGCACTGGCAAGCAGATTGCCCTTGTGGCTGAATGCGACCGACCACACGGAGTTAGTATGTCCTTCTAGTGTGGCAAGGCATTCCCCCGTGCTAGCGTTCCACAAACGAACGGTGCGATCGGCACTTCCGCTAGCTAGGATATTACCGTTAGGACTGAACGCCACTGACCAAACACGGCTGGTATGTCCCTGTAGAGTCTTGATACATTCACCTGTTTTGATATCCCACAGGCGCACGATTTCCTCATCGCTGCCACTAGCAAATATCTGACCGTGAGGACTAAACGCCGCCGACCAAACCCGACTGTTATGACCTGTGAGCGTGTTTTGACACTGACCCGTGCTCACACTCCACAAGCGTATAGTTCTATCTTCACTGGTGCTGAGAGCGATATTGCCATCAGGGCTGAAGGCTACCGACCAGACTCGGTTAGTATGACCTTGCAACGTCTTGAGACATTGACCGGTTTTGAGATCCCACAACCGGATGTTCCCGTCATCGCTACCGCTGGCTAATATGCTGCCGCGATCGCTGAAGGAAACTGCTCTAGTCTTGCCGATGTATCCTTGGATAGTTGTGAGGAATTTAGCTGTACCGATATCCCATAGCTGCACGCCTCGATCGTTCCCGATGCCAACGATATTGTCGCTGGGGCTGAAGGCAACCGACCACATCACGCTGGAATAGCCCCATATCGTCTTGATGGTTCTCTCTGTATTGCTATCCCGCAGCCTAATGGTTTGGTCTTCTCCACTACTGGCGAGGATATTACCGTCAGGACTGAAAGCAAGCGACCAAATGCGGTTGGTGCGTTCCTTGACTGTCTTGACAACCTGTCCGGTATTAACATCCCACAACCGGATGTTACCGTCATCCCCACTGCTAGCAAGGGTGCGACCGTCGGGATTGAACGCGACTAACCACACCTGTTCGGTGTGTCCTTGCAAAATCTTGAGGCATTCACCTGTGTTGGCATTCCACAAGCGCACGGTTTGGTCGAAGCTACCGCTAGCCAGGGTATTGCCATCGGGGCTAAAGGCGATCGCTGTGACCGAATTGCTATGTCCGTTTATAGTTTGCAAACACGCACCTGTTGTTGCATCCCACAACTTAATCGTCCCATCTCCGCTACCGCTGGCGAGAGTGCGGCCGTCGGGACTCCAGGCCACTGACCACACCCAATCGCTGTGTTCTAATAAAATTTTCAGGCATTGACCTGTGTTGGTATCCCACAAGCGAATCGCGCGATCGTTACTACCGCTGGCGAGCAGGCTGCCATCACAGTTGAAAGCAACCGACTTCACCCAACTGGTATGTCCTTGCAACACAAGAACGCATTGACCGGTGCTGACATCCCACAGGCGAACGGTTTGGTCTTGGCTGCCGCTGGCGACAATTCGACCGTCGGGACTGAAAGCGATCGCCCAGGGCCAATCACTGTGACCCCGACAGGTCAACAGCGGTTCGCCATCTGTGACTCTCCACAGGCGAATGTCACCATTGGCAATCCCCGCCGCTAGCAACCTGCCATCGGGGCTAAACGCCACAGCAGAAACAGTTCCAAAAGCTTGAGTAAAGACAGATTTGGCTAAATCGGCACCAGCAAAATTCACTTCTGGCAAATTCCATCCTTGGAGGTAAGCTTGCCAAATGGTGAGATGGGAAAAATCCTGTCCTCTTAAATCCGTCTCTAGTTGGCGGGATAAATTCAGTATGTTTCCCGCTACATATCCAGCTCTTTGCGGAAACTTTTCTCGCAGAGTCGAGATAATTTCAGTCAATCGGGCTTCTAAACCGATTTTATTGCCCAAACTATTGATTAATCTATCTTGAATCGGTTGCAGAATCAGGCGGCTTTGACTTTCTCTAACGTAGTCTTTAGCTAACGCCTTCATGAGAGAGTGGCTGTTAAGTATTTCAATATTTTTTTCGATAATTTCTGCACAAGCTATGTTAATTAATCCTTCTGTTACATATTCCAGGATGACTGGCTGCAATCCGAAGGCTGCTTTGGTTTTTTCCAAAGGTAACAATCTTTGTAAAGATTGCAAAGTCGAAGTTATTTTCTCTTTAGCTAAAGGAGATAAAATATCTTCTCTTAGTTCGGAAAGCGATGATTGTTCGCGATTAATTGCCAGCCAATAAACGATTTCTTTTTCGTCATGCGATAAGCGTTCAAAATGCCAATCTAATAAATCTCGCAAGTCATTAAATAAAGGTTTTCCCTGGCTTAAAAATTCCGACAAATCGCCAAAAAATACTTCTTCAATATGTCGGGCGGCCAGTTCTAGAGCGAGGGGATTGCCATTATAAAACTCTACAACTTCTTTCCATTCTGAATCCGAACCCAAAAAATTGCCGATTTCATTAAAAATTCTCTGTCCGTCCGACTCATTCAAACCGCTTAAATTGAGCGATCGCACTGGTTTTGCTTTACCTTCTAGTAGCGCAATTTCGTGGGGTTTTTCCCGGCTGGTGAGCAGCAAGCAGCTTTGATGGGGGACTTCGCCAACCCGCCTCAACAACTCACCGTATCCTTGATATCCTTCTCGATATTGCCCCGCCCCTTCCCCGCCTTGCAGAATTGACTCTGCATTGTCCAGGATTACCAAACAGCGAGACTCGCGAAAATAGTGGATCAGCAGTGATATTTGAGCGTTTAAAGTGTCCGGTAAATCGGTTTCTTTTTGGTCCGAGAGGAGTTTAATTAAGTCTGTCAGAATGTCTGTTACTGGTGGAGCATTCAGCAGAGAGCGCCAAATCAGATAGTCAAATTCATCTTGAATCCCTTTTGCTAATTCCAAAGACAGATCGGTTTTGCCAATGCCACCCCTTCCCAACTTCACCGATAGTTGGGTTTTACCAATACCGCCCATGCCCAAAATTGCCACCAGCCGGCAGCGATCTTTGAGCACCCATTGCTCTAGTGTGGTAAGTTCCTCAGCACGTCCAAAAAATACGGGGACATCGGGTGCTTCCCCCCAATCTTGACATTTTGTAGCAATTAATTCTTCCGATTCGGCAACATCTTCTTCGCGGGCTCCGACAGCCTGACAAATCAGGATAAATGTCTCGGATTGAATAGGCACTCGCCGCCAAAACCGCCTTAAGGTTGCTTCGGAAGTCAGGGCAGTTTCGTACCAAGACACTGAGTATTTTGTCCAGCCTTTCTGCTTGCGCAGCCGATCGACAATTTCTAGTCCTTGGGTTGAGGCTCTAACAGAATTTACCATAATTGTTTATTCTTAAACTTATCTTTTATTGTTTAAACGGCTTCTAAAAACCTGGACAAACCTACCCACAGGTAATTTGAGCCCACGTATTAAGTCTGCGGTGTAACTTGAGCTCGATCGCCACGCTTAGCTTGCGCTTGGCAGATACCCGACATCGCTGCTCGACATCAGCCTTAACCAGTGGCGCCCAGTTAGAGACAAGGGTAGTAATCGTGTCTGCGATTAACTACCGAGCACCGACCGACAAACATATTAAATTGATACCAAGCGCCCCATACGTGCTTCCTAGGGTTCACCCCTAGGTAGGCGGATACGGGGCGCGGCAATCTCTCACTGAAGTTCATACCTCTCCTGGCAATTGCCCAATTCAGCAGCAATATCCCAGTATAGTCTATACATCCGAGCGTATTTAACCAGTCCAATTAAACTGGTGTAAGCACCGATTGCGACTAAATAAAGAAATGCCACGATTGGATAAAATCGACTCCAAAAGCTGATAAAAACGACTCGGGGCCGAGCTAGACAGCATCCGAGCATACTTGGCACTTTTCTCCCTTAACTGTGCTTTCTTACCAGTAAAATCTAAGGATTCGCAAACAATCAGACAAGCGAAGGCACTAGCTAATTCAGCTAGCTGCAAGATGGCATCTACAATTTGAGCATCTTGTTTGCCATGAGGCAAACCCCTTCTATAGCAATCCTAAATGATTTTCTATATTTATAAACAATCCTAAATAATTTTCTGTGTGTAAGTATATTGACGTA
>NZ_JAUBQX010000018.1:0-112266 GCF_036701505.1 Microcoleus sp. Pol11C2
TAATCAGCTTGGGCGTGAGAAATTTGAGAGGCGATTGCTGTTTGTGTACCCATGGCATCAATCGTAATAATACATCCGGCTATGTCTAATAACTCTAATAATGCAGGAATTGCGGTAATTTCATTTGATTTATCTGCCACCTTTACTTGTCCTAAAACCAAACGATATTCGCTCGACCAGGCACTAACTAGATGTAAAGCGGATTTGCCTTGCCAAGAATCGTATGAGCCTTTAAGGGTCTTACCGTCAATGGGAATTACCTGCGCTCCTGCTACCTCAACTATTGATTCTATCCAACGTCGAAAGCATTGCTCAAATACTTTGGGATTAATGCGTTCACTCGACGAGTCGAAATGTATCCGCACTCGGGATACCTCCTGGTAAAGCTAAAAACTGCTCCAACCATTCACATTTACTTACTCCATAATTTTCCATGTCTTCCCATCCGTTACCCCCTGCAATCACTGACAATATTCCGATAATTAAAATATCTGTTAATACATGAACACGGGTTCTTGCTACACCGGGGTCTTTGATTTGGGCAAATACTAAGACCATTTTTTCTGTCAGTTCAGTTGCCTGAGCTATACTCAATTTTTTTGACCTTTTAATCCTGTGTTTTTCCGATGTGAAACCTGATGCCATAAGACCGACCTGCTAAGTAAGATAGAAACTTTGTACTCACCAGTCTACTAGATAACATCTCCGAGCCTCAAACGATATCTGTCATGATATAAATGTACCCAATAATCTGTATTTTTAACTACCAAATTAGATGCGCTTACCCTGGAGAATCAATGAGTTTATTTCTGGGGTTTTGGGAAGGTGAAAAATCTCAGAGAACCGGTTATTGGTTGCGCTGGTGGGATGGGAATGGCAATTTGCTGCTGTGGGGTGCCGAACGGGTGGAACCGGAACGCCAGCGCGCCGAAGAGGAACGCCAGAGGGCAGATCGACTAATGGCATACTTGAGAAGTCAGAGTATCGATCCTGATGGCATTTGAAGGTCGATCGATTTTAGATTTTAGATTGAATAATTGGGAATCAAGGAGCCAGAGCGATCGAGTTTAGAGTTTAGAGTTTAGATTTTCGATTGGGAATTAAGGAGCGCCATGAGTGCAACAACATTAGAATAAAAATTAGATCCGCCGTTGCTATTTCCAGGATTAAGCTGGGAACAATTCAAAACCTTAGAACCGATGCTGGATATACCAGGGGTTCGGCTGTCATTTTTAGATGGGATACTGGAGATTCAGAAAAAGGCTGGAAGAAAAGACGAAATAGCCAAGGGACGTATCGGTGCGTTGGTAGAAACATATTTGCTAAATGCAGGCTTCGGTTACACTCCAACTGGTTCATTGACATTAGAAAATGAATCGCGACAGGTGAAGTGTGAAGCAGACAAGTCTTACGAATTGGGTACTGACAGAGAACGTCCAGATTTAGCGATCGAAGTAGTCGTCACTAGCGGCGGAATTGATAAGCTAAAGCCTTACAAACGGCTGCAAATCCCTGAAGTCTGGTTTTGGGAAAACAGCCGACTGTCTCTATATGCTCTGAGACAGCAAGCATTGGCATAATTGTATTGCTCCCTGCGTTGAGTTGACAAGATTGGAGAAGTAAGTCGTCTGGACGCAGTATTTGCCGTACTGCTTTCGGGCGCGTCTTGGCAAAATTATAGGATAATTGTTACAAGCTCGGCCAGCTTGTGAACCTGACAACTGGTTGAATTTGCTTGACAAATATCGGTTGATGTGTATGAAGTGTTAGCGAAAATTTTAAATTGGGAGGCGCGATCGTTTTGCGCTCGAACTTGGGCAATCTACATATAGGCGCTCCTTGAGAGCCTGGAAAACAGAGACGCCAAGAGTTAGCAATGGAAAGCACACAGAAACAATCTAGCCCTCGTCCAGTTAATAAGGGCGATCGAATTAAGCAGATTTTTGCGTTCGTATCGATGGCTGGGTTTGCTGGTTCTGCGATTTTTGGTATGGTGAGTCTGTTCAGCAGCGGTTTGAGCAGCCAGCACCAACAAAAACCGGCGACTGCTGCTGTTTCCCAGGAATCTTTGCTGGCGGCGCAGGAACGGGGATATCAGACGGTTTTGCAGCGGGAACCTCAGAATCAGACGGCTCTTGAGGGGTTGGCAAATGTGCGGTTGCAGATGAATAATAAGGTGGGGGCGATCGAGCCTTTGGAGAAGTTGGTCAAGCTAAATCCTAACAGAGCTGATTATAAGGAGCTTTTAGGGCAGGCGCGACAGACAATAGAAGGAAAAAAATAGAGCTAATAGTTACAAGAAGTTATAAATTTACTATATTATATGGCACTTAAATGCAAAGTTTGCGAATCCGATGCCTATCATTTTGCCCAGGGTAAAGTTATAGGAAAATATGATGTAGATTATTTTCAATGTTCCAACTGCGGATTTGTTCAGACTGAGGAACCATACTGGTTAGACGAAGCTTATTCTCAGCCAATAGCGAGCAGTGATGTGGGCTTAGCGTTTAGAAATTTGTCATTTTCACAAATAACACAAAACTTATTATTTAACTTCTTTAATCATCAGTCAAGATTTCTCGACTACGGTGGCGGTTACGGTCTATTTGTCAGGCTGATGAGAGATGCGGGATTTGACTTTTACTGGCTAGACAAATTTTGTCAAAATATATTTTCTCAAGGATTTGAGATTGATGCAGCCGCAAATAACCAATTTGAATTAGTGACGGCGTTTGAAGTATTTGAGCATCTGGTTCACCCCATAGATGAGCTGGAAATTTTGTTAAAAAAATCCCGAAATATTTTATTGAGCACAGAATTGCTGCCAGAAAGCAATCCTAAACCTGATGAGTGGTGGTACTACGTGCTTCACGAAGGTCAGCACGTTTCTCTTTACACAGCTAAAGCTCTTTCTATAATTGCTACTAAATTTAATCTCAATTTCTACTCAAATGGTTCGTCTCTGCATTTACTAACAGAAAAACAATTGCCGGAAGATTTATTTCAAGAATTAGCAAAAGGAGAATTAGCGGCGGTTAATAAGGCGTCGCTTTTACAAAATGACTTCTTTAAAGCTGTTAGCAAAATTACTCATATTCAACAGCAAACAAAGATACAAATTGCTGAAATAGAAGAGAGCGGCGACTCGCGAAGCGGGTTAACCATCCTGATTGACGGTGTATTCTTTCAAATGTACCACACAGGAATTGCCCGTGTTTGGAGGTCGCTATTAGAAGAATGGACAGAAAATGGTTTTGCCAAGCACATAATTGTATTGGATAGGGTGGGTACCTCGCCAAAAGTTCCGGGAATTAGGTATTGTACCGTCCCTGCTTATGATTATAGTAAAACTGAGGCCGACCGGGAAATGTTACAGCAAGTATGTGATGAAACTGGTGCGGACTTATTTATATCCACTTACTACACAACACCCCTGTCAACGGCCTCTGTATTCATGGCTTATGACATGATTCCCGAAGTGGTGGGAGCAAATTTTCATGAACCCATGTGGAAGGAAAAACATCATGCTATCCGCCATGCTTCTGCTTATATAGCAATTTCTGAAAATACAGCCAGAGACTTAGCAAAGTTTTTCCCAGAAGTTGCTCCTAAGTCTGTAACGGTAGCTCAATGTGGAGTTCAAAGTCTTTTTTCACTGGCTAGTCAAGAAAATATTAAGGGTTTTAAAAATAAATATGGTATCTCCAAACCCTACTTTATTTCAGTAGGTGGAGGCGCTAATTATAAAAATAGTATCTTGTTTTTTAAAGCTTTTGCTCAACTTGCCAGCAAACAAGGCTTTGAAATAGTATGTACAGGGAGTGGAGTTTTATTAGAAGGAGAGTTGAGAAATTATACTTCAGGTACTGTAGTTCACAAACTTCAACTTGATGATGAGGAATTGAGATTAGCTTATGCCGGTGCTGTGGCACTGGTTTATCCATCGAAATATGAAGGATTTGGGTTGCCCGTACTGGAGTCGATAGCCTGCGGTTGTCCAGTCATTACTTGTCCTAATTCTTCTCTTCCAGAAGTTGCAGGCGTAGCGGCATTATATGTGAATGATGATGATGTTGAGGGATTGGCTAATGCCCTTTGCGAGGTACAAAAACCCAAGATTCGCAACTCATTAATTGCGGCTGGGTTGGAACAAGCCAAAAAGTTCTCTTGGTCAAAAATGGCGAAAACGGTTAGTTCAGCGCTGATTGACCAAACTCTAGTGCGTTTAAACTTGAAAGAGATTAATCTAATTGTTTTTCCAGATTGGACGCAGCCAGAAGAGTCTCTTGGTTTAGAATTGGAACGAGTGGTGAGAGCGATCGCAACTCACCCCGACAAAAGCAAGATGACTCTATTAGTAGACAGCAGCGATATTTCTGACGAAGATGCTAATCTTGTTTTATCAAGCGTAGCGATGAATCTTTTAATGGAAGAAGATTTAGATGTTTCTGATGGGCCGGAAATTTCACTGATTGGACAGTTGAGCGAAATTCAGTGGTCAGTTCTGATGCCGCGCCTGAATGGGAGAATTGTATTGGAAAATGAAAATAGACAGGCGATCGCTCAAATTGCCGTCCCAAATATTCCATCATTTAAACTCAACATTTTTTGCAACAAAAATCTTGTTCCATTAGAATCAGGAGGATGGGAGCTAAAATAGTGTAACTTTTCTTCCATAGCAAAGAGAGGCGAACCGTCGCCAAGTAAATAATCTAAAATTAAGGATGAAATTTGTATGGACGTTCAAAAATTTATCAACCATCTTCCTAGTTATTATAATAACTGGAATCTCCCATCTGTACAGCCGAAATCTCTGCGCTTTAGGGAGATCCTTGAACAAGTTGAGGGAATGACAACGCCCAATATTATGCAATTGCTCAACTTGGCAGTAGACTGCATGGAACCAGAGGAAGTCTATTGTGAGATTGGTTGCTTGCGGGGAGCTAGTTTAATCGGTGCTCTCCTTAATCATCCAGATTGTATGGCTTATGCCATAGATAATTTCTCTGAATTTGACGCTTCAGGTCAAAACTTAGAAAGATTGACCAATAGTTTATATGAATTTAATCTAGAGGAGCAAGTATTTTTTTGTAATCAAGACTTTGAGGAGTTTTTTGGGGAACTGCAAAAGATAGGACTGGATGAAAAAATTGGTGTTTATTTTTATGATGCTAGTTATGACTACCGTTCTCAAATATTAGGCTTACTTTTAGTAAAGCCTTTTCTGGCCGACAAAGCCCTAATTGTTTTAGGTAATGCTAACTCAGACCAAGTTCAGCAGGCTATCTTAGATTTTACATTAACTAATCCTCAATATCAACTTGTCCTTAATTTGCCAACAGCAAAATTTTTTGAGGAGACGTTTTGGAATGGCATCTCTATTTTCAGTTGGGACAAAAATAGGATTCATAATGATCCCGATTTTAAATATAGTTCCAATACTCAATCTGTCATTGAAACTCTGAGAAAAACTCAGTTATATCAGCATAAAGAATCAGTGAGTGGTCTATTCACAGAAGCCGCATTATTAACTCATGGTCATAGATATGCGGAGGCAGAAAAAAAGTATAAATTAATATTGCTTTATGAAAGCAATAATGCTGCTGCTTGGATGAATTTGGGAATTATTTATTATCAGACTGAAAGATATCAAGCAGCAATTGATACCCTAGCCAAATCTTTGGAACTTGATCCATCAAAATCTATGGTTTATTATAGCTTGGGCTTAGCTTTAGAAAAAGCCTCTCATTATCAGCAAGCAATTGAGGCTTATCGACAGACGATTGAGCTTAATCCCAAACATATTGACGCTTATAATAATCTTGGAAATATTTTGCTTAAAATAGGACAAATTCAAGAATCAGAAAATATCTATCGTCAAGCAATTCAAGAAACTCCCGATGATTTTGGCAGCTATCAAAATTTAGGCAACTTGCTTATGATTAATAGCAATTGGGATGAAGCGATTGAGTTTTATCTAAAAGCTTTGACTCTCAAGCCTCGCGATCCTGACATTCTTAATAATTTAGGATTAGCGTATGAAGCTCAAGGAGAAAAAGCCTTATCCTTGAGTTATTTTGGTTATTCTTGCTATCGCCAAGGTAATTATGAAGAAACTGTACAATATTTTCAAGCTTTATTAGAGACTAATCAATATATAGAACCCAACAATTATCTTTTTCTGGCAAGTGCTTTAAATGAAATAAACCGGGTAGAAGAAAGTCTGAATATTATTCAACAAGGCATTAGGCATTATCCTAATGAGACAGCATTTTACCACCTAATGATTAATATTTTGAATGAAAATGGTTGTATTCAAGAAGCAATTGCAAGTGCAAAAGAAGCATTAATTTGTAACCCCGATGACTTCTATATTTACATGATAAACCAATTGATCTTGCCATCATTTTATGAAAATTATGAGCAAATAGTATTTTCACGTCAGCAATTCATTCAAGGACTGCAAAATGTCATCAATAGAATTAAGCTAGACTGTGCAGAAGATAGAAAAAGTGCCTTAGTCGCTACGAGCAGCCATGTAAATTTTTACCTATCTTATCAAGGTAAAAACGACCGAGAATTACAAGAAAAGTACGGCAAGTTTATTCATAAAATTATGGCATCTAACTATCCTGCATGGGTAAATCCTGTACAGATGCCGCCGATTGCAAACAATGGTAAAATTCGGATTGGCTATATTTCTGATGCAATTGGTAATACCAGTGCAGCTAAATGGATGTTAGGGTGGCTAAAAGATTGCGACAGAGACAAGTTTGAAATTTTCTGTTACCATACAGCTTCCTACGTAGGTAAAGATTCTACCACTCAACAAATTAGGTTATCAAGTGATTTTTTTTATTACATACCTGACAACTTAGAAGCGACTTGTCAGCAAATATTTAAAGATCAGTTGCATATCCTAGTATTTTTAGCCATTGGAATGTGGGCACCTACAACCCAATTGGCCTCCCTACGTTTGGCTCCTATTCAATGTAGTACCTGGGGACATCCAGTGACTTCTGGACTACCAACTATTGATTACTTTTTATCTGGTGACTTGCTCGAACCCCACAATGCTCAAGAACACTATACTGAACAGTTAGTTCGGCTACCCAATCTGGGGATTTCCTATCAAAAACCCTTTATTCCCAAACCAACTAAAACTCGTTCTGATTTTCAGCTTCGCAATAATGCTGTTATCTATCTATCTTGTCAATTGAATTTTAAATATTTACCTCAGCATGATTATATTTTTGTCGAAATAGTTCGGCGAGTTCCCCAAGCTCAGCTTGTATTTTTGTTTCGAGCGAAATTTTTAAATAACGCCTCTAAAGCTCAAGAAACAAAATTCCGCCAGCGGTTACAGAAAGTCTTTGCTGAAGTTAATTTGAATAGCGAGGATTATTGTGTATTTTTGCCTAGTCAAAATTGGGAAAGTTATATCAGTCTCCTGTTAAATTCAGATGTTTTTCTGGATACCTTAAGTTTTTCAGGGGGTCATACCACTTTTGATGCTGTTGCCTGTAATTTACCTATTGTGACTTCTCCGGGTGAATTCATGCGAGGTCGTCAGTCCTATGGAATCCTGAAAATGTTAAGGGTGACAGATACTATTGCCGAAAACGAAGTTGACTATATTGAAATTGCGGTTAAGTTGGGATTAGACCCGCAATGGCGACGGAATATTTCGCAGCAGATGAGTGAGCGTCACACTAATCTTTATGAAGACAAAACCTGTGTTAAGGCTCTTGAGCAATTCTATGAACAAGTTGTGCAAGAAAGGTTAAAGCAACAAGAAACAGTAACCTCGGCATTGCCAAAAGCTCTATTCCAAAATACCTCACTTAAGAAGATACTTCATGTTGGCTGTGGGCCTTATTATCCAAATAGTTTACCTGAAACCTTTCCTACCAATGAATGGGAAGAGGTGCGACTGGATATTGACCCGGCTGTGAGGCCGGATATCATTGGCTCAATCATAGATATGAGTGCTGTACCTAGCGAGTCAGTTGATGCCGTCTATTCATCCCACAATGTGGAGCACGTTTATTATCATCAAGTACCGCTTGTTCTAGCAGAATTTCACCGCGTTTTAAAGCCAGAAGGCTTTGCCATGATTCTTGTGCCAGATATCGAGATAGTAGCTGAGGCAGTAGCTAAGGGCAACTTAGAAGAATCTCCTTTGTATATTTCTCCTGCTGGCCCGATTGCTGCGATTGATATTTTTTATGGTCTTAGGAAAGCAATTGCTACTGGCAATTACTACATGGCTCACCATACAGCATTCACAGCCCAGAGCCTTGAGGGAAAAATGCAGCAAGCTGGTTTCCGCAATTTAGAGGTGCGACGAGAAAACTTTAATATTATCGCCATAGGATATAAGTTGTAGCACCATTCTCAGGATCAGTATCCAATAACACATAGGCAATTCCTAAATTTAAAATTCTATCTACTTCTTACAGTAAAGGAAAATTTTAGTATTTTTATTTAAGTTTCGATTAAAATTCCCAAATTCATACTCCTCAAACTTATTCCTTAGAAACCAAGATGAGTTACGTAAAAATATATCCTTTTGGTAGGGGAAAAGCACAACGCATTGGACATCATTTTTATTTTGAACCCGCTCCAGATTTTGATGCTCATAAAAGCTTTCTACTTTTTGAAAGAAGAAATTATTTTTGTTCACATAGCTGTGGAAATATAAATTATTTCTATTTGATACATAATTAAGATATTTCTTGAGTGAAAAACTCCATTCATAGGAAAGATGAGGGTTTGAAACAATTAAAATTCGATCGTTTACCTTAATCTTGGCTTCTATTGTTCGCAGTAAAGCAGTGGTAGATTTCCCTTCCTTAGCAAAGGTATGAGCAGCATCCCAAGCTACAGTTAAGTTAAAACTTAAAGAAATCATTATTAATAATAAAATTAACTTAGCTGCAACTTGATAAGTTTTATTCAGATAATTGTAGAGACTTATTATTAAAAAAGAATAACCTAAAATTCCGGGAAATGTGTATCGTTGAACAATTCCCGACTTAGCATAAAGCAATACTTGAGGTACTGCAACTAAGAAAAGTAAAATAATAGGAAAATATAAAACGTTTACAATCTGAGGTAAGGAGTAAGAATAAGGGGGTTTAATCGTTAACCTAATTCCTATGAAGCAGGCTAATATTATCCACCAATAACCAGCCTGGCTTAAATTTTGAGTAGCACTGATGGTTCTGGAAATACTAAATCCCTCAACACCAGCATATCCAATCTCAGGAGTTAGCCCAATATAAAATTTTACTAATAAAAGCTCAACCGTAAAAAATAAGCCTAAAATAAATATAAATAAACTATTTTTCTTAAGAGATTCATGCCATACCAAAGTTTTGAGATGATAAGACAGCCATACTTTTATCAAAGCTATAGCTGGAATCACAAGGATAAAACTTTCTTTGGACAAAGACATTATTAAAACTAAAAAAACAAATAAAATTTCATATAAACTTTTATATTTACTAGATAGTTCACTCAGTGCAGCAAATACTAAAGCCGCCGCTAGCAAGAATGTACCTATTGTTTCCGCAGGCCCAAGTTGCCACCATATCGCTGATTGTGCGCCTAACGTTGTTAAAAATGAAAATAGTAGTGCCTCACTTATTGAAAATCTTATCAGTTGGCAAAATATAAATAGGAAAAAAGTAGTCAAAACCCCTAACATTCCCGTATAAAATGACCACCACCCGAAGTTAACTCCTAGTAATCTTGTGGCCAGGATTCTATGAACATAATAAAAAGGTCGGAACCTTCCAGTTAGCAAATCATTGTGAATCCATTGACTAGTTACTTGAAAAATACCCAGTTTTTGAACAGTTAAATTATAGTTAATATGAGTTATTTCATGGTCATCAGTAAAGTGATATCCCGAAAACAACGAACCACTGGCGCTCAAAATGAAAAACCAAAATATTAATATAAACAGAAATACACTTAGGTAATTATACTTCTTGAAAAAGCTAATAGAATCAGATATTTTCACACTCACTTACCTTGCTCAACTACCTCTTCTCCATATATATCTGCCACATTTGCTCATAAGCATTCTCCATCTCACGGGCAAACTGCTTGCCATTCCACAGAGGAGAAGTTAGCCTTGACTGTCGCAATTTCCAGCTAATTTGTTGTCGCAAAACCGCATCTTTACCCAGCCTAACCCCCCACTCCACATATTGATCATCAGTCCAAGCAATCCCCTCCGTTACTCCCACATTCATCATCATTGTGTAACTATTTCGTGCAGAAAATTGTTCACCTACCCGCGTCACAAGAGGGATACACATCCAGAGAGTTTCGAGAGTAGTTGTAGCACCGTTATAAGGATAAGTATCCAGCACAACATCAGCAATACCTAAATTAGCTCGGTGAATCGCTTCTGTAGGGTCTTGCGGCAAAAATCGCAATCTATCCATCTTCACACCCTCTTCCTCCGCTAACTGATTAAAGAAACTTTTAAGCGATTCTTCGCCAGCCCCACCCTTAATTAAAAAATAACTATTAGGAACTTCAGCAACAATTTTCATCTGTAGTCGCGCCGTCTCTGGATGCCTTTTGTAGCCTACTTGAGAACTCATATATACAACAGCATCACTGGGAATACTCAAATCCTCGCGTCGCAGAGTGGGTACATCCATCTCAAAACCATCTACACCTATATAAGTATGAGGTAAGCGCCAAATTTTTTCGCTGTAATAATCCTCAGCAGACTCCGGTAAAACATAAGGATCGGCAATGAAGTAATCAATAGCAGGTAATCCGGAAGCATCCCAACCTAGCCAAGTAACTTGAATAGGTGCAGGTTTAAGTCCCAACACCTCGCAATTCAAATCTAAGGTTGTACTATCTAAATCAATTAAAATATCAACCTCATCTTGAGATATTTGATCGGCCATTTCAAATGGATAGAAACTGCCTTGAAAAGCCCGATCAGCCTGCTGACTATACCAGTCTTCTAACGAGTCATATATCGGTTTTTTTCTATAAGCCATAAAATATGAATTAATTTGAAAACGATCGCGATCGTGATACTGAAACAACCATCGTGCTAACCAGCCCACCGAGTGCATTCCGAAGCAATGAGATAGATAGCCTATTTTCAATTTTTTAGAGGCAATACCACTGCTTTTATTAACTAAATGGCGCTTTTGGTAGCGCTCTACCTGTTCCTGACCATAAACTTCAATATTAGCTTGGCATAGCGCTGCCACTTGATTTTGAATTTGTCTATTATTTCTGGCGTTATCCTGCAAGTAGGGAAAAAAGAAGGTGCTAGTAAACAGACTGACAACGGTGTAGGAACTCAAGGACCTGGGCTGTTGAGCTATCAGCATTTCTAGCTGGGATTTATGCTGCTCAATCAGCAAACATACCTCTTCCCAATAGCCAACAGCCCCCATTAATCCGCGCAAAACTTTATGATTAGCACAAACTTTATCGTATAGTTCCTCTGCCAAAGAGTAGCACAACTTTGCTACTTCTATACCCTCATCATATTGTCGAGCGTTTTGGTAAAAACTAGCCAAATGATGCAAAAAACTCAACCGATGACTATGTTCCAGACTTTCAGGATCTAAACGACGACAGATTTCAAGAAAACGAGCTGCTAAATGTGGGGACGAGTTAGCAATATTTATAGACGTTATCACTATCAAATGAACAAAGACTTCCAACTCGCGGATATGAGCTACAGAGACCGATGCAAATGCTAGGGATGATGGGTGAAAAGGAGCATAATCTAAAACACTCTTCAACACTTGCATCAATAGGTCCAAATCTAATGGTATTAATAGCTCCCGATCTAACAGTTCTATCACGCCTAAAGCACTTAATTCATCTCCCCTATAATTCTCCAGCAGGATAGACAAACCAATTAAATGCAACAGGTTATTAATGTCTTCTGGCGTAATTTCCCTAATATGTTGGCGGATTGTCCAAGCCATTGCATAGTTTTCGAGAGTTACTTGCCGATGGGCTTCCTGTTGCAGCACCAGTAACAATTCGCCTGTCCAAATTTCAACCTGTTCTGGCTCCCCCTCCGCCATACCTAGTAGCCAAGTCGTCTGAGCTTCTGCCTCTTGCCCCTGCAACAGCAACATCAATCCCAAATGCCAGTAATGAGACTTGATGTCCGGCTCCGCTTCAATTGCCTGCTCATACAAATGCTCTGCTTGAGGGTAATTGCCTCCTAGCAGGAATTTCTCAGCTTGTTGTTGCCAATCGATAGGCTCAGTCAATGGGTATTTAGGCGTCATAGTTACTATAATTCATCCCACAGCTTAAATCTGTGGGATGAACTCGTGGGCAAATGTGAAATTTTCAACCGAGAAAGGCAAAAGACACTTTTCTGATACCTTGTTTACTTGCTTACTGGGTCGCTATCGGCAGCATTACACACTAGGTTATTAGCAGCCACGCTCACAGCAGCAAGAGCAGTTGTTTGAGTAACTTTAGTTACGCACAATACTGCCACAGTGCTTGTTTCACTCGTAGTAGCATTTTGAGTCAAACCTACAGTTCCCGTATAAGCTCTCAGTGCTTTGACGATAGGTACTCCTTGATGACCCATTTCGTTAGCATTGCTCTGAGTTCCGCTGATTTCGTATTTGAAGTTAGTAGTTTGAGTTTTGATGCCAATTCCTAAACCATCAACAGTAGTTGCAAAGCCTCCTGCTTCCCCGAATTTAGCTTGCTGAGCTCGGTTCATAGAACCCGTGTACTGCTTAGCTTCTGATTCCTTAGCTTTATTAGCTTGGTTCAAGAAGGAAGGCAAAGCAATAGCAGACAAAATACCGATAATGATGATAACAACCAACAGTTCAATTAGCGTGAAACCCTTATCCTGTCTTTTTTTGTTGAGGTGTTGCAGGAATCTGGCTTTAAATTCAGTCTTCATGGTTTGTTTCTCCTAGAGGCGTGTGATGCTTGATTTCTAACTCGTACACTTAACTTACCCACTTTCGCTGGCTTTCATATCAACATCGGTTTTTTTTTTTTTACAAATCAAGCCGATCGCTCCAAAAGCACATACATAAAGGATTCCAGCCTAGTCAAGAGTTCCTTGACTTGCTCAAAGGCCGTCGCCTCACTTACAGACTCTAGGGTGACGGGATGCAGGGGTGTGACTTTCAGCCACCGAGCCACTAGAGACCGCATAGGCTGCGCTCCCTCCCAAAGTGGTAGCAGACAAGCAGCCATGTTACTCTCTATCACGATAGGCATTAGAGTTGGCAAAGGCACATAACGACTAATGTCAAAGGGTTTGTGACTGGTGATGCAGTTGAGTAAGTCTTCTTTAGACTGGGAATTTTTCAACTGAGGGTGAAGATGTACCTTAGCATCCTGCCAGTCAGAGAGAGTCCATGCAGGAACTGGCAAAAATTGCTGCTCTTGGTTGGCATGACCGCACCAAAAGTCAATCAAACGATGAATGGGATGTAATAATTCAAACAAGTGCAGTCTATCTTCCACAGAAATTTCTGGCAAGCTCATTTCCAGAAACGCGGGTAAGTTATTTGCATCTTTGAATAAATCCGTCACTTCCCAATGCCGCCAATTCACCATGCTAATTAATTCCAAATTAGCGGCTCTCAAGGTGGCAAAAGCTTCGGGAATGGTGTAGCCTTTATCACCTTGTAATAAATAATTCATCAGCACCCAATCGTCCTTTTGGGACAATTCAGTATGCCAGGTTTTTGCTTTCAACATGACTGTATCGTCCAAAGCTTTTATTATTTCTCGGACTAATTCAATTTCCAATTCTTCGGGATTTTGATCCATTAATCCCATCGTTTTGAAAAGAGTCTGAGCTTGATACATCAACGCTCTCTGTCGTGAACTGTGGAGGTTAGTACGGATAATTCCACGAGGCTTCAAAACAGACTTCATCGCTTGCAAACCCCCCACAGGGTCAGGCATGAGATAAAGAACTTCATCATTATTTATATAGTCAAATTCGATGTTTAAACTCGATACTTGTTCTATTGGCAGTGCGTAAAACTCTACATTTTCAAAGCCATAGTATTGTAAACGCTGCTGAGCTACTTTAACCGATTCTTCTGAAAGATCGATGCCAACTATTTTAGCTCCTGGATTAGCTTCTGCTAAAACTAATGACTTGTATCCACTCCCGCAGCCGGCATCCAAAATAACTTTACCTTCAGTATTTAAAACTATTTGATTCCTTAAATAGTAAGCTGTTGCGATATTATGAAAAAATAAAGCCTGATAGTCGTTCTTTGGAGATTTTTCTAGGGGAGTTCTAGGATAGCGAACCTTATCGAATTGCTGACAAATTTTCTCTCTTGTATCTAATTCTTGATTTTCCATTATAGAGTTGTCTCGCTTCTTAATTGAGGGTAGTAGATATTTATTTTCCAGTTCTGTAGCAACTTCTGCCATCTCCTCGGACAAGGGATACATATGATTGTACTGAAGGATTTGCTTCCCGATCAAGCCCAAACGCTGATTAAAATTTGGGGGATTAGATGGGTCAAGCAGTGGAGTTTTGTATGGCTCAACGTCACTTCGCTGAAATTCAAAAGCCAAGCTTATGCGTGGATGAGGCGCTCTTTCGCTGCTGCGGCCTCCCCAGTGCAATACCGCGTGATTCCAACACAAAACAGAACCCGCAGTTGCGGGCAATGCACGAATATCTTGAAAGTTGATACTTTCCTTTTTTTCACCTTTTTGGACCTTACCGCCATAATTAGGATCGAAAGGAGCTGGGAGGATGTACATACATCCATTCAGCGGGATGGCATCGCTGAGGGGAATCCATATTGTTACACACTTAGGCATCCCGTCTGGCAAAAGAGTGTTGCCAGTGTTGTCGCGATGTGGCTGCCATCCTTTTTCAGCATTCGTCGTGTCGATGTACCAACCCCAAAAAGCGGGCAACTGTCGATACTCCTGGCCGAGGATAACTGATAATATCTGAGACAATCGATTAAAGGTATGCCAAAACTCATCGTAAATGAACCCGAATGGGACAGGCCAGGCTGACTCTCGCAGTTTTTCAATGCCAGCGGCCATGCGCGAAATCTCTGCTTCAGACAAAAATGAATCGATTTGAAAGTAGCCCTCATTCTTGAGATTGAACAACAGTTTTTCCATCTGTTCTTGCTCAACTGAAAGAATACTTCCAGATAGTGAAGTAAAATCTTCACCTACACTTAGCTGGGGATTTAGGCTTTTCCAATAGTCTGGATTTTGAGCTTGCTCTAAAAAAGTTTTGACACTAATCATCGGTTTTGGCTGTGAGTCCCTGAGTTGACGACTTATAATTTATCAATTTTGCCGGCAAGATGCTTGGCTTGCTTAAACGATGATCGCCAGCAACAAGGTATGCTCTTGCTGAGTTAGGTTAAGGAAGGAAATCTCTGTTATGGGAACCTACGTTTAAACAGAAGCTTACCCAAAATTTTCATAAATATTATCAACACCCTCCCCACGACTGAGCGCACTTTTCCCCAAACCCCACAGGGCACAACTGCAGCGACTTGGCATAATAGTGAGGGTCAATATTTCCAGCCCGCGGAAAAACAGATTATACAACCAACTACCACGTCCATGAACACCAACATCAGCCCCATCCTCAAAGTATTCACCCTATCTGCGGCCCTTTCCCTCGCCATCAAGTACGCAGGGCCTAGCTTATCCATCCCCTCTACCGACCTCAACGCCCTCATTGCCGTCTTTACCCCCAGTATCATCTTAGCTGCTATCCTCGGCTGGCGATCACGCCAACAGCCAAGATAGGGGATGGAGGGCGATCGCGCCCAAAGACGAGTTAAATTAAATCAGGGGCGATCGAACATTCACACCAAAACCCCTCCATGCCTAGCAATATAGATGAGACAGACAATCACATGGATCTAGCAACCTTAAATCTCAAACCCTTAAATTTGCTGATTTTTCCTGATTGGAACCAACCAGAAGAATCTCTTTATTTAGAGTTAGAACTAATGATTAGGAGTCTGGTAAGTCATCCCGATCGCGATTTCCTAACTCTTTTAATAGATATGAGCGAACCTTTAGAAAAGTCAGAGTTAGATGCCAATCTAATTTTATCAGCGATTGTGATGAATCTTTTCATGGAAGAAGATTTAGATACTAGCTGCGAACCAGAAATTATTTTATTAGAAAACCTCAATCGAAGCCAGTGGCAGAATATTTTGCCACAGATTCAATATCGAATTAAGTTGAATGCGGAAAATCACCAAGCAATAGCAGAGTCTGGAACCGCAGAAATTCCAGTAGTGGAACAGGAACAACTTAACGATATAACTGTTGATTCCCAAGCATTAGCGTTGAGAGAATTCGGCAACCAACTCTATCGTCAAGGAAGATACGAAGCTGCCATTAAACACTATCAAAGGTTTTTAGTATCCCAAATAGGAGATATAGAACTGTATGGTAACTTAAGCGAGTGTTTAAGAAACCTCAACAGAATCGAAGAAGCGATCGGGATTCTTGAATCAGGCATCCACTATTACCCAACAGCAGGACAACTGCACTTTCTAATCATCAAAATTTTCCAGCAAAACGGACGCACTCAAGAAGCTATATCAAGTGCAGAAAGAGCAACGAAAATACTGCCCCATGAATATGTTTTTCAACTATTCAAACACTTAACATTGCCGATTGTTTATAACACATCACATGAAATCCTATTTTACAGCGAAAGATTTGTCCAAGGATTAGAAAATTTAATTCAGCAAACCTCCCTAAAAACTCCCGAAGACAAAATTAATGCTTTGCGGGGTTTTAGTAGTTTCACTAATTTTTACCTAGCATATCAGGCTCACAATGTTGTGGAATCGCAATCAAAGTATGCTAATTTACTCCATCAAGTTATGGCCGCTAACTATTCGCAGTGGGTGCAACCGCAATCAATGCCTCCACTGCTGGAAAATGGCAAAATTAGAGTCGGTTATATTTCTAGTTATTTGCATTCTTACAGTGGCACTTTATGGTTGACTGGCTGGTTGCGTTATTGCAACCACCAACAATTTGAAATTTACTGTTACTATACGGGGAACGATCCAGATCCAATTACAGAACAATTTCGCCAATACAGCGATCGATTTCGCCACATTCCTCACAACCTAGAAGGCGTATGCCAACAAATTATTGATGATAAATTGCATATTCTTGTCTTCCCGGAAATTGGCATGGACGCACCAACTATACAAATAGCAGCTTTGCGCCTTGCCCCCGTGCAATGTTCGGCGTGGGGACATCCTGTCACGTCGGGTTTACCGACGATTGATTATTTTATTTCTAGTGAATTGATGGAACCGGAAAATGCACAAGTGCACTACTCAGAAACCTTAATTAAGTTGCCGAATATTGGCGTTGCCTACCCAAAACCAACCGTCGGTAAATTAAACAACAGTCGCTTAGATTTTGACCTCAGAGAAGATGCAGTAATTTATTTATGCTGCCAAGCCCCTTTCAAATACTTACCGCAATATGATTTCATTTTAACAGAAATTGCCCGCCGCGTTCCGCAAGCTCAGTTTATCTTTCCTCGCGGCGAACTGCTGCGGGAACGGCTAAAGAATGCTTTTGCTGCTGTTAATCTCGATAGCGAAGATTACTGTCTATTCCGAACTATTCCAACTCGACAAGATTACATAGCAATTAACTTTCTTTCCGATATTTTCTTAGATACTTTCACTTGGTCGGGGGGGAATACATCTTTAGAGGCGATCGCTTGCAATTTACCCATAGTAACTTGTCCGGGAGAATTTATGCGGGGACTTCATGCTTATAGCTTTCTCAAAAGGCTGGGAGTAACAGACACAATCGCCAAAAATGAAGAAGAATATATTCAAATAGCTGTCAAGTTGGGTATAGATTCAAAGTGGCGCCGAGACATTGCACAACGCATGAGTCAGCGACAAGGTGATCTGTTTGACGATAAAGTTTGCGTGACAGCTTTAGAGACTTTTTATCAAGAAGTTGTTCGAGAAAGACTTGAAGGTAACAAGAATTCTATAGGTTAGGGCGATCGCGCCAACAGCAGCAGTAGAGACGCCATCAAAAAGTGCGATCGCTACTTGGTCTAAAGACTGTGTTTTTGCCCAAATCTTAATTCCCCGTACAGCTTATAACAACCAAAGTTGAGGCACTCACAATGATTCAAAGCATAACAGAATTAGTAACATTCGATAAATTCATTGACTGGTATCCTGAAAATTCAGAACACCACTACGAACTACACAATGGAGAAATTGTTGAGATGCCAAAAGCAACAGGCAAACATTCTAAATTGACGGGTTTTCTTGTAGCAGATCTATACTTTGAAATCCGAAGGCTACAACTGCCATATTTTATCCCCAAAGAATGCGTCATCAAACCAGTGTGCGAAGAATCCGGCTATGAGCCAGATATTATTGTACTTAAGGAACAAATCATTGGAAACGAGCCGCGATGGGAGAAATCATCAATTATCACAATGGGTACATCAGTCCCTCTAATCGTCGAGGTAACTAGCACTAATTGGGGGGATGATTATGCCCTAAAGCTTGAGGCATATGAGTCAATGGGTATTCAAGAATATTGGATTATAGACTATCTAGGATTGGGCGGCAGACGGTTTATTGGCAACCCCAAGCAACCAACCTTTTCGGTTTACCAACTAATTGACGGGGAATACCAAGTCAAACTGTTCCGAGGGGGCGAGTGTATTGAGTCCCCAACTTTCCCAGAATTGAAGCTGCCAGCACAGCAGGGGCTCGCAAAAGGGAACTGAGGAGACTGCTTATGCTGAGGTTCGAGTAGGTATCTGATTAAAGAGGTGATCGCGCGCATCTGCTGTATCTTGTATAGAGGCGATTCATCGCGTCTGGGGAGCAGAGCAATTAACAACCAGCCATTCCCAATACCCTATTCCTTAATCTAAAATCTAAAATCTAATGAAGCTAGGACAGTGGATGGGCTTATTAGCCCTCATCGCATCTTGTTACATCCTGTGGCAAATCAGGCAGGCCCTACTGCTGCTATTTGCCGCCGTCGTCTTAGCCACAGCCTTAAACAGACTAGCACGCTACTTGCAAAAATTCGGACTCAAAAGATCGATCGCCGTACTGTTATCAGTTAGTTTCCTAGTCCTCATCTTCGTAGGATTATTCCTAATCATTGTACCACCCTTTGCCCAACAGTTTCAACAACTTACCCAAAGAGCCCCTCAAGGAATAGCAAAATTAAATGAGTGGATCGATCAGATTGAAGCTCGCTTTTCTGGACAAATGGGTCAGCGACTGCCGAATCTTGATATTAACGATATTATCCAACAGCTACAACCCCTATTCAACCAACTCGTCGGCGGTGCAGGAGCTTTTGTAGGCAACACATTAGGTGTTATTCTCAGCTTTTTGCTAGTCATAGTTTTGACATTGATGACATTAGCAGAACCTCTCTCTTACCGCAAAGCATTTATACAACTTTTTCCCTCTTTTTATCGGCGGCGAATCGATGGCATCTTAGATGAATGCGAAATAGCGCTCGGTCGATGGGTAATCGGTGCTTTAATTAGCATGAGCGTCATCACTTTCCTGAGTTTAATTGGTTTGTCAGTATTGCAGGTTCCCCTAGCTCTAGCTCACGCTGTTTTAGCCGGCTTGCTGAACTTAATACCCAATATCGGGCCCGGTTTGAGCGTGATTCCTCCAGTGACGATCGCACTTTTAGACTCGCCGTTAAAATCCGGTTTTGTGCTCATCCTCTACTTTCTAATTCAACAATTTGAAAGCAACCTCCTCACCCCTTACGTCATGGCACAGCAAGTATCACTGCTGCCAGCAGTAACATTAATAGCTCAAGTATTCTTCGCCACCTTCTTTGGATTTTTAGGCTTATTGCTAGCTCTCCCCCTCACCGTTGTAGCTCAAGTTTGGATTAGGGAAGCCCTCATTAAAGATATTCTAAACCAGTGGAGTGCCAGTCCTAAAACCTTAGCAGCAATCGATTCTGCTATCAATGAAAAACATGAATCTCTAGGAGTCACCGAAACCCTGCAAGAAAAATATTTACCAGAACAGAAACCCAACATCCCGGATCATGCTGAAAATGAGGCTCATGACAATCAATAGTTAAGGTTCATAATGACTTCACTCCTGATTAATTCCCCGTTGTAGGACAGTACTATTCACTACAAATGTAGGAAAAATGTGGTACGAACACCCTCAACTAACTATCTTCAAGCATCGCATTTTCTACCG
This sequence comes from Microcoleus sp. Pol11C2, assembly GCF_036701505.1. Lineage (NCBI taxonomy): Bacteria > Bacillati > Cyanobacteriota > Cyanophyceae > Oscillatoriales > Microcoleaceae > Microcoleus > Microcoleus sp. Pol11C2. The sequence goes on from NZ_JAUBQX010000018.1 coordinate 20,274, forward strand.
TATCTCTGCCGACGCTAAAAATTTGTTGCACACTCAAATTCAACTGCCCAAATGTTGGTGACACAACCCGATCACTACCCCGAAACTGACTGACTTGATACTCACAGTCAATCAACTGGTAAACAGAAAAAGTAGGTTGTTTAGGATTGCCAATATAGCGTCGCCCGCCAAGTCCCAAATAGTCCGCAATCCAGTATTCAGAAATGCCCAAAGCTTCGTAGTCAACCAATTTGTAGCCGTAATCATCCCGCCAATTGGTACTGACAACTTCGACAATTAGCCGGACAGAACTCCCCATTGTAATGATAGATTCCTTTTTCCATCTCGGTTCGCTGTCCGTCCCTTGCCTGTCCAAAACGATGGCATCCGGTTCATAACCAGATAACTCATTATCAGCTTTGACAACGCATTCCTTGGGAACGAAGTAGGGCAACCCTAGCCTCTCGATTTCAATCCCTAGCTTCAGGGAGAGGAAGTCGGCTACTTCTGAATGTTCTCCGGTTGCTTTAGGAATCTGAACAATAGCTCCATTGTGCAGTTCGTAACGGTTTTCAGAATTTTCAGGATACCAGTCAATAAATTCATCGAAGGTGACTGGTTTTAATATCGCTTGAGTCATGGCGCTCACTCTTTATTTTATTTATAATATAATCCTGATATCAGTTATAGCATTTTGCTGTGTTATCAAACCGAGGTCGATCGCCAAAACAGCATTCGCTCACTCAACATTCCATCACACTAAAATCTAAAATCTAAAATAGTCTTATGCGATCGATCGACCAAATCAACGAGAAAATCAGCCAGGGCAAAGCCACAGTCTGGACAATCGAAGAACTCAAAACTAGAGTTCAAGAAACCAGCATTACCCAAGCAGCCAAAGAAGTCGATGTGATTACCACCGGCACCTTCGAGCCGATGGAATCCTCGGGTGCAATCATCAACCTCGGCCATACCGACCCGCCCATAAAAATCCGCCAGTGCTGGCTAGACGGCGTTTTAGCCTACTCGGGCTTCGGGGCAGTAGACCTGTACCTGGGAGCCACCCAAGTAGCCGAAGACGGCGAAGAATCCCGCGAACGGGGCGGCGGACACGTCATCGAAGACCTGATTGCCGGGAAACCCGTGCAGTTGCGCGCCTTGGGGCAAGTAACAGACTGCTACCCCCGCGCCTCCTTTGAAACCACGATTACCCGCGATACAATCAACCAGTTTTATTTATTCAATCCCCGCAACGCATATCAAAACTTTATTGTTGGCGTCAACGGGGGCGATCGCCCGCTGTTCACCTACCTCGGTCCCCTGCAACCAAACCTCGGCAACGCCGTCTACTCGAACCTTGGAGCCATGTCTCCCCTCCTAAACGACCCCGACCTCGAAATCATCGGCATCGGCACCCGCATCTTTCTAGGAGGCGCTCAGGGCTACATCACCTGGGAAGGAACCCAGCACTTCCCGCTGCAAAAACGCCAGCCCAACCGCACCCCCATCGGCCCGGCCGCCACCCTCGCACTCATCGGCGACGCGAAACAGATGAACTCGAAATGGGTGCGCGGCTGCTACTTCAAAAACTACGGCCCATCCCTGATGCTGGGAGTCGGCATCCCGTTTCCCGTCTTAAACGAAACAGTCGTCGCCCACTGTGCAGTATCAGACAAAAAAATAGTAGCGCCGGTGGTAGATTTCTCTATCCCCCGGCGCGTTCGTCCCACATTTGGTTTAGTCAGCTATGCTCAATTAAAGACTGGTCGCATCCTGATAGAGGGCAAACCTGTTCGGGCCGCCCCCCTTGCGAGTATGTTTCTCTCCCGCGAAGTAGCATTGGAATTGAAGCAGCAAATTGAAGCGGGTCAATTTACCCTCACGGCCCCAGTTGCTCCCCTACCCACCGACAGAGTATTTCTCCCGCAAGATTTGTGGGGGGCCCAAGTGAGGCTGGAATAGACACCTCCTAGACTAAAGTCACCTTTGTGCAACACCCATAATAGAGCGCGAAAGCAAACGCTTAAGAGTGAGCAATGACATAAATATGTCATTGATGCGTCCAGGAATGACATCGGAATGACATCGAGGGTGCGATTGTCCCCCAGGAATGACATCGGAATGACATCGAGGGTGCAATTGTCCCCGGTGGCGAGCCACCTTAGAGGAAGGGAAATCAAAGCGATCGAAATTAGATCGGTTCTGACCCAATTTTCCCGCTTATTCTACAGTCTGAGAAACTGGCCGACAGCCAGACAATATCGAGTGTAAATTGACAACATTTCCGATGACCGCGATCGCAGGTGCTGCAAATCCGACCGCCTCAACTTGCTCTACAATTGTACCCAAAGTCCCGATCAATTCTTCTTGTTCCGGCCGCGTTCCCCAGCGCACTAACGCTATGGGCGTTTCTGCACTCAATCCTGCATCTATTAACTGGCCGATAATGTAAGGCAAATTATGGATTCCCATGTATACTACAATGGTTTCCGAGCCACGGGCGATCGCCTGCCAATTTACTTCCGGTCGATATTTTCCCGCTGATTCGTGACCGGTGACAAAGGTGACAGAGGAACTGTACGATCGGTGTGTTAAAGGAATTCCCGCATACGCAGGGGCCGCAATCCCAGAAGTTACACCGGGGACGACTTCTACTGAAACTCCAGCTTTTACCAACTCTTCCATTTCTTCGCCGCCGCGGCCGAAAATAAATGGATCGCCGCCTTTGAGACGAACTACGATCGCATTATCTCCAGCTTTTTCTATCATTAACTGAGTTGTTTCGTCCTGCATTAACGAGTGGCGGCCTTTGCGTTTTCCGGCATCAATTCGTTCTGCTTGGGGGTTGATTGCTGCCAAAATTTGAGGGCTGACTAAAGCGTCGTAAATCACCACATCCGCGCATTCTAACAGAGCTTTTCCCTTCAAGGTCATCAAACCCGGATCTCCGGGTCCCGCACCTACTAAATACACTTTTCCTAAAGACATTTTTCTTTCTTCCTTGACCTCTTCTTTGCCTCTGCGGTTCATTTTTGAATTAAATTCCCAATTAAGTCTGCTAATTGTACACTTGGGCCTAGAGGATTTGCGAGATGAAGTTCCGCCGCAGGAAATTGCTGCTTTAGCTGTGCGACATTTTTGGCTATCGCATCTGTAATTCCTCCATTAAATAAGAAGTATGGCACAATCCCTATTTGCTGCTGTCCACCACGAACCAAACTGTCAATTTGCTCTTCCAAACTCGGCTTTACCGACCAATAAGCTGTCAGCGCACCGAGTTTGCTAGCGATTTCCTCAACTGTCGAGTTACCTCCGGGGCGACGGCTGCCGTGAGATAATAAAATCCATTTTGGCAATAGCAGATTGGGGAGAAAAGTCACCTCTTCCATCTGACTTTTTACCAATTTTGTTAAGCCTGCTTCCTGGGAACCTAAATGCGGGCGCAATGCAATTTTTAGCTTGTCACCAAAAGTTTGTTGGGCAATTTCCACCTCTGCCGGTATGTCTTCGGCGACGTGAACTCCCGGCAATAAAAATACAGGCAGTATTTGCAATTCTGTCAGTCCCAGCGACAGGGTACGTTCGCCAAAACTGCAAATTTGTTCGTGCAGTGGTGCGGGCCCAAGTTCTAAGGTGGCGGTTGCTACTGCGGGGAACGAGTCAGCCAAATTTTGAGACAGCAGTTGACCTAGGTTTTCCAAAGCTAGTTGGGGTCTGGGGTCGCGGCTGCCGTGAGAGACTAATAAATAGGTGGATGAGCGCAATTTCAATATGGATTTGATGTTAATGTTCGATCGGGATTTCAAATAATTGTAACACCGTAGGGCGCGTGACTTGAAAAATACTCAACCCTCAACAGGAAGCTTCCGAGTCGCGCACCTCTAACAACTAAAGCAAAGTACCCAGCTTGAAAATTACTCAACACAGGGCTTAAATCTTCTAAGCCGCGCACCTTACAAAAGAAGGTGCGCGGCTTAAAAATTACTTAATACAGGGCTTAAATATTCTAAGCCACAAACCCTAAACAACTCTCAAATTAACCTTTTGGAGCGGGATCGGCAATGTATTGGAAAGTAGGTTCTGAGTTCCAAGGACCTCGTTCATCCTTGCCATTTGTTGACAAGTTAAAGTAGAGATCCACAGTGGAATCTGGCGGAATATTACCGAACAGCGGATCGGTGAGTTTACCCAACGCTTCGAGAGCTTTCATGAACATTTCAGTGTGAGAAATTTCGCGAGTCAGCAGAAAGTGCAGCGTCTTTTTCGTTCCCATATCCGGTGCTAGTTTAATCAACTCTTCGTAGGTTTGGCGAGCTCCTGCTTCCGCACCGATATTAGCGCGTAAATCGCGCACTACATCGCCACCTTCGTTGACATAAGCACCCGTCCAAGCTTGACCTTGGCTATCCAGCAAGTGCGGACCTACACCGCGCACCGCAAACAAAGTGCTTTTATAAGCTTCTGTTTGGTCAACGTTTTTTGTGTGCATTTCGATGAGTTTGCCCACCATTTCTAAGTGGCTGAATTCTTCTATTGCAATATCTTGGAGCATATCCTTAATCCCTGCATCTTCACAGTGAAAGGACTGGACCCAGTATTGCAGAGCTGCTGTGAGTTCTCCGGTTGCTCCGCCAAACTGTTCTAGGAGCAATTGGGCAAAACGGGGGTTGGCTTCGTCTACTGTCACCGCAGCCATTAATTGTTTTTTGTGAAAAAACATGGATCGATACCTCTTTTAATTCTGTTGTTACAGTCTCTGGATTGCAGACTTGTAGCTGTGTTCACCTTCAGCATCCATTGTGCGACAAGCGATCGCACCGAACCTCGGTCGCTGGTTACATCTAACGCGACAAATTTCTCTACTTTCAGGTAGAGTTTAAATATGAAATTTTACTTAGTGAGTCGGTAGACCAAATTACAATTTAGGAGCAAGATTATTGTCGCACTCGGTTAATTTTGCTGACAGGGCATCGAGATGCCGCAGCCACTGAATGCCACCAACCCAATTGCGAGAGGGGAGGTGTCCGATTGGTGGTTGCTGACTAAATTTAATCTGTCCTAAAGTAGTAGCAGAATTGTAGGTTTGCCAGTTGACCAGATCGCAAAATCTGATATAGTCTCCCTTAACGCTTTCATAAATCTGCTTTTGGACGCTGAAGCCAAACCGACCTTGACTGTAGCGCAACCAAAGGCGATCGAGTGTTTGCAAATCTTCGCAGGGGATCTGGTAAATTTGGCTAATTTCTAGCTGAGTTCCGGGTGGCTGGGAAAGAGATTGACACATCAAGCCCCAAGTTTCGCGATCGGCTTCTTTCCATTTTTTGTTACACAAAAAATCGCGCAGTTTGGTATAATCTACTCCCCGTCCAGAAATTAGGGCTTGATCGAGATTGGAAGTAACAGATAAGGAAAAAGTTTCTGCGGAATTGGCGACGTATTTTGTCGGTAAAATGGGAGAATCAGAAGTTTGTAGCGTGCTGATATCGCTTGAGTTGTCGCTATTACTGAGAGCAGGAGCGAGCGGCGTTTTGGGTGAAAGCAAATTTTGATGACGAATATCTAAAGCTGCTTTGATATCTTGCAAAACTTCCGTAGCAAAACTGTACCGCTGAGTGAGACGAGTTTGCAGCAGTTTATCTAAAATTTCGCCTAACTCATCGCTAAGACTCGTGGCTTTGGGGAGAAACTCGCGCCACCACCAGCGCTCGTTGTCGCAGTCGTACATATCCAAGGGAGGAACTTGCGTCATTAGGCGAATGCAAGTAACACCTAAACTGTAAAGGTCGCTAGCAGGAAATACTTTGCCGCGCATTTGTTCGGGAGCTACATAATCTTGACTGCCAATGAGCGTTGCTGGAAGAAGCATGGCTGAATCAGTCAGCAGTTTGGCAATGCCGAAATCGATTAAAACGAGTTTGTTGTCCGATTGCCGGCGGATAATATTTTCTGGTTTGATATCGCGGTGAATGATGCGCTTGTCATGGATAAATTGCAGCACCGGCAATAAGTCTTGCAGCAGTTGCCAAATTTGATTTTCATCGTAGGCACTCTTGTCTAATTCTTGTTTAAGAGTCGGCCCGTCTATAAACTCTTGAACTAAATAAATATGACCTTCTTGTTCAAAGCACGCTAATAATGTGGGGATTTGGGGGTGTTTTCGGAGTTCGTCTAAACGGACGGCTTCTTGCCGAAATAATTCAACAGCTTTGTTGAAAATTTCGGGGTCGCGGTCGTAAAAATAAAATTGCTTGACTGCACAGCGGGGTAGAGATGGGATATCCTCATCAATGGCTAGGAAAGTTTTACCGAATCCGCCTCTACCTAAAAGTTCAATCGGGCGATATCGCTGTCTCAACAACAGGTTAAAGCCGCAGTTTAAGCAAAATTTAGCGGTGTTGGAGTTTTGAGGATTTTGACAGTCGGGGTTGACACAGTAGCTCATATCGGTTTTAGATTTTAGATTTTAGATTTTAGATTGCAAAGAAGACTTTTTTTTAAACGAACCGCGAAGATGCGAAGCGGCGCGAAGGAAGAGGGATGGTTGATAACTCATGCGGTGTGGGATAAGCTGTCCCGCTTCTTGCGTTGGATTTTTCGGGCGGGCGGGACACCCCACAAGCATTTCATCGGAGATTTTGCACCATTCTCAATAAGGCTTTTAGGGGCAGGATGCCCAACCCCTACTCCCCACAAGAAATTCATTCTTTGTGGAACAGGCATCTTGCCTGTTCTTGAGAATGGTGCCAGATGTGAGTTTTATCAAAGTTGACTGTAAAATTTAGATGCCCCTGGGCTGATAAGGCTATTTTAATGCGCTGGGCCGAATCGGGAGGCTGCCAAAGCCGCCGAACCCAGGCCACATCACTGCTGGGGGCGAGATAATTGCCGATCGCACACCCTGATCGCACAGAGCGAAAATTGTGCTAAACTCTTACTGTGCTTGGAATTTGAGGCACATCGATCGGTCGGGTGCAGGGACGCTCAGAAATATTTCAAAATATTTTTGCCTTACCCCTAGACTTGTGCTGAGATCTGATGCTATAGTTAAAACTGATACGGCGAGCGTAGCCAAGTGGTTAAGGCAGTGGTTTGTGGTACCACCATTCGTGGGTTCAAGTCCCATCGTTCGCCCTTTTGATTCTCAACTGTTTAATTCCATCGCCCGTCGCCTGTACGGTAATTTGCGATGGTCGTAGGGTGTGCAATGCACACCTTAATTTTTTTTGGGATGTCGCGGTTCTGTCGGCACAAGTTCCGATGTGCTAATCTTAAATTTAATCTAAAATCTAAAATCTAAAATCATCAAAATATGCCATCTTTAGTCACAGAAGATTGGGGATATAAATTTAGTGGCGATCGCACAATTAATAAATTTATTCGGGATATAGAAGGAGAAGCGGCTTTAGGGAAATATTGCGATTGGGAATGCAAAGAGCGTGCGGAAATTCTGATGTCGGAGATAGCTGGCAAATCCCACAATCTTTTCTACGTCCGTCGCCAAAAGGTAAATGAGAGATTTTCTGAAGAAGAAATCTGGGAATTACTCCTTGCTACGGATGGAGATGATTTTGAATTACCCCAATTGTTGCAAAAAGCCGATCGCACTTTGCGGTTGTTAGCAACTGTACGCTGTGAAGACGGAATTGGCGGTTTAAAACTGCTGGATGCTGGTTTGGTGGCGGTTCCCAGAGGGAGGAAAGATGGGTATGCTTTGCCGGTGCAGTTGCGACTTTTGGCTAACAGTCGATCGCCAATTCCTGTAAAGTCGATCGCCCGCGTCCAACAAATGCCTTTTTGGGACGACAGACACATACCGACTACCGAACAACTAAAAGTTTGGCATACTTTTTTAAATGTGGAAAAACGCATCGCGGAAGCGCGTCAATTTTGCGTGCCTTTCCGAGGACACAATTACGGTTCCGGCTTCAAAATCGTCACTTTTGAAATTGATCGTAATTCCGCAACTCTTGACGGTTACGAGGAAAATTTCTTAGAATTGACAGACTTTCGCGACAGGCTAAAAAAGGCGCGAAATGAAGAAATTATCCTGTTTGATTCGCCACCAGGAAGCAGAAGCAGCCGCGATGGAGAGACATTGGGTAGCATCGCTGAAATTGACTTTGAACATGGTAAATTACGCATTAAATTAGATGTTGATTTAGGATATCGCATGGCAGGCGGCAGATATCAACTGCCCAAACAAGGATTCTTATATTTTGAGGCGGCGGGCGATATCAGTCAGATCGAACGCAAGAAAAAAGCTTTAAAAATGCTGACAGACGGGCGCGCTCAAAATCCCTATTTGAGTGAGTTTTTATTCGACTCTTCTCAGGCGAGACTGCCTGAAAAGCTGATTAAATTGGATCGGGAAAACTTATTAAATCGCAATGCTAATGACGACCAACTTGCGGCCGTAGAAACGGTGCTTTCGGCACGGGATTTAATTTTGATTCAAGGCCCGCCGGGAACTGGCAAAACGACTGTGATTGCAGAAATTTGCTATCAAATTGCCAGTCAGGGCGGCAAAACGCTCATTGCTTCCCAAGCAAATTTGGCTGTAGACAATGCTTTGAGTCGGTTAGTACACAATCCGGCGATTCGGGCTTTGCGGAAGGGAAAAGCTCATAAGGTGCAGGAAGAAGGTCAGCCGTTTTTAGAGGAAAATGCGATCGGCACTTGGCTGCAAAATACGGCAACTGACTGCGAAGAAAAGCTCTCGCAGCGCCTGACTAATGTCAAAGCTTTGCGGCAGTTGGTGACGCAATCAGAGCGATTTACCGCCTACTGGGCCGCAGAGAAAGATTTTTTTAATGGACTAAAACACCTGCACGACAGTCAAGCAAATATTGAGGAAAAGTGCAACCAGCAAGCAGCAGCTTATGAAAAGATTTTAACCGAAAAAAGCGAGATTGAATCTCTAGTTAACGGGCTAGTAAATTTGCTGGATGCGCCGAATGTCAACTGGGAATCTCCAGAAGTTGCCGAGTTTATGCCCAGACTAAAACCTTATTCAGAAGGCAATGTTTTAGTAGAAAACTTTATGGCAAATGTTCGCATTGCCGCCAGCTATGCTACTCAAATCGGCTTCGATCGCCCTGCTTGCGGCGCGTTTGGGATTGCGGTTTGGCTGCAGGAAACTGTAGCAGCGCAAATATCGGAATTTAAGACGGCATTCGATCGCGCTGATGATGTTTGTCACGCTATGTCGGCGGTTGCGGAGTCGTTGCGGGTGTCGCGGCAGATGTCTGAGGCTGTGAATCAACTCGAATTGGGCGATCGGCAAAATCAGACACACCGCCAAAATCTCGAACAGAAAATCAAGAATTTGGAACTGCGAAAAGCGGAAATTGCAGCCGTTGTCGTTGCCGTTGCACAGTGGATCGAGACAGCGGATACGGGACTCTATGAAGTCGTGAAATCTTGCTGGGAAACGGGCGCAATGCTCACGGATGATATGGTAGGATTGCCGCCAGGATTGCTGAAAATTGCCCGATCGCTCAAATTGCCGATCGTGCCGCCCAAATGCAAAGTCAATTTGCCCGATTTAGATAGGTTGCAAAAGGCGATATCCCACGAAGAAAGCGCAAGTTTTAAGGACATACAAGGGCAACAGTTCCGGTTTAGCGAGTTTCTGCACCTAAATTTGAGTCAAACGCCGATCGTGCTCTCTGCGGGCGATCGTACACAGTGGCAACAACTCGCCAAAGACTTCGCCAGCTATTCCCAAGTCAGCCAAAGTCAGCGCAAATTCATCATCGAAAAAGCTGGCACTTTCTTAGGTAGCATTCAACAATTTTATAGTGAATCATTGCACCCAAATCATATCCAGGCTACCTTCGATCGCCTAGTCAAAGAATTGCTGCACAGTATCCTCGCAAATGCCCGTCAGTGCGTGGTTCCCCTGAAAACCGAAACCGAACAGCAGCTTATAAAACAGCAACAATTATTAGATAAAATCGGTCAAACCTTGAGCCAGCAGCAAATATCCGCCGCTAAACTTCAGGTAGAAACAGCACAGCAAGATGCGAATTTAAAAATTAGCGAAGTTACTAATTTGTTGCAAGCAATTGTCCAACAGCAAAATGTACCTGAAAAATTGCGGATTTTATCCGAACAATATCTCGCCCAAAAATCGAATATTTGGGAGCAACCGCAGCTATTTGTCAAGCAAGTTGAGGCTTGGAAAGCAAGCACGATTCAGCTTGAAAAATCCATTGCCGATCTAGACCCTTTTGGGGTTTTGGAGACAATCAAAAACACTCTTGACGAGGATTTATCTCCCCTGCAAACTGCGGCGGCAACTTCGCAGCAGCAACTCGCCGAACTTCAAACAGAATTGAGCGAAATTACCGCTCAACTGCAACAGCAGCAACCAACAGCAGCATTACTTGTTGAAAGAAATTGGTGGGAGTCAGCATGGCAAACTATCCCGACTCAATATCAGCCAGAAGTTCCGAATACAGGATTATTCACCGTAGCTTTTTTAAACAAAATTAAGCGTTTATTCAAAACTTGGGAGCGGAAATTAGAACAAGAAGAAACAGCCCTAAATCGTTCTCAAAAGTTTGTGACAGATTGGATTCACAAACTTCGCAATCCATCAGAAAAAGACCGCAACGATTTAAAGCAAATTTATATTGACAATGCCAACGTTATCGGCATTACTTGCGTGCAAGCTGCTAGCTTCGATTTTACTAAAAACTTTCCCAGCTTTGATGCAGTCATCATTGACGAAGTTAGCAAATGCACTCCCCCAGAGTTATTAATTCCCGCTTTGAAAGGCAGAAAGTTAGTATTAGTGGGCGATCACAGGCAATTGCCGCCCATGTTTAATCAAAGTACGATCGACGATATTGCCGAAGACATCGGCTGTACCGGAGACGAACTTAGCTTTATCAAAGAATCGCTGTTCAAAGTTTTGTTTGAAAAAGCCAGCGACAGCATCAAAAAAATGCTGACAACTCAGTATCGAATGCACCCACAAATCATGGGCGCAATCAATCAGTTTTACCAGCAAAAACTCAACTGTGGCATTCAGGAAGCAGACACCAAGCGCGCCCACAACCTGGCAGGTAGAATCATTCAAGAAAATAATCACATTCTGTGGGTGAAAACGCCCATCGGACAAGGATTTGAAGAGGAAAAACAGGGTACTTCGCGGTTGAATGTCAAGGAGATTGATGCGATCGAGCGTTTGTGCGAACAAATGGAGACAGCTTGGCAGCCCAAAGTTGCCGAGGGTAAACCACCGAAAGAAATTGGAATTATCACTTTTTATGCTGCTCAATTAAATGCAATTAAAGACAGAATCGAAGGCGAAAGATTCCCTGCTTTGAGCATCCGCACTGGTACAGTTGACATATTTCAAGGCATGGAAAGACCTGTAATTATTGTCAGCACCGTGTGCAATAATGTTAGGGGCGATATTGGATTTGCTAAGGAACCGGAACGGGTGAATGTGGCATTTTCCCGCGCTCAAGAATTGCTAATTGTTGTCGGCTGCCACGATTTATTTACCCAACAAACAGGTACAGTGGGAAAAATGTATCAGGAAGTTTCAAAAACGGTGCGTCACTGCGGAGGTTTTGTAGATGTTTCTAGCGTCCTCAACTAAACCCATAGACTCGAATTTAAGTTCGCTAGCCGAACAAATTGAGCAACAAAATCCGGGTTTGTCAGTGTTGGCGGCGCGTCAATTCCGCTTCGCAATCCGCCAAACTCCGCTGGAGGTGGCGATTAGCGAACCGCGCGAGTTTAACGTGTTGGAAGAGTTCATTTTGCGGGCGGGTGTTGAGTTTGAACCTGCGCCAACTTTGAAGGAATTGGCGGATTTGCTTGGGTTGGACGAGATTTTTGTGAAGACTACGGCGGCGACTCTGGTTAGTTTGGAAAGCTTGGAGGTGGCTGAAAATGGAAAAATTGCGATCGCCCCGCAAAGCAGGGATTTTTTCGAGAAAGGTGCGGTTAGTCGATCGCAAATTCAATCAATTTATGCCATTTCCGATCCGCTGAATCAAACTCTTACCTTTAAATTCGATCCTTTAGCGACAGAATCGGTCAACTTGCCAAATTTAGCAGATTTAGTCTGGCTAGAACATAAAATTACAGACCTTGCGGATTTAAGTATAGCAGAAATCCAGCCATTAATTCAAGCTTCCGGCTTGGGAATTCACGTCCCAGAAAACGGCAAAATTGTCTCTGCTTGCGATGTCGTCGGCGACGATTTAGATATTTGGCAAACAGTCTCGATTTTTGTGTTGCTAGATGCGATCGAAAATAAAACTACTATTCAAGCCAGACAGGGAAAGCAAATATTAGAAACAGCTTCAAACTTGTTAAACGAACTTGAATCGCAACAAAAACTTTCCTTGAACGACTTGTGTAAAGTAACCCCAGACCTCGCACAGCAAGAATCCGAGACAATCCCCGTCCAGAAAACTCCTAAAAAGCCCTCTAAGAAGAAACGGAAGGAAACGATATGATGAGGACTAAAGTCCTGATTGCGAACTGGTTTGTAGTAAGGGCTAAAGTCCTGATTAACTGATATCTTGCACCATTCTCAATTACTTGTTTAGGAACGGGCAAGATGCCCGTTCCACAAGAAAATCAAGTTTTGTGGAACGGGCATATTGCCCGTTCTTGACAAGAGTACAACATATAACTATTAACCAAAAAATTAGGTAATTGTGTAATATACTCAGATTTCCAACTTCTGGAAGAAGTCGGGGATCTAATTCGCCCTACTGAGCCTTAACGCATTTCAGCATCCGCCAAGTAGCCACCACCGCGTAATTCCGCTTTGCAGAATCATCGAAAGCAAACCGATCGCCAATTTCGTTAAGAGCACAAGCAACAGAACCATAAGAAGACATTTGAGCAAAAATAGAAGCAGCCCCATAATTCTGAGTGTCTGAAAAAGTTTTAGACGGTTCTTTAGCAACTAAATTCGGCTGCATTCTCCGCGCCGAGAAACCAAATTCCGCCGCTCGACGGAGCACCGCCATCAATTCAGCGCGAGTAACGGACTGCGTAGGTTTAAAAGTTCCATCTTGATAACCGCTAACTATCTGGTTTTCCCGCGCAAATAAAACTTTTCAGGCACTCCAGCCGACAATATCAACATCGCTATAGGGACGGATAGAAACATTGCTAGGAAATGTGATATAGCATCTTGTATTCCTTTCCAGGATTCCAATACTAAAGATACCAATTGCTCTCTGGTAACAGCAAGTTGCGGTCGAAAGGTATTATTTTGAGAAAACCGGGCTACAAACCCAAAGTCCACAGCTTCTTACATTTCGGAAGCGTAGATATCATCGGTAGCTATCTCCGAATTGTAGAAAAGCCAGTATTGCCTACGGTATTGGTATTTCCTGCGGTATTGGCTGCGGTATTGGTATTTCCTGCGGTATTGGCTGCGGCGATTGCGGTAATGGCTGCGGTAATGGCTGCGGTAATGGCTGCGGTAATGGCTGCGGTGATGGCTGCGGTATGGGTATTGGTATTGGCTGCGGTATGGGTATTGGTATTGCTTCGGTATTGCCTCCGGTATTGCCTCCGGTATTGCCAATTTCTCCCGGTGCGGATTGATTGGTAGTGAAATAAAAGTGGCCTAATGTGCGGCCTTGGTAAGCTCTTTTACTCAAGCGCCAAGCAGGATCGAGACTGATTTTCATGAAGTCGTTAACATCGCCGTTTGTGCGACCGATAATCACCGATTTACCTTGGTAATCTACGGGAGTTCCAATTAGTAGAACATTGCCATCAACACTTTCCAAAGTCAGCGTGTATTTTAATGCTAAATCGGTGCCTGCCATGCGAATTGAAAAGCCGTTGCTGTCTGTTGCGCGGCCACAAATACCGGTGAAATCAAAACTAACTAATAAGGGATCGACTTTCACGGGATTAGAGCCACTTTCGCTCCAGCATTTTCGCTTGTCAGATACTTGTTCTAGAATTAGCAATTGGTAGCCGCCGGAAGGGCGGGGTTGGGCGATGACAATTACTCGGTCTTGGTTAATGTCGGTTTCGTCAAAAGTAAATGCTTTAGCCGAACCGATCGCGCCAAGTGTTAAAATTGCTGAACCTGCCAGTGCGGCCACTGTTCGTGCCAATGAATGTTTCATGATTTTTACCTATTGGCTCCTTATTGTGATGAGACTTATCTAGAATATAAAAAATTCGCCCTCTTCCAACAACAAGATAGAATTTTACCATCTCTTGTTCCGGTGGTACCAAGTGCGATCGATCGGCGATCGTCACCTTGGTTCGTAGTGAGAACTAAAGTCCGAGCGAATTTTTATCAGGACTTGAGTCCTCACTACAAAGTTATAACCGTTATTTTACCGAGGAACTTGATAAGCTGTTCGACCTCTAAATTGTATTTTCCGGGCGGGCGGGACGCCCACTCCACAAGAATTTAAGGGAAGTTGACAGTAAAATTTGCATGAGCCTGGGCTTATTACTTGCGGGAAACGAGCGCACTATTCACAAAAAAATGGTGCGTTACACTTGGTTAACGCACCCTAAAACAAACATTCAAAAAGTGTCTTTGCCCTCTAGCGGAACATACTGCTCACAGAACTATCTTCGTGAATCCGCCAAATAGTTTCTCCGAGCAAATTGGCTACCGAAAGCACCGTCAACTGCTTAAAACGGTTCTCTTCCGGCACAGGAATTGTATTCGTAACAATTACCTCTTCCAAAATCCCGCTAGACAAACGCTCGATCGCCGGAGGCGAAAACACCGCATGAGTAGCACAAGCATAAACCTGCCTCGCACCCTCGCGGCGCAACAATCTCGCACCTTCAGAAATCGTGCCGGCAGTATCGATCATGTCGTCCACCAACACAGCAGTTTTGCCCCTGACATCACCGATAAGATTCATCACTTCTGCCACGTTGTGAGCTTGGCGGCGCTTGTCAATAATTGCCAGGGGAGCATCACCAAGCTTTTTGGCAAAAGCTCTCGCCCTAGCGACTCCGCCAACATCCGGCGAAACCACAACAATATCCGTCAATTGCTTGCTCGCCAGATAATCTAAAAGCACCGGCGAACCGTAAACGTGATCGAAAGGAATGTCAAAATAACCTTGAATCTGAGCTGAGTGCAAATCCATCGCCAAAATGCGACCGGCCCCAGCTTCCGTAATCAAATTAGCCACTAATTTTGCAGTAATCGACTCTCTTCCGGCCGTTTTGCGGTCAGCCCTAGCATATCCGTAATAGGGGATGACGGCGGTAATTTGTCTGGCCGAAGCGCGGCGACAAGCATCGATCATAATTAACAATTCCATGAGGCGATCGTTTACCGGACAGCAAGTTGGCTGAATCAAGTAAACATCGCAACCCCGAATTGATTCTTGAATTTGAACGTAGAGTTCCCCATCAGCAAACCGCTTGCGAACCATCGGCCCCAAATCGATCCCCAGATAGCGAGCCACCTCTTGGGCGAGAGGAACATTAGCAGAACCGGAGAACAGCCGCAGACGGTCATGAGCGGAAACCGGCGGCTCGGGAAGCGGAAGCGGTAAAGTAGCAGAACGGATCACAGCAGGCCTCTTGCAGGACGTTTATTCCATCGCTATCTTACCATCTGAAACTAGAAATATTCAGCCAATTTTTTAAGAGATTTAACATTCGGGGCGGCCACAAGTGTGAAGTTAGGCGAATTGAATAGGACTTGCAGAAATATGTCCAACAAATCCGGTTTCTACCCCACATTCGGTACCCTTAACGGTCACAATCGGTTTTTACTTATTTTTATCCAGCAATAAAACTATGAATTATACTTGAATACCGTACATTAACGGATAAGAAACTTTTTTAAGGCATAATATATTACTGTAAAGATAGAGTTTTCTGCGTAATTATGCTGTATGACACCCCAGGGTGTGGAATGTGGGTTGTAGCGAACTCTGTACTGGCAGAAGTACGATCGCACTTGTGTCCCTGCGTCTAAAAGTTTTGGCGTGAGTCAATTTGGGGCCGAGGCTGGAAGTCTAGCCGCCCAAAATTCAGCCGAAGGCCGAAGGCATCCGGGTTCAATGCGATAAAAATGCCACCAACAGGCAATAAACTTGAAAAATACTGTAAAAAAAGTTAAGAATCGGAAGCATACTCCAGATTTTTGATATCGGGCAAAGCAAGGTAGAAATCGATGAGCTTAAGAGAACGCATTGACGAAGAAATCAAAGCAGCCATGAAGTCCAAGGACAAAGTTCGCTTGGAAACAGTTCGCGGCATCAAGAAATTTATTCTCGAAAAAGAAGTCAGCCTTCGTCCCTCCGGCCAAGAGACGCTGACAGAAGCTCAAGAAATGGAAATTTTGATGCAAATAGCCAAACAGCGCCGGGATTCGATCGAACAATACCGCAAAGGTGGCCGCGAAGATTTAGTGGCACAAGAGGAGGCGGAGTTGGCAATTGTTGAAGAGTATTTGCCGCCGCAGATGTCAGACGAAGAGGTGAGTCAAGTCGTTGACGAAGTGATTGCTTCGGTTGGCGCTACTTCTGCAAAAGATATGGGCAAGGTGATGGGCAAGGCAATGCAGCAGCTTAAAGGCAAAGCAGACGGTAACAGAATTCAAGACATGGTGAAAGCAAAGCTTAACAGTTGACAGTTGACAGTTGACAGTTGACAGTTGGCAGTTGACAGTAGTCAGTAGTCAGTAGACATCTCCCATAAATAATCTCAAGCTTTATAGAGATGTATGGCTTAGGCCGAGGGGCGACAATTTATTAGGGCTAAGGCCAAAAAACCCGGTTTCTACGAAAAATCGTGCATTTCTCCCTTGAGATATTGACGCAGAAACCGGGTTTTCGAGCGGATTGGCGGGTTGCAAGCTGTGTATTTTCGTGAAAAAACCCGGTTTCTGAGCATCCGGGCGTCCAAGAATGTCAAAAAAATGTAAAATACTAACTTTGGTCGGGACTGGGGACTACAGATAGTGAAGTATGCTCAAGAGCATTAAAGACATAGCATTACTAAGTCTGTGAGCGATCGTCTATTTTTTAACAGTTTTTACTTAAACTTATGCAGCCACCTATTGCTATTGGAACTCTCCTACAAAACCGCTACCGCTTGGTGAATATTTTAGGTCAAGGAGGATTTGGCCGGACTTATTTAGTAGAAGATTTGGGACGGTTTCAAGAACGCTGCGCCCTCAAGGAATTGATCCCAGTGCAAAGCGGGCCTTACGTTTTGGAAAAATCGAAGGAATTGTTTCAAAGAGAGGCGGCAATACTTTACCAAATTGGGCACCCGCAAATTCCCCAGTTTCGGGCAATATTTGAAGAGAACCAGCGTTTGTTTTTAGTGCAGGATTACGTGGAAGGGATGACTTACCGCGAACTGCTGCTCGATCGAACTTCAAAGGGTCGCGCCTTCACGGAAGCCGAAGTCTTGGTATTTATCCGGCAAATGCTACCGGTACTGGCTCACATCCACGCCCGCGGCATCATCCACCGCGACATCTCCCCAGAAAATATCATCCGCAGGGAAAACGACCAAATGCCGGTGCTGATTGACTTTGGAGTGGTGAAGGAACTCGCCACCAAAGTCCAGTCTCCCGAAGGAACAGCCCACGCGACAACTGTCGGTAAAATCGGCTACGCGCCGATGGAACAGTTGCACAGCGGGCGGGCAACTGCCAGCAGCGACCTCTACGCTTTAGCTGTAACGGCGATCGTCCTGCTGACAGGCAAAGAACCGCAGGAATTGCTCGATCAAACAACGCTGCAGTGGAATTGGCAGCAGCAAGCGCAGGTGAGCACGGGTTTGGCTTTGGTGCTGAATCGGATGTTGAGCCGGTCTCCAGGCGATCGATATCAATCTGTCAGCGAAGTTGCCCAAGCACTCGACGCCCAAACTAATCCTAAGCCTAGCCAGCCAACTGTACCGCCCGCACCGCCCGCACCGCCAGCAGTGGTGCCGACAAACCCTTCGCTAATAGCAACGGTGGCCGTGGGCAGACCGCCCGAGCCAGCCGCCCCGAGTTCCCCCCCGCCAAACCAGCCAGACCCGTTAAGTGAACCTGCTGGCGACACTTTTTGGGACAATCCCATCGCTGCGATCGGTCTGCTGGCGGGCTTAGTAATCTTGACGGGCTTCGGTTCCTGGGCTTTAGTAGGCTCATTTCTCAACAATTCGCGCCCCAAACCCACTCCGACACCGCCAGCACTTACAAGTCCGACGCCGACACTAACTCCGATACCAAACCCGCTACCTTTGCCAACCCCAACCCCGCAACCTTTGCCAACCCCAACCCCGCAACCTTTGCCGGAACCAAGCCCAGAACCTTTGCCGGAACCGAGCCCAGAACCTTTGCCGGAACCGAGCCCAGAACCTTTGCC
Organism: Microcoleus sp. Pol11C2; assembly: GCF_036701505.1. NCBI lineage: Bacteria > Bacillati > Cyanobacteriota > Cyanophyceae > Oscillatoriales > Microcoleaceae > Microcoleus > Microcoleus sp. Pol11C2. The sequence continues at coordinate 38,606 of NZ_JAUBQX010000018.1, forward strand.
GGAACCGGACCCAGAACCTTTGCCGGAACCAAGCCCAGAACCTTTGCCGGAACCGAGCCCAGAACCAAGCCCAGCGCCAACTCCGACACCAAAACCGACACCCGCGCCGACTCCCGCGCCCAAACCGACGCCCAAACCGACGCCCGCACCAACTCCCGCACCCAAACCGACGCCCGCGCCGTCGCCAGCACCAGCACCAACACCCGCGCCAACTCCTGCACCGTCGCCGGAACCTGCCCCAACACCCGCACCATCGCCGGAACCGGCCCCAACACCCGCACCGTCACCGGAACCGGCCCCAACTCCTGCACCGTCGCCGGAACCGGAACCGGAACCCGCGCCGTCACCGGAACCAGCACCAACACCCGCACCATCGCCGGAACTCTAAACTTCTGGCAAAATTCCCCTAGACTGAGGTTGAGGCCAATTATTTGTTAGCTTTTTGCCAATGAACTCGCTGCTAATTGCTGGAACTGATACCGACGCGGGCAAAACTGTTTTGACCAGCGCTCTGGCTGCTTATTGGCAAATGTATTTTCCCGATCGCAGTTTGGGAATTATGAAGCTGTTGCAAACAGGAACGGGCGATCGCGAACTCTACACCCGTTTGTTTTCCCTCGACCAATCCCCCGAAGAACTCAATCCGCTGCACTTTGATGCGCCTCTAGCACCGCCGATTGCTGCGCAACGGGAGGGGAGACGTATCGAACTCGAAAAGGTCTGGACGGCTTGGCAAAGCCTCTCCGAGCGCAAGGATTTTGTGTTGGTGGAATCTTTGGGAGGGCTGGGATCGCCTGTAACGTGGGAACTGACGGTGGCCGATATTGCCAGGGATTGGCGGCTGAGGGGGGTTTTGGTAGTACCTGTGAGGTTGGGGGCGATCGGGCAAGCTGTAGCGAATGTTGCTCTCGCCAGACACACTGGTTTTAAGCTGAGAGGAATTGTGCTCAATTGCGTTAAAGCTTATTCGGAAGAAGAAATTGCCGATCTAGCGCCCGTTGATTTGATCCAGTCGCTGACTCAAATACCTGTGTTGGGTATTTTGCCGCATTTAGATGACCCGACTGACCTTGCTAAATTAGCTAAAATTGCTTCAGATTTAGATTTAGAGCGGTTACTGCCAGGGGTTAATTTAGTTGCTCAGACTTCTAAATAACCCTATTCTAAACACCTCTCTTTCTCATTCTTCTCTTCCTCTGCGTACTCTGCGCCCTCTGCGGTTCATTTAAAAAAAATCTCCTGCACAACTGGGATAGGATTGAAGAAGATTTTATTTTAACCGCAGAGACCGCAGAGAGCGCAGAGAAAGAGAAGAGAGAGTTTCACAACTTATTCTGGGCTGCTATAATTAGTGATTACCATTTATTAAGTGATTAAATCTAAAACCTAATCAAAAAAAAGGAGAATAAAACATGGTTTCTACTTTACCGAATTTAACGTCTGTCGATTTATCTCAATTGCGGCTGGAGATTAGAAATTTGCAGCCTCAGCTAGTCGAATGGCGTCGCCTTTTGCACCAAAAGCCGGAGTTGAGTTTTGATGAAAATTTAACGGCGCAGTTTGTCTCGCAAAAGTTGCAGGAATGGGGCATAGAGCATGAAACTAATATTGCTAAAACTGGTATTGTCGCAACTCTAGACAGCGGCAAACCAGGGCGGGTTTTGGCAATTCGGGCGGATATGGATGCTTTGCCCATTCAAGAAGAAAATGAGGTGGATTACCGATCACAGCATGATGGAATTATGCACGCTTGCGGCCACGACGGCCACACTGCGATCGCCCTTGGTACTGTCTGTTATCTTGCCAAGCACAAACACAGCTTTTCGGGTAAGGTAAAATTTATCTTTCAGCCCGCTGAAGAAGGGCCAGGGGGCGCAAAACCGATGATTGAAGCGGGAGTTTTGAAGAATCCTGATGTTGATGCGATCGTCGGCTTGCATTTGTGGAACAATCTGCCTTTGGGCACTGTAGGCGTCCGCAGCGGCGCTTTGATGGCGGCTGTCGAAGTTTTTGACTGCACGATTTTTGGCAAAGGTGGACACGGCGCAATGCCACATCAGACTGTGGACTCGATCGTAGTTACAGCCCAAATTGTCAGCGCTTTGCAGGCAATCGTCGCGCGGAACATTGACCCGATCGACTCAGCGGTAGTAACTGTCGGCAAATTCCACGCAGGCCACACCCACAACGTCATTGCCGATACCGCTCAAATCGGTGGCACGGTGCGCTATTTTAATCCTGCATATCAAGGTTATTTTGTAAAGCGAATCGAGCAAGTAATTGCCGGAATTTGTCATAGTCACGGGGCAAATTACCAATTAGATTATTGTTCGCTTTATCCGCCAGTTATTAATGATTCGAGAATAGCTGAATTGGTGCGCGGCGTGGCAGAATCAGTTGTCGAAACTCCTGCAGGAATCGTTCCCGAATGCCAAACAATGGGCGGCGAGGATATGTCGTTCTTTTTGCAAGAAGTCCCCGGTTGTTATTTCTTTTTAGGTTCAGCAAATCCAGAGAAAAACTTGGCTTACCCGCACCATCACCCGCGTTTTGATTTTGATGAAACTGCGCTGGGGATGGGTGTAGAAATGTTTGTGCGGTGTGTCGAAAATTTTTGTGCGATGTAAATCAGGCTTTAAGGGGCGGGCTAGAAGCCTACCCCACAAGAAAATTTAGTTTTTGTGGAACAAGCAAATTCATGTCTTGTGAAACAGGCATCTTGCCTGTTCATGAGAAGGGTACAACATCTCAGATATTACCGAGTTTGAAAGATATTCTGCACCATTTTCTTATCTACACTCGCCGCTGCCTTATCCAATTCGGCAATCTCCCCGGAGTCTAACTCCCAGCCCAAAGCACCAATATTATCCCTCGCCTGTTCCACAGATTTAGCCCCCGGAATCGGAATAGTTTCTTTGCAGATACACCAGTTGATTGCTACCTGCGAAACAGTCTTGTTTCTCAATGCCGCTATTTCTCGCAAACATTCCAAAAGCGATCGCATTCCCGGAAGTAGCTGCTTGCACGCCAAACCTCGGATACCTTTAGGAAGAGAGCCATTTTCCGAGTATTTACCCGTCAGCAAACCCAAGGCTAGAGGACTGTAAGCAATCAATTTTATCCCCAATTCATCGCAAACATCTTTCAATCCGAGTTCTGTCACCGGATAGGTAGAAAGTAGCGAATATTGCACTTGTAAAGTAACAATAGGAATTTGGCGATCGCTAAATTTCCGATGCACCCATTTCAGCCGTTTCGGTCCGTAATTAGACAAGCCCACTCCTTTGACCAATCCTTGCTCGTAAAGGTCAGCCAAACCGTCTAAAAGAGCCCCCTCTTGCCAAGGGGCGTAATTGGCTGTAGACCAGTGCATTTGTACCAAATCTACATTTTTTCCGAGGCGCCCAGCAGAGGCTTTGCAAGCCGATATCATTGATTGTCGCGTCAGTCTCCAAGGATAAGCAGCCAGTTTGGTCGCAATACAAATACTGTCTTTGTTTGCACCTTGATATTGTTGAGAAAACTGCCCCAAAAGGTGTTCGCTGCGTCCGTTTAATTTCCCTGTGCCGTAAGAGTCGCCGGTATCGAATAAAGTGACGGCGTTACTAACACAAAGATTGAAAACGGCTTGCAATTCCTCGTCCATACTTTCATTGTAGCCCCAGAGAAATCTGTTGCCCCAAGCCCAAGTGCCACAGCCCATTTTTGGAAGTAAAATTTTTTGGTTAGTTGGCATTTTTTTGATGGTATTTGTTGGTAATACGGATATTTTATAGGAACATAACTCGGTATCCCCTAGTCCCCAGCAGAGCTGTTTCATTCTGCCACGGGCCGCCAGGGACTCAAGTCCCTGTCTAATAGCATAAGTCGGTTAAAACCGACTCAAATAGTAATCTCCATTTTTAAAATTAGAGTTACACATATATTCTGCGCTAACTCTATACAAAAACAGCTTTAATAGAATTGCTAAAGTCGTCTAAAGACGACTTCAGCTATGAGACAGGGGTTTAAACCCCTGTTGGACTGTCGGACTAATTGCACGCCCTACAAAATTACCAATGACTGATGACTCTTTAATTCTTTTACGTGGTGGGCGAGGGTGAAGGTGCGGTGTTTTTAATAGGTTGCTCTGGCTTAGCTTTCGGGTCTGGTTTTGGTGGTGGCGAGGGAGGGAAAATAGCCGCGCGTCTGGGTATTTGTAGTGCTGTTCGGAATGCAGAAGACGGGAAGAAAGCACTAAATTGAGAAAGTCGAGCGGCGATGGGTTCTGGCGCATATTCCCACAAGCTTTCGTAGTAGAAGAAAGCGACGCCTAAGCCGTATCCTTGGACTGCTTGCACCTGAGATTTAATTTGCTGAATCGGTACTGGGTTATTTCTCAAACCTGTCATAATCCCAACTCCGGTGGGAATTTTTTGCTGTGCTTCTTGCATTTCTGGACGGTTAATCTTGTCCACAAATGATTCTAGATTGGGACGGTAGACTTGCACGATTAGCTCGTCGGCAATATCCAAACGCACCCAAGCCAGCCAATCTTGCAGGTGATGTTTGTAAGCAAAATCGTAGTAATTGGGAGAAATTGAGAAAATTGCATTGGGTTTGACGGCTTTGACGGCGTGATTTAGCTGCGACATAAAAGCGGTAATTTTATTTGCTCGCCACTGCACCCATGCTGGATTTTGAAAATCTTTGGGCGGAGCTTTTTTTGTTTCTTTGGTATACAAAGCAACTGTGTAGTCATCGTAGCCAAATTCGGCAGGCAAACTCATGTGATCGTCAAATTGTATGCCGTCTGCGTTATATTGAGTGGTGATTTCTAGTACGAGTTCGGTAATGAATTGCTGGACTTCTGGATGAAAGGGATTGAGCCAAACTACTTCGCCGCCGGCGTCGTTTGATGTTTGGCTGCCGTCCTGTTTTTGTGTCAGCCACTCGGGATGAAGTGTGGCTAATTCTGATGTGGGAGGAGCCATGAAACCAAACTCAAACCAAGGAATCACTAACAGGCCTTGGCGGTGAGCTTGCTCGATTAAATCGGCGAGCATATCTTGTCCGTCTAACCCTCTGTAAACAAAGGGTTGAATGTCTCTTTGCTGCGCTACATAGCTGGGATACATTGCATAGCCAGAATTCCAGGCTACAGGATAAATAGTGTTGAAATTTAACCGCTTTAATTGGCTGACCGCATCTCCTAGTTTGCGACGATCTCTGAGGATGTCTTTGTCGTTTGTCGTCATCCAAACGCCGCGAATTTCCTGGCGGGGTTGCTGGGCGATCGCCGGAATCAAGTTGTTCGCCAGCAATACTATAATGAATGAGAGGGCAAACAGAAGCGGGAAAAGAGTTTTAATCGATCGCTGCCAACTGCGCGGAATGATGCGTAATGTCATAGTTTTGAATGGTGAGTTAGCTATTGAAACACACCCCGGCATAATTTGGTGATAAAATTTGCTCGCTCTACAGTCTACAGCCATTTGCACTGAATGTGGAATAGGTTAAGCGAAATGGGTGGATTGATGTTATGCGATCGCAACTGAGCTAAGTATAATCTCTGAGACAGAGGGTAAGTGACAGCATTCTGTCTAACTGCTGGGAAATCATTGATTACGCACTGCCAGCTATCCTTACCGGATAGTGCGGCCTGCCGGAGTGCGAGTGCTGTACAATATCGGTGCTGGAACATTTCGATCGAACATCTGTAATTGTGAAAGATTTAGTCTTAATTGGTGGCGGTCACAGTCATGCTATTGTATTAAAAATGTTCGGCATCAAACCGCTGCCGGGAGTGCGTTTAACTCTGATTAGCGACGTGCTGCACGCGCCTTATTCGGGGATGCTGCCGGGGCACGTTGCCGGGTTTTACAATTATGATGAATGTCACATCGATTTGCGATCGCTCGCTGAATTTGCCGGGTGTCAAATATTAATCGATCGGGCGATCGCGATCGACCTTAACAAAAATTTAGTTATTTGTCAAACTCGCCCTCCGGTTAATTTTGATGTGCTTTCTGTGGATATCGGCAGCACTCCTGCGAGTTTATCTGTACCGGGTGCCGCAGAATATGCAATTGCAGCTAAACCCGTACCGGAGTTTTTAGCTAGCTGGAATCAGTTAATTTCCGAAAGGCAAAACTATCCCCAAAAACCGCTGCGGATAGCGATTGTAGGTGGCGGTGCAGGCGGCGTAGAATTAGCATTAAATATGCAATCTCGATTGGAGAAGGAAGAAGGAAGAGGGAAGAAGGAAGAAGGAAGAGGGAAGAAGGAAGAGGGAAGAAGGAAGAGGGAAGAAAATTTAGAAAACTTATCATCAGAAATACATTTGTTTCACAGCGGTGCTGAATTGATGCAGGGACACAATCAGCGGGTGCGTCGCCGCCTTCAAGAAATTCTCATCAGTCGCGGCATTCAATTGCATTTAAAGGAAAAAGTCTGTGCTGTAAAAAAGATTGAGAGGGAAACCACTCTTCAATTCCCTACCGATTACCAAATTTCCTGTAAATCAGGTTTAGAATTAGAGTGCGATCGGATTTTTTGGGTTACACAAGCATCGGCAGCCCATTGGATCAGAGAATCCGGTTTAGCAGCCGATTCAAACGGCTTTATCCAAGTCAACGATTGCCTGCAATCAGTCTCTCACCCCAACGTATTTGCGGCTGGAGATATCGCTGCGATGGTTAATTATCCCCGTCCCAAAGCAGGCGTGTTTGCCGTGCGTCAGGGCAAACCGCTGTTTGAAAATTTGCAGCAGTTTTTATTGGAAAAACCGCTGAAACCCTTTGCACCGCAGAAACACTACTTAGGGTTAATTGGTACTGGGAATAAAAGGGCGCTCGCCTCTCGCGGATCTTTCATGTGGGAATCGGCGCTGCTGTGGTACTGGAAAGATTGGATCGATCGCAAGTTTATGCAAAAATTTAGCAATCTGCCAAAAACAGCCGATACCAAATAACCATACCTTCCGCTCTAATCTTCTCTTACTCTGTGTCCTCTGCGCCCTCTGTGGTTAAGAAAAAAAGTATCTTTAAAAAATTATTGATCGTTGCTATAGTAATATCAGAAGTAAGAAAAACTAACTATGTTCAGAAAAATTGGATTTGGGCTGCTTTGGATTGCATTTAGCACCTACGCCTTTGTATTTGCACCACCCAATAGCCCAGACACTATCACACTAATTACTGATCTTTCCACAGGGAAAATAGCAGATATCAACCCTTTAATTGTAGCTTTATTCAACATCATGGGAGTCTGGCCACTCATCTACAGTTGCGTCTTATTTGCTGACGGCAGGGGGCAGAAAATACCTGCATGGTTATTTGCCACTTTATCCTTTGGCGTCGGCGCCTTTGCCTTGCTGCCTTATTTAGCCCTGCGCGAAGCGAATCCCGGATTTCCCGATCATAAAAATATCTTTTTAAAGATATTAGACTCCCGTTTTACTGGAATTTTCTTAACATTAGCTGCGGTTGGTTTAGTTGCCTTTGGCTTGACAAAAGGCGATTGGTCTGATTTTATTGAACAGTGGCATAATAGCCGCTTTATCCATGTAATGAGTTTAGATTTTTGTATGCTTTGCCTGTTATTTCCTGCCTTATTAGGAGACGATATGGCGCGCCGAGGAATGCAGAACTCTACAGCATTTTGGGCAGTAACATTAGTGCCGCTGTTTGGGCCGTTGGCTTATCTGTGCACGCGCAAACCGCTGCCCGAAACTAATACTAAAACTGTTACAAATTAGACAGCAGTGCAGGGAATTTTCAGTTTAATGTAGGAATCAATCACAACTAATCAGACAAGAAACAGGCATCTTGCCTGTTTCACAATAAGTAAGTAAGTTTTATTGTGGGCCGTTGCTCCTAGCCCGCCCATGAAACACTGATTACAAATAGTGCCAAATCTGAGTATTAATGTAAAAAATTATCTCCCAGTCTCTAGCAAATGAAAAAATTTCCTATTGTTGGCATCACAACATACAACCGCTGTCCAGCCGGCGAATATCGCTTAAATGGAACTTATATTGATGCAGTTCAGGCGGCTGGTGGCATTCCGATTTTACTGCCACCCAATCAATTAGATCCGGCTAGTATTTTGGATGCAGTAGATGGTTTGATTTTTTCCGGGGGCGGAGATATCAACCCAGAACTTTATGGCGGTTATGTCGATCGCACAGTTTACTCAGTTAATGCAGAACGCGACAATTTTGAATTAAACTTAGCAAAGCTAGCTTTGAAGGCTGACATACCTGTGTTGGGGATTTGCCGGGGAATGCAAATGTTGAACGTAGCCAGCGGCGGCAGTTTGGTGATTCACGTACCGGATGCTTACGGAGACGAGGTTAATCACGGATCGGGAATTCCCCCGCGCGCGATCGAGCATACCATTGAAATTGAGCCAACCAGTCGGCTAGCAAAAATTATGGGAAAAACTTCAACAACAGTTGTTTCCTGGCATCATCAAGCAGTGCGGAAGGTAACATCCGATTGGCAAATAGTAGCCAATGCACCTGACACTTTGGTAGAAGCAATGGAACACTGCTCTCACCCTTGGATGATAGCAATTCAATGGCACCCGGAAATGTCGCCCAACTGTTCGTTTAACTCTCGAATTTTTCAGGCTTTCGTAGAAGCAGCAGCTTCAAGATTTATGAATTCTACCAAGTCTGTATCACAGGCAATTCATACATTTTGATAGTCACTTATTCTTGATAGTCAGTATCTATTTCAATATCCAGGGTATCTTCATCTATTCTGACATAGAGAACATTCGGGCGACAGCAAACCTGACAATCTTCGATATAAGATTGTTCCATACCACCGCTGATATCAACAAAAGTTGTACTCGGTTCGCCGCAGAAAGCACAGTAATATTCAGCCGTTGTTTGCATCTTTCTCGCACTCTCTTTTTGTGACTTCGTGGCGGTAGCGAAACATATCTGTTAACCGCATTTCCACCCACCAACCTAACAGCAAATCGACAATCGGGCCGCCCGGTATCGAAAAGGTGATCGCATCTGTCAATCTAGTCTTGCCATTTTCTGAGGTAAACTCGTGTCGATGAGTCCAACGTGCCATCGGCCCCTCAGTTTGTTCATCAACAAACAAGCGATATTGTTCGCACTCAGTGTGAGTCGCCACCCATTTTACAGGAATCGGCCCCAATAACAGGCGAAATTCCGATACAGCACCCACATCGAGTCCCCCTTCGCGGCGAATGATTTTCACCGGTTGCCAAGGCGGAGTCAAAAGTTGCAGAATGTCCGGCCTTTCGTGAAAGTTCCAGACGGCTTCAACGGTGGCATTAATCAGCGACGAGTATTTAAAATTAGGCATTGTATCGTTGGGCTAGACAGTTAAGTGCGATCGCGTTTCAGCATTTGCAGTATTATCCTCTGTATCAGTACAAACAGCAACCGTTAGTTTCAATCTTTTGCATCCCCCTATTTCCTAAGTCGTCAACTGCAAATCCTTCGTCCTAAAATGACTCGTCGCGTCAGCCAAATGCTTCTTCAAAGTCGCCTCCGGTAGCGGCCCTTTTAAATGACTCCAAGGCAAAACCTGATCCAATTCCCACTCTTGAAAAACATAAAAATCCATCTCAGGCAACTGTCCCCGCAACTCCTTAAATGCCCGCCGATAACTGCCCAAAGTATCGCCGTAATGCCGCACTAATTCCAACAGCCGAGACAACCGCCGATCGCCCTTTGACAACAAACCCTGAATCACCGACCAGTTATAGCTTTCCGGTCGAAATTCTAAACCTAACTTACGCAATTCTTTATCTAAAAACTTCAGCCTCTTCTCCGCATCTTTATTCACTCCAAACCACTGAAAAGGAGTGTGAGATTTCGGGACAAAAGTGCTGCATCCCAGAGTCAACCGCAAACCGGGAACAGCTTTTCTAATCGCCCGCATCATCGCCACCGTTTCCTCTAAATCCTCCATCTCTTCGCCGGGAATTCCCGCCATCCCGTAAAGTTTAATTCCCTTTAATCCACCAGCTTTAGCATTGATAGCAGCTTGAATAATTTCGTCATTTGTGAGTTTTTTGTTAACGATTTTGCGGAGGCGATCGCTCCCGCTTTCCACCGCAATTGTCACAGATTTGCTGTCTCTGTTTGTCAATATTTCTGCCAATTTAACTGTCACCGTGTTCGTCCGTACCGAAGAAAGACTCAGGCGCACACCGTCGTATTTCGGATGATTCAAATGATCCAGCAACGCTTCAAATTCCGGGTGCTGAGTAACCGAAGCACCCAACAAACCTAAACGATTAGTCACAGCTAAACCGCGATCGATCGCCGGAATTAACGAATCCTCCAAACTCGCCGTTCTAAACGGCAAAGTCAGATAACTTGCCAAACAAAAACGGCACATTTCTGGACAACTCCGAACCACTTCCACCATGTAAATATTTTCCCAAGCCGCTTTTTCTGTCACCACAGTGGAAGCAGATAAAGTATTGCCGCGATACGTCTGTTTTTCAACCATACTGGGAATTCCCGAATCGACAGGCTGAATCGATTTAATCCCCTCAGTCGCCTCCAGATAAGTTACTTCGTACAAACTGGGGACGTAAACTCCCGGAACTTGGGCTAAATGCCGCAATTTAGTTAATCTGTCTGCTTTACGGACTTCTTTACAAGCATCAATAAAATTGTCTATGAGATGTTCGCCATCTCCCAGCAAAATCACATCAAAAAAATCGGCAAAAGGTTCGGGATTAGCAGTAAAAACCGGGCCCCCGCCGAATACTATCGGATGATTCTCACTCCGTTTTGACGCCCAAATCGGAATTTCTAGAGATTCCAATAAATTGAGAATATTTACATAGTCTAGTTCCCAAGAAAGCGAAAATCCCAGTAATTCTGGATTTCGGGGAAGTTGTTCCCGGATATCAGTAAATAAACGGCCCACTTCAATATCCGATCGCACCGCCAAAGTTGCCCACACTATCTGATAGCCGAGACTGGTAATACCCACGGTGTATTCGTTGGGAAAAGCAAAAATAGTGGGGATAGCATCAGTATCGGGCGTTGCGGGGGCAAATAGTAAGCGTTCTTGAGCAAAGGGATTAGGAGTCACGGGCAAATTTAGTTTTAACAATAGGTCTGTTCTTATCTCATTTTAAGCCATTACCAAAGTCATTGTAGGGTGCGTCAGGGTTGAATGTGGCGACCACAGACTAAGAATCTCCCCCCTGACGCACCCTATCGTTAGTTAGCTGTTACATCCGTTACATCCGAAGAAAGCGAATCTGTTGGCGAACTTCCTTCTTGCTTCTTCAAAGTTACTCTGAAATAGAATTGCGATCGTCCTGAGTTCTCGGAGTAGTCGGAGTAGGCGGTGTACTGTGAAAAGTTGCAATCAGCAAACAGATAATCCCAGCATTAATAAACACATCCGCCAGATTAAATACCGGGAACCGAATGAGCCGAAAATCGATAAAATCTACAACATGGCCCGAAACAAATCGATCGATCCCATTCCCCAGTGCTCCCCCCAAAATCAAACCGTAGCCAGCTTGTTCCCAGCGGTTAATTCGCGGCCCGAACCAAGCCAGCACAATCAATCCCACACTAACGCCCAAAGACAGCCAGCGCAACCAAATCGCCCCGCCATTGCTGAACAGACTAAAAGCGGCACCTGTATTAACAACATAAGTGAAGTGAAACACCCCGGGTAACAGCGGCTGCGTCTGCGGAGGAACCGTCAAGTCAAAATTTTGTACCACCCAAAACTTAGTCAGGTGGTCTAAAACTAAACTGATAACAGCAGCAATCCAAAACCAGGGATTTCTTTTAAAACGCATGAATTAAGCAATAGAAAATGGGGCATCGGGCATGAGAGAATTTACTCCAATCTCACTTGTCATTGCGAGCAGAATGCAGTGCAGGAAAGCAATCCCAGCCGCAGCGAGATTAATCTCCCGTTTGGCAATGTATAGTATAACCTTATTTTGCACCATTACCAGTTACCTGTTCCTTCTTCCTTCTTCCTTCGCAATTAATAAAACATCAATCGGCGCAAAGTAAATGACAGCACTGCGATCGCACAAACTACCGCCAATTGTCCCGGCAGGGGATAAACCGAATATTTAAGAATCTCATCGAATAAAGGTGTTTTTTTTGCCGGAGGCAGCCAGTAAGTAAAAATTAGATAAGTTAAGCCGATCGCGTGAACAGTGAACAAACCGCACAAACAGCTAAAAGCCATAGATTCCAGCCGCGAAGCCACCTTAAAAGCCACCCAGCCGCATACCCAAGCACCAGGCACAAAACCCAGCAAATACCCAAAACTCGCTTCTTTGAGATAGCCGATGCCGCCGCCTTGAGAAAAAACTGGCCACAAAGTTAATCCTAATGCCAAATAAGCAATTTGCGAGAGAGCCGCAGCATTTTTCCCCCCCATGCAGCCTACTAGCAAAACGGCTCCAATTTGATAGGTAACACCTAAAGAGTAGGCCTGAAGTCCTCGATCGTCCCACAACCCAATAGGAATTGTGACAGATGCAGGCAAAAAAGTGCCTCCTATCGTCAGAAGCAAACCAATAACAGCCCAGATTAGTTCAATAGGAGCAGGCATTATAGCAGAAGAAAGAAGGAAGACCGAAGTTGCAATCGACCGTTTATGTTTGTGCACTTAAGAATGTCCTAACCGTCAGGGCGGTTGCCATATCATCAAACAGCATTCGTCAGGATGTATTTGTCAGATGCAAGCTTCAATGCCCGCAGCTTTTAAATTCTTAATACTAGCACTACTGTCAAAATAACCACCATTGTATGGTTTTCTGGTTCTCAAGCCTCGATCTTGTGATAATTTAATGGGGAATTTTTCGCGATCAGGCGATCGACTGCTTGTTTCCGTAGCTATTTCTATGCCATATATCTTATAAAGTCACACTTGTCAAGATCATTAATAACATTAATAATATTAATTAATATTAAATTGGGATTAAGTGTAAAGATTCTTAACCTAACCTTTACTTTTGCGCGCTATGCTGATGCGGGACACCCATATAACGATCGCAGATTTTTTATACCTATGCTTTTTCGTCTCAACTTGATTAATCCAAACCGTCTGCCTACTGCAATTTCCGCAATGGCGATCGCCCTCAGTTTAGCAGCTTGCACCAGTCCCAGCACAAACACAAGCAGCAGCCCCAGCCCCGGCGACACCGCAGCATCTCCCGGCGCATCCCCCGTTGCAGCCACCGGCACAGCGGAAAACACCAAACTCGCCCTAGCCTCAGACGTAGCCATCACCGCAGCCGGCGCCTCATTCCCCGCCCCTCTGTACCAGCGTTGGTTTCAAGACTTCAACAAAATCAACCCCAAAGTACAAATTAACTATCAATCAGTAGGCAGCGGCGCCGGAGTCGAACAATTTACCAAAGGCACAGTAGACTTTGGGGCCAGCGACACCGGCATGAAAGACGACGAAATCGCCAAAGTTCCAGCAGACAAAGGCGTGATTTTGCTGCCCATGACAGCCGGCAGCATCGTCATCGGCTACAACCTGCCAGACTTAACCGAACCACTGAAACTGCCACGGGATGTTTACGCAGATATCTTCGCCGGTAAAATTACCAACTGGAACGATCCCAAAATTGCAGCCGCCAACCCGACCGCTAAATTGCCAGACCAAGCCATCACCATCGTCCACCGTTCCGACGGTAGCGGTACCACCGCCGTCTTCACCAAACACCTGAGTGCCATCAACCCAGACTGGAAAAGTGCAGTAGGCGACGGCAAAACAGTACAGTGGCCCGTAGGCGTAGGCGCAAAAGGCAACGAAGGCGTCACAGCCCAAATTCTGCAAACCGTAGGCAGCCTCGGCTACATAGAATACGGCTATGCCAAAAACAACAATGTCAAATTTGCATCTTTGGAAAACAAAGCAGGCAGCTTTGTCGCACCTACCGACGAATCAGCTTCTCAAGCTTTAGCAACTGTGCCGATGCCGGAAAACCTGCGAGCATTTATCGAAGACCCCGAAGGCGCTCAATCCTATCCAATAGTCACCTACACTTGGATGCTCGTCCCCAAAACAGTTACTGACCCCAACAAAGCCAAAACCATCGAGGCAATGGTTGAATACGGCTTAACTGAAGGTCAAAAAGTTAGTTCCGAATTGGGCTACGTTCCTCTGCCCCAAAGCGTTAAAGAAAAAGTAGCAGCGGCCGCGGACGGCATCAGCCCAGATTACAAGATTGAGGTTGCCAAATAGTAATTGTTGACTGTTGACTGTGGTCCGTTGTCAGAGGGAAAAAAGCCCTTCGGCATTGCGCGTGCGGGTAAAAATCAGGAAGAACGAAGAGAGATATTTCTGTGGGGCGGGTTTTACCAGAAATATTTGTTAAAAAGTCAGGGGATTAATAAATCCGCCCCTCTTCTATGTAACAATCGGTGCATCTGTGTAGGGGTGGGTTTGACCAGAAATACTTGTTGAAAAGTCACGGAATTAATAAACCCGCCCCTCTTTGATTTTATTTATGGTCTTTCTTTCTGCTTCGTTCTAGCTTTTTCCGAAACAGGCTATTTTCGGCTACTATATATTTGGTTTTTTTTTCTATGATTTCAGATAATAACAGCGCTCAATCACAGAGCCGATCGCGCTCTGGGGCAGAAAAGTCCTTAGATCAAGGCTTTATCTGGCTCACGCGGATTTTGGGCATAGGAGTTGGTGTAATTTTGCTGGTAATCGCGCTCACCGTTGCTTATCGGGCTTTACCGGCGATTCAACAGTACGGTTTGGGCTTTCTGTTTGGCAGTAGCTGGAATCCGGTTAAAGAAGAGTACGGTGCGCTGCCGATGATTTACGGGACGATCGTCAGTTCGGCGATCGCGCTCCTAATTGCAGTACCATTAGGAGTAGGGACTGCCATTTTCTTGAGCGAGGACTTTCTGCCGCTACCAGTGCGTACAGCTTTAGTTTTTTTAGTAGAACTTTTAGCCGCCATTCCCAGCGTAGTCTACGGTTTGTGGGGAATTGCTGTATTGATTCCCATGATTACCACTCTCGGCAAGTTTCTCAACGGCACTTTCGGATGGCTGCCGATTTTTAGCACCTCGCCAGTTGGGCCGGGAATGTTACCAGCCGGAGTAATTTTGGGAATCATGACTTTGCCCATTATTACTGCTATCTCCCGCGACTCTTTGGCAAGTCTCCCGCCCGAATTGCGGCAAGCATCTCTAGGTTTAGGAGCTACTCGCTGGACTACAATTTTTAGAGTGCTCGTACCGGCAGCTTTTTCCGGCATTGTCGGCGGAATTATGCTTGGGCTCGGTCGCGCCATGGGAGAAACAATGGCTGCAACTCTGTTAATTGGTAATTCCAATCAGTTAAGTCTTTCTGTGCTAGCTCCGGCAAATACTATTGCTTCTCTGATGGCAAATCAGTTTGCGGAAGCCTCCGGGTTGCAAGTAGCAGCTCTGATGTACACTGGGCTAATTCTGTTTATTATGACACTGATTGTTAATATTTTGGCAGAGTGGATTGTCTCTCAAGTAAGAGCGAAGTACAACTAGAAGTTTGCCGCCATTTCCTACATATTTTTAGTTTATGTCAAATAGCGTCTCCGATGAGAATCCTTTGGTATCGAAAACAGGCAGTTTAAAGAAGGTTAAAAACAGCCCGCAAGCGCTGTTTGGTCTGGGGATGACTGTACTGGCTGGAGCTAGTCTGGCCATCACTCTCCTGCCTTTGTTTGCAGTTCTTTCCTATGTCACCGTACAAGGTTTCAATCGCCTGAATTTAGACTTGTTTACCAAGCTGCCACCGCCGCCCGGACTATCGGGAGGCGGTATTGCTAATGCAATTCTCGGTACATTGATGACGGTGGGAATTGCTTCTTTAATTGCTGTTCCTTTTGGTGTATTGGCAGCAGTTTATTTGTCGGAGTTCAGCAGCGGCCAAGTAGCTCGCTGGGTACGCTTTGCTACTAATGTCCTCAGCGGCGTTCCTTCGATTATTGCCGGGGTATTTGCCTACGGTTTGTTCGTGGTAAATATGGGAGGTTTTTCGGCAATTGCAGGGGGTGCGGCGTTGGCTGTGCTGATGTTGCCCACGATTGTGCGGACTACTGACGAAGCTCTACAAATCGTCCCGCAAGATATTAGATGGGCGTCGGTTGGTGTGGGTGCTTCTAATTATCAGACGGTGTTGCAGGTGGTTTTGCCTGCCGCCATTCCAGCTATTTTAACGGGCGTGACGCTGGCAATTGCTCGCGCTGCTGGAGAAACTGCTCCTTTGATTTTTACGGCGCTGAATTCGCCTTTTTGGCCGGCAGGATTTGATAAGCCAACTCCGAGTCTTTCGGTTTTGGTGTACAACTTTGCAACGGTTCCTTTTAAGGCACAGAAAGAATTGGCTTGGGCGGCATCTTTGATTTTGGTGATTATGGTTTTGCTGACGAGTATTCTTTCTCGCTGGGCTACTCGCCAAAAAGTTTATTAATCAGTTGACAGTTGACAGTTGACAGTTGACAGTTTTTATTGGTCATTTGTCAGTTGTAATTGGTGAGTTGTAATGGGTCATTTGTAAAATTCGATTGGATACTTACCTGTATGATGATGGATTTAGACAAGCAAACGGAAACAGTTTTACGGACAGAAAATATCAATATTTTTTACGGCGCTTTTCACGCGGTTAAAAATGTTTCAATGGAGATTCCTAAAAATCGCATTACTGCCTTGATTGGGCCGTCTGGCTGCGGTAAAAGTACAATTCTGCGATGTTTTAACCGCCTCAACGATTTAGTTAGCGGTTTTCGTTTAGAAGGTAGGATTGATTACCACGGTCAAAATCTTTACGATTCTGATATTGATGCTGTGGCGGTGCGCCGCAAGATTGGGATGGTGTTTCAAAAGCCGAATCCTTTTCCGAAATCGATTTATGACAATATTGCTTACGGTGCGAGGGTAAACAATTATAAGGGAGATATGGATGAGCTGGTGGAAAAATCGCTCAGCCAAGCTTATTTGTGGGATGAGGTGAAGGATAAGTTGAAGCAAAGCGGTTTTTCTCTTTCGGGTGGCCAGCAGCAGCGTTTGTGTATTGCTAGGGCAATCGCGATTAATCCTGATGTAGTGTTAATGGATGAACCTTGCGCTTCTCTTGACCCGATTTCTACGATTAAGATTGAGGAGTTGATGCGGGAACTCAAGGAGAAGTATACGATTGTGATCGTTACTCACAATATGCAGCAAGCTTCTCGGGTTTCTGACCTGACTGCTTTTTTCAATGCTAAACTTTCTGACGATGGGAAGCGGTTTGGCTATCTTGTGGAGTGTGATAAGACTGAGGTAATTTTCCAAAGTCCGAAGGAAGAGTCTACTTTAGATTATGTGAGTGGCCGTTTTGGTTGAGTCCCCGACAGGTTGAAACCTGTCGCTACACAAACTATCGTCCCTCTTTAAGAGAGTAAAAACATTTAATTTGCTGAGTTTGGTAGCAACAAAAAAAACCGCGTAAAACTTTTCTGAATTGAGAATCCCGCTTTCTTGGAGAAAGCGGGATTCTGGATTTTATGATTAAAAGCTCGATCGTACTTTTTGCAGATACAAGCCGCTGATTTTTGTGAAGAAATGCTCGAAGATTTCACATATTCTTCATCCAATGCTTGAACAGGTTTTCTTTTACCATGTTTTGCCGCATAACTTCGAGCAAGTATTCCTGAGCTTGGTCTTGGCTTAACCTTTTGACTTCTTCGCGCAGCACTTGAAGTTTGAACTGCTGTTCCATGCTGAGGCTGGTTGTAGGCATATCCATAAATCGCTCCTCCAGTTTGCTGAGATTGATGCGAAATTGATCGGAATGACGTTTCGCAGGATTTGTTGTGTCTCCTACATTGTAAACTATCATAACATTCACTTGACAATATGTCCAAAGTACACATTTTGAGACTAATTTGTGTAGCAAAAGTACATCTAAGTGGGGGGAGCTCTATCATAAAAAGGCGTCAAGACCGGGAAGCATAAGCCAAAGGAGATAGTTTGTATGGATGCAATGGAGTTTTTTCAAAGCAGTGCTGGGGAGTGGCGATCGCAGCGCAGCACTCACCACCTCGCTTTCCGCCAAGCGGAGATTGGGGATTCAAATATTCAGGTAACGGCGCTGGGTGCAGATGACGCGCGAGTGGCGGAGATTTGCAAGATGCACGAAGTCGATCCGAGCCGGGCTGCTGGGGGCGCTTTTGTGACTTGGCACGGCTCGATGGCGTGGGATAAGGATGATGAGAATCATAAAGGGTCTACGGTGTTCGCGATCGTCCCCGATCCTGAAAATCCCCGGCAGGGCTTGATGTTGCGCGAACGGGGCTATGCGGAAATTGTGCCGGTGGCTGGCCGTTTTGAGATGGATGATGAGGATGGGCTGCTGCTGATTACGGAATACGAGACGATGAGTTCGATCGAGCGTTTTTGGTTCGCTAATCCGAACGTGCGGATGCGGACGAGTACGGTAAAGCGCTTTGGCGGTTTCAGCACATCGACTTTTTGTACCGAAATTCGGGTGCAACCAGACTCGGATGCAACATCAGAAGCAGCAGGAGCTCAAGTGGCCGGCAGCGAGTTTTATTCGGCCCTGGGTTGGTAATTTGTAAGCTCGTTCCCCGGCTCTTAAGCTCGTTCTCCCAGCTTTGCCTGGGAATGCTTGGCGGGAGCCGTTTGCCTCCTGTTTGACGAGGCAGAGCCTCGCCGAGCGGCGTTCCTGCCCGCTTCCGGGGAACGAGCCTTCTTTCTGCATAAGTTCCCTCTCCCCTCTTCCTTCCCCAAAGTCAACAAATGTTACAGATTGTTGCAAAAATTCAGGAAAATCAGATTTAGATTGCGGGAATCCCCTAATCTGTATGTTGGTTAGTTGTATCCGTTTTGCTGGCAGCTCACGGTGTCAACTATTTCTGAAATTTGAGATAACGGAGATTTTAACGTGGCGCTACCTTTGTTAAGCTACGCCCCCAAGAGCCAAAACCAGCGCGTTGCTGGTTTTGAAGTGGGGAGCGACGAGAAGCCCAGAATTTTCACAACTGAAAATGTGCTCTCGTCTGGAGACATGGAAAATTTGATTTGGGCTGGATATCGCCAGATTTACAGCGAACACCAAATCCTCAAGAGCAACCGCCAAAAGTCTTTGGAGTCGCAACTCAAGTTCGGCCAAATTACTGTGCGGGACTTTATTCGCGGTTTGGCGACTTCTGCTCCTTTCCTAGAGCGGAATTACCAAACTAACAGCAACTATCGGTTTGTGGAAATGTGCGTGCAGCGCATTTTGGGCCGGGATGTGTACAGCGAGCGCGAAAAGATTGCTTGGTCGATCGTAGTAGCAAATAAGGGGCCTCAAGGCTTTATTGACGAGTTGGTCAATAGCGAAGAGTACCTGGAAAAGTTCGGCTACGATACCGTACCTTTCCAGCAGCGCCGAATTTTGCCTCAGCGAGTTGGAGGGGATACTCCTTTCAACTTGAAAACGCCCCGCTACAGTGAGTACCACCGTTCGCAGCTTGGCTTCCCGCAAATCATCTGGCAGACTGGCGTGCGCCGTTTTGTTCCTCAAGAACAGCAACCGAAGGCTGGCGATCCGTCGAACTATTTGGGTATGGCGCGTAATATGCCCATGCCTGCTACTCCGCCGCAGCGCGTGCCTCTAGCTAATATCAATATCGAAACGATGGTTCCGCGTCGCCGGTAATTGATGCTGCCCTGATGCGATTATTTGTGTCGGGCGATCGACTGAATCGATCGGCTTTTAGGCTGAGAGAGTTTTGAGTCTTGAGTTTTGAGGTTTGAGTTTTTTGCTAAACTTGGAATCCAAAACTCGGGACTCATAATTTTTGGGGAAAGAAGCAAGTTCGGCAACCAGCAATCTACAGAATTTAACCTATAAATATTTGACTTGAATTCAAGCCCTTTTTCGCTCTCTTATCTTTAAATGTATCTGCGTTCATCTGCGTGCATCTGTTTTCATCTGCGGTTGCCCTCTTACATCAAAGATTTAGGCAAGAAGTTTCATCAAGAAAAAAGGCAGGGAAAAAAAGGTTTATAGTAAGGAATTTAGTCATTAAAAAGGTAGAGGATCGGGTTCTGACGGTAACAAACTTATGCCAGTATAAGCTGATTGGAGTCGATCAAAAATGTATTCAAAAGCTTCTTCAAAGTGTCTGGGTTCATCAATGAGAATCTTGAATTCGTGACCCCAAGGATAAACCGTGACAATGAAATTGTCAATAACTTTGTTAACACTCAAAGATATTTCGACTGTTTCGCGATCGCCCTTTTCGGGATTGTCGGGATTTTCGCAAATATCTATCGCACCATCAAAATACAGTATGCCATTGTCATCAAACTTCTGATTTTGGCTTTGAATCGGGCAGTCAAAATAATCGCTCAATTGCTTGATAAAAATTTCACTAAAATCCTGACAATCTTCGCAGGATTCGCGGTATGCTTGCCGGGATGCAGCGTAAGCTTTGCAAAGTTCCTCAAATTTCGACATCGAAATTACCCGTTTTAAGTGCCCACAATATCAAATATGCGATCGCAACCGCAATATTTTTAACAAAGTGTTGAATTGAGCGGGTAAAGGTGCGATCGCCTCTATTAATTCTCCGGTTACGGGATGCTGCAATGTCAGCCGCCATGCGTGGAGGGCTTGTCCGGTTAAATTGACGCCGATAGAACGGTTGGAACTGTACATCGGGTCGCCGACAATCGGATGTTTTATTTCCGCTGTATGCACGCGAATTTGATGGGTCCGGCCGGTTTCTAATTGATAGTGCATTAAGCAATAGTTGCCGATTCTTTCTTTGATTGTCCAGTGAGTAACTGCGGGGCGACCGCCTTTTTCTACTGGTACTACTGCCATTTTTTTGCGGTCTGTGGGATGGCGCCCGATGGGTAGGTCTATTGTGCCTGTTTCGGTGTTGGGAGCGCCGTAAACTATGCCTAAATATTCGCGGCGGGCGGTTTTGGCTTTCAGTTGGGCTTGCAGGTGTTGGTGGGCTATGTCGGTTTTGGCGATCGCGATCGCACCTGTTGTATCTTTGTCTAATCTGTGCACGATTCCCGGCCGCTGAACTCCGCCTATTTCTGCTAGGGGACAGTGGGCTAACAGGGCGTTGACTAATGTACCGTCTTGGTGTCCGGCGGCTGGGTGGACGACTAATCCGGCTGGTTTGTTGATGATAATTAGGCTGTCGTCTTCGTAGAGAATGTCGAGGGGAATTGCTTCGGGCTGCAAGTTTGTGGCTTGGATTTCGGGTAGGATAATTTGGATGCGATCGCCCGTTTTTACTGATATTTTTTTCGAGGTGCAGGTTTCGTCGTTGACTTTGACGTTGCCTTGTGATATGAGAGTTTGGATTCGCGATCGGGATAAGTCCGGTATCTGGTTTGACAGCCAAATATCTAATCGCTGATTGACATTACTGCGATTGAATTCCTCTGTATTTTCTACTGTGTAAATCTTTGCCGCAGTGTCTGTTTCTATCATTTACTTTTTACTATTTTTTGCCAAGTGTGTAAAGCAAATATCTTAATCATAACATCTGTGAGTTAGTTCGCGATCGCACGGGCAGCGAGAAACCGGATTTTTTCACAGCAATACTTCGTTTCTGCCCACAGACTGGGTAAAAAACCCGGTTTCTTTGAGCGGAGTGGTTAAATCGTTTGAGTATAATCGTCAATTCTATCGACAATTATCGCAGTGGCCGCAGCGCATAGATTTAGCTTCCTTTGCAAACCCAAAAGCTTGCAGCAAAAATTGCCACCTGCACTCGCGATGTTTGAGATATTTTGCCATTTCTTCCGCTGCGGAAAAATTAAATTTTTCCGCTTTTTGCTTTGGAGATTTATTGATCGCATAATTAAAAGGATCTTGCCATGTTAATTGTCCGCTGCTGTGCAAGATTGAAAGGGCGATCGCACTTTCAGGGAATTCACGGGAAACTGCTTCTATATCGCCTTTAACTGGCAGTTTTTTAGCCAATTGCTGAGCTTCTCGGTATTGCGATCGCAATTTATCTTGAAAAAATTGCCCTCTTTGTTTATCTTCAGGATAAAGCAAACCCGTAGGTTCGCTAATCAATGTCAGGGCGATCGCCGATTTGCCGTCGCGTCCACCTCTACCAATTTCTTGAATGTATTCCGATAATAGCAAAGGTGCTTGAAAGTGAACAACCCACCGGACATCGGGCTTATTAATTCCCATCCCGAATGCTGACGTACAAGTCACGAATTTAAGCTCATTGTTCAGCCAAGCAGTTTCTATTTTTCGCCGTGATTCGGGACTTAAACCTGCATGATATGCTGCTGTTTCATAGCCTGCTGCTTCCAACAACTCCGCCAAACTTTCACTATCTTTTCTAGTGCGGACATAGACTAAACCTGCTTGTTTGGGTCGGGCTTTGATAAAATTTAATAATTGCTGCTTGCGTCCTCTCGGCGTCCAGACTGTCTGCACTTGCAGGTGCAGGTTAGAACGGTAGGGACTTAGCAAAAAGGCTTCGGGTTTTTGCAGTTGCAAGACATTTTTGATTGTCTGCTGTGCTTCCGGGTTGGCGGTAGCGGTGAAAGCTGCGATCGCAATTTTACTATTTGCTGGTTTAGCTTTCAACAAAGCAGGCCGCACTGTTCCCAAACGGCGGTAAGCTGGTCGAAATGTATCACCCCATTGTACTAAACAGTGAGCTTCATCTAATATTAAACCGTTGATTTGGATGTGCGGCTGACTGATAATTTCCCAAACAGGTTTGCTGAGTAACGTTTCGGGAGACAGGTACAGCAATCTTAATTTGTTTTGTTGCAGCGACTGCATAGTTTGTCGGCGCTGCGCTGTTGGCAATTGACTGTGGAGGAGGGAAGCGGGAAGATTGCGATCGCGCAATTCTTGCACTTGATTTTCCATCAGTGCGACTAACGGCGAAACTACCAACGTTAAGCCTGTTTGTAACAAAGCTGGCAATTGAAAGCAGATTGATTTGCCGCCACCTGTCGGCATAATTATAATTGTATCTTTTCCGGCTAATAAACTACCGACGATTTCTCCTTGGGGCGGTCGAAAGTCGTCGTATCCCCAAATTTTTTGGAAGGCTGTGCGGGCTTGATTTAATGATACTGGTTATGGTTGGTATTTCATTTTATTTCTCCCCAAATCAGACGTAATGTGAGCAGTGCGTACCCTATATAATTAAATTTTGTGTAAGTCCTGATGTGCCAATAAACCGGGTGGTTGGTTTCATAGTATGCAAGTATCGAGCAGAATAAGTGTTAATTTAATAACAGTTAATAATTTTACTTTTTGAATTATGAACGCCAGCACGTTAAGCGAAGTTTTCAGCTATCGGCAAAAGACTTGTGACCTTTTCGATACAGCGGGGGCGGTAGATGCGGTGCATGAAGATGGTTTTGCGCTGATTCCTGGTGTACTCAGTCCGTCGGAAGTGGCGCAAACAAAGGAAGCACTCGATCGCCTGCAACCTTTCGGACTCGACGGCAGCAGTTGGAGTGAATTGAACCAGCATTTTAAGTGCGTTTTTAATCGCGATCGGCTGTGGCTTTCCTATGCCGATCGACCGGGAATAATTGAGTTAGCCGAAGCATTAATGGGCAGCGATTGCCATATTATCGGCATGACTGCGTGGAAAAGCGGGCCCGGTTATGATGGTTGGCGCGTCCACGTCGATCAGGTGTTTGTATCCGTGCCCGAAAGCGTGTTTGCAGATCGCACTTTTCAACTGCCAGTATGGATTTGTACAGCCCATTTCTATCTCAGCGACATTGCAGAAGACCTCTGTCCTACCTACATTATTCCCGGCAGTCACAAATCTGGTCGCAAACCCGATCGCGGGGAAGAAACTTGGAACGGACACTCCCCAGAACCAGTTTTGTGCAAAGCAGGAGATGTGCTGTTTTTTCGCAGTGAAATTTGGCACTCCGGCGGCAAAAATACCACAACAGAGGGAACTCGCTACTTACTGCAAGTGCATTATTCCCACCGCAACATCGCCCAGAAATTTTCGCCTTGGCCGTGGCAGTTTAACCCCGAAATTATAGCTACCGCTACAGAACGGCAACTGCGGCTTTTAGGCAAACATCCTGAGTCAAATTACGGTTAAAATATATGATAAATTTGAGACTTAAATTGCCTTCATTGCCTCGCCATAACAGGGAATTATCTGCGTTTATCTGTGTTTATCTGCCTAGCATCTGCGGTTGACCGACTCTATCAAAGATTTATGTAATTGCTCGTCTATTTTAGATTTTGAGTTTTGGATTTGAGACGATCGTCCATTCTAGAACCCTGCGAATTCCCGAATATCTTGAGCAATCCAAAATCCAAAATCCAAAATCTAAAATCGCCTAAGATTGACCGTCACGGCGGCCGAGTTCGTAAACGCCGCCGCCAATACAGGCGATCGTACCCATAGATACCGCCCAACCAGTGCCCAGAGACAATTCGACCCCCCAATTGCACAATCCGCCCACAATCAAAAAGGGCAAAATGCTCAACAGCGAAGCGTAAAAGGCATTTTGAGCTTCTCTCGCTTGGCGGGTTCTTTCAAACTCGGCTTCCGAGGTGTAGAGGGATCTCTCAGCAAAATTCATCCAGCGGTTGAGTTGCAGGATTACCCATTCTGTCACGGGCGACAGGCCCCAGTACAGGGCCAAAGACCACAAGGACGCACCGGCGATCGCAGTTGCGTCTATGGCAAAACTAAAGGGAAAAATTTCAGTAAGCATTGCTTGATGTTTGTGATGAATTTGAGATTTTGGATGTTATCCAAAATCCCCGAACTTCACTATAGTGTCAAGCAAAAGCTCGATCGAATTCAACCGCAACAGCAATTCCTCGGCCAATTTTTTTTTATCACCCCTGGGCATTTACCCGGAAGCCTTGACACGGGTTTTGGATGGAGTAAGATACACGTTGTTATTAAACTGATTCGCGATCGCGGATAGAGCCCAAAGCCAATCTTGCAGCGAATTGGCATAACTTACATCTTGCACCTCAGAAACGGGCTCTCCGGCCCGTTCTACAAAGAATAATTTTTTTGTGGAACGGGCCGGAAAGCCCGCCCCTGAAAGGTTTATTGACATTGGTGCAAGATGTGAGCCTAACAGACAACGCACACTCGCACACACATTTAACTTTGAGCCGTGAAAAAAATCCTGCAAGACTCTAGAGGCCCGCTGACGGCAAAACGCTTTTTTCGTCTCAGACAGATGCTGCTGCTGGCACTTTCGATCGGCATTGTTTTGATCAGCCCTTATTTACAGCAGCAGGTGGTCAAAGCTCAGTCAGGCTTACCAAACAGAGTAGCGACGGGTAATTTGTGGCAAGAAGCTTCTTTTCCAGTCGAAAACTTTGAAACATACACTTCCGCCTTCGGCCCCCGTGGTGGAGATTTTCATTACGGTTTGGACTTGGCCGCCCCGGAAGGCAGCTATATCCGCAATTGGTGGGGCGGGCAAATTGTGGAAGTTTGGGAAGATGGCCGGTGCGGCACTGGTATGGTGGTGCGATCGGGAAATTGGGAACACATCTACTGTCACCTCAGAGGCCGAGTGCTAACGGCTAACGGCGGGCGTTATTATACCGATCGCGAAGGTACCGTACAAGTTTGGCAAGGTCAAACAGTGCCTGCGGGTGCGAGGATTGCCAGAGTTGGGATGACCGGCCGCACGAGTGGGCCTCACTTGCACTGGGGATTGAAGTACGGTGGCCGCTGGGTAGACCCGGCTTTGGTACTTCGGGAAATGTACGCGCAACAATCTTAAACAGTTGACAGTTGACAGTTGACAGTTGTCAGTTGTCAGTTGTCAGTTATTACCAATAATATATTGTCCGGTTAAACACTTGTCATTGTGACCATAGAGAAGCAATCGCAGAAACATTATTGCGATTGCTTCGTTTCACTCCCTGCGGACATATCGTAAGTGATTAGGCGGACATGATATAACTAATGACCACTGACCACTGACCACTGCCAACTGCCAACTGCCAACTGACTCTTTATGTTGGTGCCAACTCTTTTTTGGTCAACTCGGTGTACCGCTCGACAATTTGGCGGAATTCGTCGCCGTCGATCGTTTCTTCCTCCAACAGCGCTTCGACAAGTTTGTCTACCAAAGCCCGATTTTCGCGGATAATCCGACGAGCTTCTTCGTAGCAGTCAAAGGCAATTTCCCGGACTTGCCGATCGATCTTGATTGCCATGTCTTCGGAATACTCTGATCGCGAATTCCAGTTCTGGCCTAAAAACACCTCATTGTTCGGACTTTCAAAAGCCACAGGCCCCAAATCCGACATTCCATAAAGCGTTACCATCTCCCTGGCGAGACTGCTAACTTTTCTGAGATCACTACCGGCGCCGGTGTCGATTTCAGCATCGCCATAAATTTCGGCCTCCGCCGCCCGTCCCCCCAAAGCTACTTTAATTCGGTTTAGCAGCAAAGCCCGACTCCTCAAACCTTCGCTGTCGAGCATTTCGTCGTCAAGCACAAAGCTAGTAAAGCCTTCGACCCCGCCGGAACGCGGAATAATCGTTACTTTTTCAACCGGGTCGGCATTTTTGAGCATGGTCGCGACTAGGGCGTGTCCGACTTCGTGGTATGCTGTCATCCACTTTTTCTTGCTGTCGAGCAGCGGGTTGAGGGTAAGCCCGATCGTGATCCGGTCGATCGCGTCGTGAACTTCTAGGTTAGTAATGGTGTCTTTGCGACGCCTCGCTGTGAGAATAGCTGCTTCGTTGAGCAAGTTTGCCAAGTCGGCGCCGGAAAAGCCGGGAGTGCGGCGGGCGATCGTGTCTAGGCCAACTTCTGGGTCGAGTTTTTTGTTGCGCGCGTGAACTTGCAAAATCCCCAAACGCCCTTTGTAACTGGGTAAATCTACCGTTACTTGGCGATCGAACCTGCCGGGTCGCAGCAGGGCGGTATCGAGCACGTCGGGCCTGTTTGTAGCTGCAATCACAATCACGCCACTGTTACCCTCAAAGCCGTCCATTTCTGTCAGCAACTGGTTGAGAGTTTGTTCGCGTTCGTCGTTGCCGCCGCCGATACCAGCGCCGCGCTGCCTTCCTACGGCGTCTATTTCGTCGATGAAGACGATGCAGGGCGAATTTTCTTTAGCTTTCTTGAACAAGTCGCGGACGCGGGAGGCGCCGACTCCAACAAACATTTCGACAAATTCGGAACCGGAGATGCTGAAGAAGGGGACGGCTGCTTCGCCTGCGATGGCTTTTGCCAGCATTGTTTTGCCGGTTCCTGGAGGCCCGATTAACAGAACTCCTCTGGGAATTTTGGCGCCGATGGCGTTGAAGCGTTCGGGTTTTTTGAGGAAGGTTACGACTTCTTGCAGTTCTTCTTTAGCTTCTTCGATCCCTGCTACGTCGTCGAACATCACGCCGGTTTTGGCTTCCATTTGGAAACGGGCTCTGGATTTGCCGAAGTTCATGGCATTTCCTTGAGATTGGGTCGATCGGCGCAGGATTGCCATCAGCACTGCCAACACTGCAAAAATCACTAGCAAGTTTACTACTAAACTGACTGCGGCGGCGTTGTCGGCTGTTTGTTTGACTTCAAAGTCAATCTTTTTGGCGCGGATTTGCGAGTACAGTTCTCGGTTGTTGTAGTCGAACAGACTAAC
This sequence comes from Microcoleus sp. Pol11C2, assembly GCF_036701505.1. Lineage (NCBI taxonomy): Bacteria > Bacillati > Cyanobacteriota > Cyanophyceae > Oscillatoriales > Microcoleaceae > Microcoleus > Microcoleus sp. Pol11C2. Next base: position 66,244 of record NZ_JAUBQX010000018.1, read on the forward strand.
TGATTGGGTCTGATCGCTTTTTTGATTTTTTAGCCTAACCTTGGCAGTTTTTTGAGTTTCGTCTACTTCGATTTTACTGACTTGCCCTTTTTCTATGTTGTCGATCAGTTGGCTGTAACTCATGGTGTTTGGCGCGCTGTCGGCAAACACCGGGGTCGAGAGCAATATTCCTTGAGAAATCACCAAACTGCCCAGGATGCGCCAAAGATTCCGTCCTGGAATTGATTTTTTAGGATTCTGGCTCGACTTGTCTTTGTTTACAGCTAGATGCCCCAGCCATGCGTGTTTCCAAGAATTTTTCATATTGCTTTGCCCAATGTTGAAGACTGCCAAGATTGACCGCTTGTGGTTTGCTACGTTCATTTATTTTAACAAGAGGGCGGGTGTTGAATGGGTTTATCTCTCGCGGGCATCTTAAGAAACCCCTCAAAATAGTGGCTTGTGAACGCTCCGAGTCTGTTTTCCCTGACCGGGCTTATGAGCACTCACCCCTCCTACCCATAACCTTCTATTCTTCCTTCTATTTTCTACATCGGAAACTTTACTTGACAGTTGCCGATCAAACTTGCTATGTTAATCATACTCGTAATGAGTACGCTTTAGGAAAGCAGTTTTTGTTTTTAAGCTTTATGGTAAAAATTGTCGGCATTGGTGGAAGTTTGCGGGCTGGCTCCTACAGCCAGTTAGCGTTGAAGGTGGCAGCAGAACGGGCGCAAGCCCTGGGCGCGGAAGTTGAAATATTCGATTTGCGATCGCTCAATCTGCCATTCTGCAATGGTGAGAATGATTATATCGATTATCCGGATGTGGAAAAGCTGCAGAATGCGGTTAAGCAAGCCGACGCCTTGATTTTGGCAACGCCGGAGTATCACGGTAGCATCAGCGGTGCTCTCAAGAATGCCCTGGATTTGATGAGTTTTGAGCATTTGGACGGGAAAGTTGCGGGTGGGATTAGCGTTTTGGGAGGGCAAGTTAACAACAATGCACTCAACGATTTGCGCGTGATTTTGAGATGGGTGCACGCTTGGGTAATTCCCGAACAAATTGCGATCGGACAAGCTTGGAAAGCTTTTAGTCCTGAGGGTAAATTGTTGGATGAAAAACTGTCTGAAAGGTTCGACGAATTTGCTCGGAGTTTGGTAGAAAATACGCGGAAATTGCGAGGAATTTCGTAATTGTATCTCATGACAAATGCAGTCCGGGACGCAACTGACCTATTCTTCGGATGCGTCAGTTGCAATAATTGCTCGATTTGAAGAGGTTTTGTCTCTAGTAGAGTACCCGACAAGCTGTAAAGTTAACAGTTAACAGTCAACAGTCAACTGAATTAAAATGGCATATCGATCATGTCTCCGAAAGGATGGGGTACGTCGATCGGCATTCTTCCGGGTTTTGACTCATATTTGTCTATCCACTTTTTGGCCAATTCCAAAGCTTCCTCCTCAGTCTTGGCATTTTGGACGGCCACGTGGCGGTTGCCGCGACTATCCCAAACCTCGACGTAGAAGACTTTCTGGGATTGAATAATCCAACCTTTATAAGTGTCTGCTGGTTCCATAGTTAGAATCCTAAAATAATCGGGCGGGGAGTTCCACTGGCGAGCTAATTGTAAATATTGCCCTGCATAAAATGAATTTTACGGGGGTTTCTATAGTATTTTTGGAAAAAAGTCAGTTTTACGGTTAACCTCATGACCCGACTCCTGAAGCAATTATTTAACTGGAGAAAATATCTCCAACCTTTGGCGGCGACGATCGCGATCGCCCTAATCGCATCCCAGATGGCGGTATTGCCGGCATTGGCGACTGGCGTTTACGAAATGCCCGTGTTGTCGGCGGGCGATCGAACTTGGGTGTTCGACAAAGGCGACGTGCTCAGCCGCAGCAGCGAAAGCAATATCAGCAGCGTGCTCGACAACCTGGAAAACAAAACAGGGAAACAAGTCAGATTTGTCACCATCCACCGCTTAGACTACGGCGAAACGGCTGCCACTTTCGCCGACCAACTGTTTGAACAGTGGTTTCCCGCAAAAGAAGACCAGACTAATCAAATTTTACTCGTTCTCGACACTGTTACCAACAGCGCGGCAATTCGCACCGGGGAAGGGGTGAAATCCCTGCTAACCGATGAAATTGCCCAGAGTGTGGCTGGGGAAACCGTGCAAGTGCCACTGCGGGAAGCCAATAAATACAACGAGGCATTTTCGGCTGCAAGTACGCGCATTGCAACTGTTTTGTCGGGCGAACCCGATCCGGGTCCTCCTGAAGTTGTTGACAACATTCAAGTTGAAGGCACGTTTAAAAAAGCTGAAGAAACAGATCAAGGCAATGCCACAGTTGTTGTGGTTGTGCTGTTGGTGTTGGCGACAGTGATTCCGATGGTGACTTATTTCTGGTATCAAGGTTTTTCGTGATCGGGTGCTGATAAATCTGATAAGTTACCGTTTTGGCAAGAAATTAAGGCAGGGCTGCACTAATCTTGAACGTATTCTCGATCGCTCAACAATGCAATTTCTGCCCGTACAAATTCCCGTCCCAGATAAGCTGCGTGATCTAACATTGTCACCGGGCTGGGGCGGGTTTCTTCTAGGATTTTGACACAAAGTTCTTTGGCGGTTCTGCCGGTAAAAAGTGTGACCTCCGTGCGTTCTACTTTGCCACGGGCGGGGATGGGTTTACCAGTTTCGGGATCGACGGCGAGGCCTCGATCGTCGATGATGTTGGTGAAATGTTTGGCACAAATTAAGCTGGTTTCGCGATCGAGATAGATGATGAAGTAGCCGCCTGGATCGAGGTCGATGTGGCGTTTGGATAGCTTGTCATCAATTGCGGTGAGGTTTTCCAAGGTTTGACTCATGGTTGGTGAAAGGAAGTAAACAATAGCTATATTTTTTTTGCTATTTCTAGTTTAGTCGGCTGCGGGACAAGTTTGGCAGGTTGGTTGGTTGAATGCGGGGGGAAATTTGGGGCGATCGACAATTCCTGCAATTTGCCGATCGCTCCTATGCTACAGTCGATCGGACTGGACAGATAAATTGATGAGTGAACTTAAGACGCGATCGCTTTTAGATACCCGACTTCTTGAAAGACTCGGGACTCTGGATATTGTATTTTTTAGTCGTTGCTCACTTATATATGATGCAAAATCGGTTATCATTGTATATAGAATTTGTTGGTATTAAAGCTAAGCCAAAATGAAATTTATAGATTTGTTTTCAGGAATAGGAGGTTTCAGACAAGGATTTGAAAAGATAGGCTTTGAATGCGTTTTTTCCTGCGAAATTAACAGCAAATGCCGAGAAGTTTACCAGAAAAATTTCGGTGAGGTTCCTTTTGCCGATATCAGTAAAATTAATCCCACCGATTTAGCAGACTTTGATATTTTAGTCGCCGGGTTTCCGTGCCAACCTTTTAGCATCTGTGGCAAAAAGCTGGGTTTTGAAGATACTAGAGGCACGCTATTTTTCGAGATTGGTAAAATTATCAAAATCAAGCAGCCTAAAGTTATCGTTCTCGAAAATGTCAAGCACTTAATCCATCACGACAAGGGAAATACCTTAAAAGTAATTATTGCCAGTCTTGAAGATTTGGGATACAGCGTGAATTACAAAATGCTGAATGCTAAAGACTTTGGAATTCCTCAACATCGTGAAAGAATATTCCTTATTGCAACTAAAGGTAAACCATTCAATTTTTCTCTGCTTAAAACCCAGTTGACTCCAAAACTCAGGGAATTTCTAGACAAGACAGGGGATTTTGAAATATTGGATAAATCCGAGTATACTTTAATTGAGTCTCCGAGAAAGCAAGATTCGGGACTTTTGTTTGTAGGTTACAGAAATAAAGGTACTTGGAAAACTGGCGTGAGGCCGAATACAGAACATTTATCGAGAGTGCACAGACAGCCTAATCGCATTTATTCGGTAGATGGAGTGCATCCCACCATTCCTTCACAAGAAACATCTGGCAGGTTTTTTATCTACATTCCTGAGCAAGATATGGTGAGAAAGTTGACGCTGAAGGAATGTTACCGTCTTATGGGTTTTCCTGAAGATTTTAAGAGTTATCCGAGTGCGGGGGAAAGTTACAAGCAAATTGGGAATTCGGTTTGTGTACCGATTGTGGAGGCGATCGCGCAAGAAATAGTAAGTCAAAATTTATTGTATGATGAAATGAAGGGATTGCCAAGAGAAATAAATGAATATTTACAGGTTGCTCTTTTCTAACAGCACTTACGCAAGTGTGCCACTCCCATCGACTTGTAAGGTGCGTCAGACGGGTGTAGAGAGCGACGATCGAGGATTTTGGTTATGACGCACCCTACTAATACAGGACTAAGATTAAATTCCTTAATTCGATCGCCAGTTTCATTTTAACACAGCCTCATCCTGTGAAATTTTCACTCAAAACTCCAAGCGTTGACTGTCGATCGATATTTGTATGAACACGGCAGTACGGTGTCCAAATCCGAATATATTTGTAGGGATACAGCACTGCTGTGTCCGCGATATTTGCAAGGACACGGCAGTGCCGTATCCCTACCGAAAACTCTAATTAATGAAATTTTTAAGCTTGTAGTTGGGATTCAGAGTCGGCCGGCGCTGAAGCGCAACTACAAACCTCGATTACGCGGGAACTTGGATTTTTTCGGTGCCGGCAAGTTCAAAGGCTGCGTGAATTGCCTTCAAAGCAGTTACACCTTGTTCCTCATCCACAACGCAGCTAATTTTAATCTCGGAAGTTGCAATCATTTGAATGTTGATTTGCTGGCGGGAAAGCGCTTCAAACATTTTTGCCGCTACTCCCGGATGCGCTACCATCCCGGAACCGACAACGCTAACTTTGGCTATTTGTGTATCGACTGCTACTTCGCCCCAGCCAAATTGGGGGGCGGCTTTTTCGAGGGCGTTTTTAGCAGCTTCGGCGTCAATTTGTGCTACGGTAAATGCAATGTCGCGAGTTAATATGCCGTCAATATTGTGACAGCGCTGCGACTGAATGATCGTGTCTACGCTGATATTTTCCTCGGCTAAAAGTCCGAACAGTTTTGCTGCTACTCCGGGTCGATCGGGCAATTGGCGAATGGCTAGACGCGCTTGATTGAAATCCAACGCAACGGCGCGGACTGCGGGCGGTTTGTGGGAGGATGAACGCAGCCCAATAGGGGAGTTGGCAACATCAAATGCTTTGCAGAGTTCGGCAACAGCCCGATCGCAATCTTCAGCATCGATCGCACAACTAACTTTAACCTCTGATGTAGAAATCATTTGAATGTTAATTCCCGCATCCGCTAAAGTCTTAAACATCTGCGCCGCTACCCTCGGACGACCGATCATTCCCGCACCCGCAATGCTAACTTTAGCTATTGGCCGCTCTTCTGCTTTCACTTCCGGTTCTCCCAATTCTGGGCGAGAATTCTTGCCGAGGGCGGGGATAATGGCATCTGCAACGGCGGCGGCTTGTTGCAGAGATTTTCGCGTCACTGTGAAGGCAATATCGTTAGTATTTCCTTCATGAATTGACTGAATAATTAAGTCTACATCGAGATTTTGCTGCGCGATCGCACCAAACAACCGCGCTGCTACGCCGGGGCGATCGGGCAAACGCAGCAGCGACACCCCCGCCTGATCTAAGTCAAATTCCACCGCATCCACCGCTGTTGCGAGCTCCAAACCCTCCAAAGACCGAAGTTTCGGGGGTGGGGACACTACCCGCGTACCGGGGGCGTCACTCCAGCTAGAAAGCACTACCAGCGGCACGCCGTAATTCTTGGCAATTTCTACCGCGCGCGGGTGGAGGACTTTTGCGCCCAAACTCGCCAATTCCAGCATTTCGTCGCAAGTGATTTCGTCCATCAATTGCGCGTCGGGAACCAAGCGCGGATCTGTAGTCAGAATTCCGGGCACGTCGGTATAAATTTCGCATCTGTCGGCTCGCAGCGCTGCAGCCAAGGCTACTGCGGTTGTGTCGGAACCGCCACGGCCCAAGGTGGTAATTTCCAATTCTCCGGCATCGGCGATGCCTTGGAAACCCGCCACCACAACGACTTTACCGCTTTTTAACTGGCTTTCAAGCCGATTTGGGTCGATTCGCAAAATCCGGGCGCGGGTGTGGGCGGCTTCGGTGACAATGCCAACTTGGGCGCCGGTGAGGGAAATTGCGGGCTGTCCCATTTCCTGCAATGCCATGCTCAAAAGTGCGATCGAGACTTGTTCCCCAGTGGAAAGCAACATATCCATTTCCCGCTTGTTGGGATTTGCGGAAATTTCCTTGGCGAGTTTAACTAAACCGTCGGTGGTTTTGCCCATCGCTGAAAGTACGACAACGAGAGAGTTGCCGAGCTGTGCTGTTTTTACAACTCGTCGGGCTACTTCCAAAATGCGATCGACTGTGCCAACCGAGGTTCCGCCATATTTCTGAACAATTAGTGCCATAGGACTTACACAAAAAGTGATGCAATACTTAAGTTAATATACGCAAATTTTTGATAATAACCGATGAATGTTTATATCGTTTCTGAGGAGGCTGCTAGGCGATCGGGTTTTTACAGCACATGATATTCCTAGCGACACTGAATTGCCGTGTCCCTACCGGCATCTGCGACTTATGGGAATTAAGATTTTTGATGGAAGAATTGAAGAATTGCGAAGGACTTATGAAGAACCCAACCCCGATAATCATCAGTCATCCCAAATCTAAAATCTAAAATCTAAAATCTAAAATTGTATTACCCCGATTCTAACTCTCCCAAACGCGCTTCTAAAGCTTGAATTCGCAACTCAGCTTCTATGCGCCTTTGTCGTTCTTGTTCTGCCCGCTCTTCGGCGGCCGGCAGCAAATTCCCGGAGGCATCCCACCAGCGCAGCCAAGGCAGTTCTACACCCTGATAAACCCCTTGCCAAATGCCTAATTCCACTCCTATTTGTGCGATCTGGTAATGTCCGCGCTCATTTGGTGGAACTAACTCGAACCGATCTTCTACCAAATGATACACTTCAACTTGTGCCTTTTTGACTTCATAAATGCCGTAAAAAGCAGGTCGAATTATCTGCTCGTAAATCCAGAATTTGCCTTGGCGAGGAGTGCTATCTCTTTCTTCACTGCCATCACCAGAAACAAATTCAAGTACAATCCGAGGCGGCATTAATTCCTGCCACATGACATAGGAGTGGGGAAGATTTCCGTCAAGAGTTGGCGGCACGTCGGGCACGTAAAACCAATCAGGCGCTTCGGATCCTCTTTCGGGCGGTTCCGGGGGCCGGGGCACTCGCCAGTAAATACCGGAATCTTGACCGATGCAGTATTGTCCGTCGGGATGAATTTGGTCTAAAATGGGTCGAATTGATGTTGTTAACAGGATGCTTTGAGGATGTTGTTGGAAGTTTTTCACAAAAGTACCGTCGGAGTCTGGTAATTGAGTGTGGTCAGGGAAATCTGTTGCTATAATTTCTGGTTTTTCGGTGACACTCATGTTGACCTCTTGAATGTTTAAAGATTATACTTATAATTAGTGACTTAGAGATTAATCATGCTATTAGGTCATTGGAAGCCTCCGATTGCTATATAGAAAATTTTCAGAAAGATGAGTCAGTACAAGTTAATTATTTTTGACTTCGACGGCACTTTGGCAATTACTCACAAAGCTATTGTATTTTGCTTTACCAAAACTTTTGAAAGTTTCAATATAACCCCACCTACTGCTGATATTATTATAGGTACGATCGGCATCAATTTACCAAAGTCTTTTAAAATCCTCCATCCGGCGATCGAGGAAAGCGCAATTGCTGAATGGGTTGAAACTTACCGCTCTTATTATCGGGCGGAAGGTGAAAAGCAGGTAGAGTTATTTACCGGAACAAAGCAAGTCTTGCAGTTGGCACGCAAGTCGGGATGTAACTTGGGAGTTTTCAGCAATAAACACGTTAGTTTTGTGAATTCGTTACTGCAGAAATTGAAAATTCACAGTTTTTTTGATTTGATTTTAGGTGACAACGGAGAAATGATTATGAAACCCGATGCGGCGGTTTTTCACTCAATTATTAAACCGCTGTTCCCGGACTTGGATAACAGTCAAATTTTAATGGTTGGCGATACAGCGATTGATTTGCTGTTTGCTAAAAATGCTGGGATAGATGTTTGTTGGGCGGCTTACGGATATGGCGATCGCGCTAAGTGTCTCGGCCTAGAACCGACTTTCGCGATCGACGATATTTCAGAACTTGCTGTGTTCGTTCAACATTAATTGTTACTGGTTTTTTATTAGTATCTTTTGAATCGTTTAAATCCTAGGTCTTTTATTCAAAATATTTTAATAGAGACTCCGGCTATCTAATTTTGATTCAATACAAAAAATAAGTGCGCGAATTTATAAGCTATCTAAACCCTGCCAAGTAAACCATACTAAAGATAGAGTGATCCCCAGAACAGCTATTATAAATTAACAAGTAGGATTCCTTTGAAGGTAGAAGGCACAAGGCAGAAGCAAAGAGGAAAAAAACGAGGGAAGCCAGATTTTTTTTAGGTAGAATTTACCGCCAAAATTCTGCACAATAGCCTTCTAACTTCTGCCTGTGGAAAACAGGCAATTCTGTTAAAGTCTAGGGTGTGCTGCCAGTCGGGATCTACAATAAACTCAATTTATAGAAACTCATGCAGATAGATATAAGCATTCCTTCTGAAACGCTATCGCCGACTCGTACTGGCGGCACACCGAATTTAATAGAAGAAGTATTTCGGCTGTACGATCGCGCCCTGGCAGCTACCAGCAACGGCATCGCGATCGCGGACGCTACCCAGCCGGACAGGCCTATAGTCTACTGCAACGGGGCTTTCGAGCGGATTACAGGCTACAATCGCAGCGAAATAATCGGGCAGAACTGCCGCTTCCTGCAAGGCCCGGATACCGATGGCGCTGCCGTCGATCAAATCCGCGTGGCCCTGAAACAACAGCATGACTGCAAAGTAGTTCTGAAAAACTACCGCAAAGACGGCACCCCTTTCTGGAACGAACTCAGCATCTCGCCGGTGCGCGACAGCAGCGGACTCGTTACCCACTTCATCGGCGTCCAATCTGATATCACCGATCGCTTCCAGGCAGAAGAAGCCCTCAAACAAGCCGAGACAAAATACCGCAGCATCTTTGAAAACGCCACCGAAGGCATATTTCAAACCGCCCCAGACGGGCGCTACCTCAGCGCCAACCAGGCACTCGCCCGAATGTACGGCTACGATTCCCCCTCAGAACTGATCGCCAAATGTTCGGCAAAAAACCTTTACGCCGATCGCACCCGCCGCGCTTCCTTCATGGCAGAAATCCGCACAAATGGCTCCCTGAAAGAGTTTGAGTCCTGCGTCCGCCGCAAAGACGGCAGCACTACCTGGATCTCGGAAAACGTGCGCGAAGTCCGCGACGAAGACGGCGAACTCCTTTACTACGAAGGAACCGTCGCCGAAATCGCCGATCGCAAACAAGCCGAAGCAGCCCTGCGAAATCAAGAATACTGGTTGAAAACCGCGATTAACGCCGTGCCCGACGCGATCAACCTCACAGACAGCGAGGGGCGCTGGCTGATTGCCAACGACTGCGCCCTCCAACTTTTGGGCTGGGAAACCGCAGACTACCAGGGTAAAACTACTGCCGAACTAGCTGCCGCCGCCGATCCCAGAGTCAGAGAAATCCTGCTAACTTGGCAGGAAACCGACGAAACCACCTGGCAAGCAGGCACTCTTACCTCCAGCCGCCAAATTGTCCCCTTGCCCACAGGCGGCAGCAATTTGTTTGAAGTGCGGAAAGTGCCACTGTTCAACCCCGACGGTTCGCGCAAAGGTTTGGCCGTCGCGGGGCGGGACATCACGCAGGAAGTGGAAGCGGATGCAGCTTTGCGAGATAGCGAACAGCGGTTTCGGGCAATTTTTGAACGCGCTGCGATCGGCATGGTAGTCGCTACCCTCGAAGGTGTTGCGATCGCCACTAATCCGGCATTTCAAGCTATGCTAGGGCGATCGGAAGCTCAACTGCGGGGTGTCGGCCTCGACGACTGCGCGCACCCGGAAGACGCACAAGTTTCGCGCGAGTTACGCCAACAGTTGGTCGCGGGATCCCGCGAAGCTTACCAAATCGAGAAGCGCTACCTCCGCCAAGACGGCAGCATCAGGTGGGGACGCCTCAGCGCCTCTGTCATCGACAGCAGTCAGGGAACGCCACAGTTTATTTTGCAAATGGTAGAGGATATTACCGATCGCAAACAAGCCGAGTCAGCTTTGTTTCAAAATGAGGCTAAGTGGCGATCGCTAATTCTCAACAGTTCCGACATCATTACTATTCTCGACGCCAGCGGTCGCATTGTTTACGAAAGCCCTTCTGTAGAAAGAGTGTTAGGCTACGAAGCCGATGAACTCGCCGGTCAAATTGCTCTCGATTCGATCCACCCTGACGACCTGCCCTCGGTGATTTCCGACGGCGAAAAACTGATGGCAAATCCAGGCGCTCCGATGGCTCTAGAAGGTCGGTTCCGGCGCGCTGACGGTTCTTGGTGTTTTCTTGAAGGTGTCGGCATCAACTTGCTAGCAGACCCCGCTGTGAAAGGAATTGTGATCAACTCCCGCGACATGACGGCGCGCAGGCAAGCAGAGTACCGCCTCAGCAAAATCAACGAGTGCTTTTTGGGATTCACCACCGACGCCGCTGAGAACATCCAGCGGTTGACATCCTTAGCCGGCGAGCTTTTGGGCGGAAGCTGCGCCATCTACAGCCGTTTAGGTGGCGGACTGCTGCACGCAATCGGGACTTGGCAAGCGCCACCGGACTACCCGCTGATCGATCGCGCCGAAGGCCACGTCTGCACCGACGTATGCCACAAAGCAAGCGATCGGGCTGTGGCTATTCCTGACTTGCAGAACACTATCTACGGCAAAACCGATCCCGCTGTCATCCGCTACCAACTGCAAAGCTATCTGGGACAAGCAGTGCGGCTGCGCGACAATTACGTGGGTGTGGTGTGCGTTGTCAACACTGAGCCCATCACGCCCACAGAAGCCGACTGCAAGCTGATCGGAATTATTGCCGGGGCGATCGGAGTTGAGGAAGAACGGGCCGCCGCCGCCGATCGCGATCGGCAAAAATCCCAAGAATTGCAAACAGCTTTGCAGGAATTGCAGCAAACTCAAATGCAGTTAGTACAAACCGAAAAAATGTCTTCCCTCGGACAGGTGCTAGCAGGAATTGCCCACGAAATTAACAACCCAGTGGGCTTTGTCGCCGGCAACCTCTGCCACGTCCGAGGCTACGTTCTAGACTTATTAGAAATCGTGCAGGTGTATCGAGAAGAGTACCCGAATCCCCCAGCCAAACTTCAGCAACAAGCCGATGATATAGACTTAGAATTTTTAGCAGAAGACCTGCCCAAGTTGCTCAATTCGATGCAGACCGGATGCGAGCGCATTGTAGAAATTATTCAAACTCTTCGCAATTTCTCGCGGGCAGACGAAGCTAAAATCAAGACTGCCGACATTCACGAAGGTTTAGAAAGTACCTTGTTAATGTTAAACACCCGACTGAAAGCCAAAGCCAACTGGCAGGGCATTAAAGTGATTAAAGAATACGGACAACTGCCGCAAATAAACTGTCATCCCGGACTGTTAAATCAGGTATTTATGAATGTATTGGCAAACGCGATCGACGCCTTGGAAGAAAGCAGCAGCCAAGCCAAAGACACCGGAATTTCTATCTTTCCTACTATTACCATTAAAACTGAAACGATTGATGAAAAGAGCATTTTAATTCGGATCAAAGACAACGGTCTGGGCATTCCCGAAGATCAGATTGTGCGTTTGTTTGACCCGTTTTTTACCACAAAACCCGTAGGTAAAGGCACAGGTTTGGGTTTATCAATTTCGCACCAAATTGTCGTTGAAAAACACAACGGCAAATTGCAGTGCTTCTCAGAACCAGGTAAAGGCACTGAATTTATCATCGAAATTCCAATTCGTTGACATCAGGACAACGCTAATCAGGATATCATATCAATTCCGGTTGCACTCCTCATGATTGTTGACTGTTGACTGTTGGCGGTTAACTCGGGGTCGAAAAACTGAAGGATGGTTGAGTGTTGACTGTTGACTCGATTTTACGCCCGACGATGAAGCGCGGATTTGCTATCAGTGGTTTGACACCCTAGTCTAATATCAATTCCGGTTGCATCGGAATAGTCAAATCCAGTCAACAGTCAACAATCACGGATGGATGGTGTCACCGAAATTGATAGAATTTATCTGCGTTAATCTGTGTTGATCTGCCTGTATCTGCGGTTAAAAAAAGAGAATGTATTAACCGCAGATGACAAGGGATTGACGCTGATTCACGCAGAGGTCGAGAAGAGAGATAGGAAGAATTCCGAGGCTAACAGATTTGATATAACGCGGTAAGGTGTTTCAGGCATACCTTACATATAGCAGTTTTCAACAGAGTCAGGTAATCTACACTCAGCGCCCCATTACCGATTATTAATGTGTAGCTGACTCAACTGAAAAATACTATAATAATGTTCAAGTCAGCCCTGATTTACTTAAAAACTAAACTGCGTCCGCAAATTGCCGACAAAAATTGTCGGGTTGTTATCGAAATTATTGGCATTGCTGATCGCATAAAATGCTGGCACGATCGAAATATGGTCGGTGAGAGGCAAATAATAAGTTGCCTCAATTTCGTACTGCGTGCCGCCATTCCCTCCGCCAGAAACCAGAAACCTCCGACCGCCAGTAAAGTCAAAAGGTACTAAATATGACACCGTAAGCAAAGCTCCTTCTTTGAACAAATCGGGAAATGCAAGTCCTAACTGATAAGATTGATTTTTGATCGTGCCGTCGGGTCGGTCAGTCTTGGGAAATATATTGGTTTCGGCGTAGCCGTAGCGGCCGAAAAGACCAAAGCGGCGACTGACTAACCAATCGAAATTGAAACTATAAGTATTCGACGTCGAATTGCCCAGGCGGCCGCCGAAACCGTCATCTGCCACACCGTTTAACGGCTTGCTGTTAGGAGATCCAATTAAGCCACCGATTTGCTGGATGTTGGAACGGCTGTACAGAAAACGCAAATTAGTCCGCTCGCTCGGACTGAATGTTAATTCTGCTGTAGTCGTATTTGTCCCATCAAACAAGCCTTGAGACGGATTGGAAGCTGAATTAAACACGGAAGTGGGCAAAAATTCCGTACTCTCCCCCAAGTAGCCAAAACGCAGTTTCAATGCGCGGCCGATATCCCACAAAACCAAAGCACCCGCACCGCGTCTGGTAGCGCTTAATAAAGGGCTGTTGTTAGAATTAAAGCTGCTCGCACCGTCTACGAAAAAGTTAAACCTATTGTTGTCAAAGTAGCGGTAGAAATTAATCCTCGGCCCGACTACTACTTGCAAGCTGTTGCTAAGCGGGAACCGATAGGAAAGTTCCCGCAGGATAACTTCATTGGGATTTCCTCCCGCAGTTTGATCGAGGAAAGGAGTGCCAAATGTATTGAACAGGCCCGTAGAAGTATATTGATTGGCTGGGGAATTGCCGTTACCTACAGCTAGCTGTGTAATTAATTCGTCTTTCCCTGTAAAAGAAGTAGTGAGAGTCAACCAAACTAACTGACTGAAAGTGATTTCTGGGTCGTCCACTCTCTGCACAATTGGTCTGTTGGTGACAGGATCGCGTCCGGCTACTCGATCGAGCGGAGCAGCATTTCCATTGGTTGCTTCAACTCGGACTCGCTTGCTCGCAAAAGCTCCAGTCAGGTTAAACCAAGCAAATGCGTTTAATTTAGTGGTAGTTGAAAATTGATTGGCTTCCAATTCGGCAGTGCGGGCTTCTAAAGCATCGACTCGACCGCGCAATGTAGCTAATTCTGCTGCAAATTCTTCTTGCAATCTTTGCAAAGCAAGTAAATCTTCTCGCTTGACTAAATTACCACTAGAACCGCCAAGTTGTTTGGTAATTTGGTCTAAGCAAGCGTTTAATCCGGCGGCGAATTCATACCGAGTCATTGCTCGATTGCCTCGGAATGTGCCGTCTGGATATCCCGCAATGCAGCCGTATCTTTCTACTAGGGATTGCAAGGCTTGAAAAGCCCAATCAGTCGGCCGCACGTCGGACAGTTGGGAAACAGAAGTGACTTGTGCTGCGTCTTCTTGTATGCTGAGGTCATCAGCGGTGCCCGTCTCGCTGCTGATGTCGGCAACTTTGCTGGCTTCAGCAACTTGTTGAGACTGAGGAGAGTTTGCAATTTCTAACTCCTGTGGGGGCAATTCGCGAATTGCCTCCGTTATTTCTGGGGTTGTTGTTGCACGATCGACTGTTGCTATATCTGTTTGGGGTAAAGCGCGATTCACCCATGCTATATCTGTTTGAGGTAAAGCGCGATCGACTGCTGCATCTGTTTCGGGTAAAGTACGATTCACCCATGCTGCATCTGTTTCGGATAAAGCACGATCGACTGTGGCTATATCTGTTTGCGGTAAAGCGCTATTCACCCATGCTGCATCTGTTTCGGGTAAAGCGCTATTCACCCATGCTGCATCTGTTTCGGGTAAAGCGCGATCGACTGCTGAGTTAGTCTCTGCCGTGCTCGCCGCTAAGTGCGGTATCTCAATCTTACCTGCTGCCAGCGCTGCGTCTGGGGTAGCCGTAGAGACGGCACTCGCTTCTAACGCAACTTCTGGAGTTGAGGTATCCTGAATTTGAGCTGTTGCTGCGATCGGCGCCAAAGGCACTGCAGCACCAGAAATCAAGAAAGACAGCCAAAAAGCTTTAACGGAGGTTGCATTATTCACCATAAAACTCACACCACTTATTGAAAATTAAATCTGGCCAATGTTAACCGATAAGCTTGCTTATAAATGTAGTTGGTTTAACAAATTCTTATAAATAGTTAAAATTATTTTAGGAAGCGAGCAATTCCCAATCACTAATGACTGAAGACTACTGACTCCTGACTAATTCCCCAAATGAAGTTTTTATTAGTTACAGATTTAGACAACACGCTAGTCGGAGATGACGAAGCAACTCAAGTTTTCAACCAGCGCTTGCAATCACAGCGATCGCAAATTTGTTTGGTTTACGCTACCGGGCGTTCTAATGCTTCAACTTGCGAATTAATTGCCCAAAAGCAACTGCTAGCACCCGACTATTTGATCGCAGGTGTAGGTAGCGAAATTTACCAAGACGGAATCCTCGATTTAGATTGGGCGGAATATCTTTCTCAAGACTGGGATAAAATGGCGATCGCCTCTTTAGCTCAGCAGTTTTCCCAGCTTAAACCCCAATCCCTAAAAGAACAAAATCCTTGGAAAATCAGTTATTGTCTGGAACCAGCAGCAGAAAATAGCTCGACTGTCCAGGCTTTGCAGCAAAAGTTAACTGAATCGGGACTGCCAGCTCAAATCATTTTTAGCAGTAATAGTAATGTAGATATTTTACCGCAAACTAGCAATAAAGGCAATGCCCTTTTTTATTTACAAAAGCGCCTACAAATTCCATCTGAGGCAACATTAGTTTGCGGTGATTCTGGCAATGATATCAGTATGTTTGAACAGGCTGTCCGGGGAGTAATCGTTGCTAATGCTCTGTCAGAACTCTTAGAATGGCATCGCGAATTTGGCACTACAAATCATTATTTAGCTGGTTCTGTTTGCGCTTGGGGAATCATGGAAGGAATGGCATATTTTTGGGAATTTTGATTGCCAAAAAAGCGGTTTGGTTTGTAGTCAGCAGTTAAGTCCTCATACAAATCAGAGGACTGAAGTCCTTAGTACAAACCCACCTCAAGCACCCCAAGTCCTGCAAACCGTTAAAATCTGTTCAGGAATCTCAACCGCGTATCGATTGAACCTGCGAGTTGCGATACCATCAGCGTGTACTGCTTTATCAAAGCTAATCGAACTTAACTTTAGTTACCTCAAGCGAGTTGAAGTTTATTTCCTAGCCTGTTGGGCGGAACGTAGTGGAGGGAGTCGGCTATCCCAAGATAAGTCGCCTATTCCTCGAGCGCCAAAGGTTCTATAGTTAAGTGTAGCGCCTAAACCTAAATTACTCTCTCTATAAAAACTTATCTTTCTAGATGAACAAGATGTAGGTTGAGTCAACTATTTGCCCCTTTAGTTCAGTTCGCGAACGCACCGCCACATGGAACAAAATACTTTACCTGTAGAGGTGATTCTCTCTCACCCCCGCCAATATTTAGGTAGCATTCGGCTGGATTGGACGCCACAACCGGGGAACTATCTAGATTTAGAGGGACAAACCTACGCTGTCTTGGAACGCCACCACCGCTATCAACTCAAATCCGGCCGCTACCGACTGCAAAAAATTGCCCTGTACGTGCAGTCGGCCACACCGCCGACGGAAAGAACTTTTGTAAGCGGCATCTGGGTTATCGGAGATGCTAGCTGTCGCTTTAATGCTCGATCGGAAATTCTGCGCTGTGCTGTCAATCCCAATGGCCCGTGCAACTGCTGCTGCGATTACCAAAAGTCTTGAACCATCGAGTCAGTACACAATTCCACCTCGCCCAACCGAGAGGGCCGAGAATCTCGGCGTCTCCCTCATTTACCAGAAACTATCACAACCAACTAGCAACTCTGGAATCGAATTTAACTTCTTCAGGCAGGGGGTAATCTATCTTCTCATAGCTGTGCAGCACGTCACGAATGCCAGTATGAATCAAATTTTCTATGTGCAGCAACTGCTCTGAAGAACAGCGAACCTGAACTGTTTGGTTTGACACAGACTCGCCGGAGTCGATCGCAGTATATCTATTAGGAACTCGGCTGAGCACATAAGCAATTAACTCCTGTCGCAATCCCGAAGGCGAAAAAGCTTGTTGGTATGGGTGCTTCGGATAAGACTCCAAGATAATTTCTACTTCCTCTGTTACTACAGCTAAGGTAATATTGACAAGATTTTTCTGCATTTTCCCTGTCCCCAAACACTCGTTAACTAATATTTTTGTGCCCGTTCTCGATATCGTCTGATTTCTCATAAATTTTAACCGGCTAATACCGCCAATCGTTCTTCGGTCATCACCAGCTCGAACTCGGAACTTACCTCTTCTATAACCCGCAGCACGTAGCAGGGAATCTTGTCCGATAAAATAGCACTTGCCACCGTACCAGTGTGAATTTCTAAGACTGCTTCAGCAGCAGCTTCAAACATCAGTCGCTGTCCCGGAAACAGCACTTTTTCAAAGTACCAATTAGGAATGTTCCCAATCCGAACCACCTGAACTAGGTTGGTAACATTTGCGTAATAGCACAGAATCGGGTTGTTACCTTTATAAGATAGCTGATCAGACATTAAAAAAATCTCCACACTCTTTCAAAAACTTACTGAGACTTGGCTTTGCCTGTTAGTGGCAATTGCGAGTTTGGCTCTTGATCAAACGACCGACTTATTTTTGGGGTGTTATTCGAGAGCGCAAATCACATCTTCAGTTATTAATTTTTGTAGCATTGAGTTATCCTGCCAACACTTAGAGGTCTGGCGCAGAAACTCCGTTTTTCCCGGTTAAAAAACCCAGTTTGTTTGGTATGCAGGGCCTATATCCTGACTTATTGAGGTTGGTTGTACTGTAGCAGCAGTTAATTGAAAGTTCCGTCACTTTGCCGAAGTCTCCTGACAACAGATTCACTCTTTGGCAGCGGAATGGTGCTGAGAGTGCGATCGACCTTAAGATCAAGAGCTTGGAGTAAACTTTATCTAAAAAATATGAGGAAATTATGAAGACCATCATTTTTTTTAATAAATATACTTTGGCCGAAGCAGGGATTACAAGAGTTAGGCAAAAACCTGGTTTTTTAGCCAAAAACTTGGTTCCATCTGTGATCCTGGGTTAAAAAACCAGGTTTCTCAGGGAACTCTGCGTAAATCTGGGGTTAGCAGGCTGAAACCGGGTTTTTCACCCAAAAACTTCGCTGCATCTGTGATTCCGGGTAAAAAAAAACCGTTCTTGATGCCAGTGTGCGTAACTTCTGGAGGAGTTATTCTGCCTGTAAATACGGTGATAGCCGATCGGCTTTGGAGGTAACAAAAAACCCCGACTCCCTGAGATTATCTCTAGAACTTATAGGGAATCAGAGTTTAAATTAACCAATCACCGATCCATCTCAAAGCTAAATCAAAAAAATGAGGAAATTATGAAAATAGCCGGAAAAACTAGAACTTTCGTGAACGCATCAACCCGGTTTAATAACGTAATTGCGTGATTTTCGGAATAGTCAAGAGAACCAGAAAGCGGATTTTCGATCGTCATCCGGCTTTAATGCCCTTGATTCTGCCGTCGGGGTGGGCCGACTTTGTTGGTCTAGTAGCGGTTTCAAATGCCGAGTTTGATATGCTATCTGCGCTCGCCTTTTACCCCAGTTTAAAGCAACGGTTCCCAACCCAGAATGTCCGCCACTTGCTGTGCCAAACTCAAAGGATCGAAAGGCTTGGCAATCACCCCCGCTACCCCCAAATCAGCAAATTCGCTCAAATCCATCGCCTGCACCTTAGCCGTCAGGAAAATCACCGGAATCCCCCGAGTAGTCGCATTGTTTTGCAGCAAACCAAACAGAGTAAGTCCGTCCATATCCGGCATCATCACATCTAGCAGAATAGCGTCAGGGAGTTGAGTTTCAGCTAAAAGCAATCCTTGGCTGCCGTCGGGCGCGCTTAGTACAATCCAGCCGCCTAAATGTTCCAGACAGGCCTGAATCACGCTGCAGAGGTTTTTTTCATCATCGATGACCAGAATGCGCTTTGCTGACATAATTAAAACTCTAATTTTAAATTAATCATGGTAAACCGAAAAAGGACTTACGCACGCTGCCTCATCAACCGGGTTTCTTGAAAGATATAGCCAAAGGAAGAAGCAATAAAATTAAGAGTTTGAGCACTTAAAAACGTCCTAATCGTCGGGCGCGGTTGATATATTTTGCCGCTCACCTACTTAAACCCTGAACTGAAAAATCGAGCTATCAGCCTCCCAAAATCATTCTACCCGCGTGGGTTGTCAGGAACTTGAGCTTTCGCGAGATATTATCAAAGCAATCTCAAACCTCCAAACTTTTTCCCCCTTCGCCTTCCAACGGTGCAGGCACTGTGAAATAGAAACTGCAGCCTTGTGAGACAACACTTTCGACCCAAATTCTGCCCCCATGCTGCTGTACTATGCTGCGACAGATAGCCAAACCCAAACCCGTACCTCCTTTTTGGCGGGAGTCTGAAGCATCGACCTGTTGAAACCGTCCAAAGATAGTTTCTAGTTTATCGGCAGGAATCCCCCGCCCTCGATCTTTGACTTCAAATAAAACCCGTGAAGCGTAGCTATCCCGTAGGGAATCGCCCAAATCTTCCACCCTGACAGTTACTGTACTCCCTGGATCGGAGAATTTAATCGCATTGCTCAACAAATTTACCAGCAGTTGAACGATTCTGTCGGGGTCAGCCCAAATTTGGGCTGTTGCGGGCAAAATCGACAAATCAATGTTATTTTCAGCAGCCAAAGAAAGTACAGCTTCTGCAGACTTCCGCATCAAAACCTGGGCATCGCACCACTGCTTGACGAGGATAACTTGGCTCGAATCGAGCCGCTCTAAGTCGAGAATATCGTTTACCAAACGCACTAACCGTTCAGTATCGCTGGAAGCGATTTCTAACATCTGTTTGGCAGTTTCCGGTTTACTTTTGAGTACCCCAGCCGCCAGCAAACCTAAAGAACCGCGAATGGAAGCAAGCGGCGTTCGCAGTTCGTGGCTGACAATTGAAATAAACTCATTTTTCATTTTTTCAATTGCCCGACTTTCTGTGATATCTGTGACTGTGCCCACGTGACCAATTAGTTGAGATCTGTCGGAAAAAATCGGAGCTGTTTTAAGCCGACAAAACCGGATGGTTCCGTCTCGCTGGATGTGGCGGAATTCGCAGGAAAATTCCCCATCTAGCGATTGCGATTGGGACCACTTAGACAGAATTAGTTTGAGGTCTTCGCGGTGAACAAAGCGCATCCAGCCGTTTCCTAAAGCGGCTGCAGGTGTGAAGTGGCCAATTGCTTGACAGCGAGGATTTGTATAAGTACATTTCCCCTCAGTATCGATTTTGAAAATACCGACGGGGGAACTCTCGCTCAGAGAGCGAAATAAAGCTTCGCTTTCCCGGAGTTCTGCTTGAGAGCTTTCTAGTTCTCTGGTTCGCTGCAAAACTCGCATTTCTAACCGTTCGTTGAGCTGTTGGAGGGCGGCTTCAGCAAGTTTGCGATCGCTAATATCCCGGTGCACTGATACCCAGTGGGTAAACTCACCTGTTTCGTCAGCTATGGGCACAATGCTCATTTCTACCCAAAATTCCGTCCCGTCTTTGCGGTAATTGATCGAATCAACCCGCACGGGCTGCCAGGTTTCTAAAGCTGTCCGAACTTGATCGAGACTTGCGCGGTCGGTTTTTTCTCCTTGCAAGATGCGCGGCGTTTTGCCCACAACTTCTTCTAGCGTATAGCCGGTCATCCGCGTGAAAGCTGGATTGACATAAATAATTCGCGGCCCCGGTTCCTCAATCGGTTCAGCTTCGGTAATTAACACGGCGTCGTTAGTGGTGGTGACTGCTGATTCCAACAGGCGCAACTGTAATTCTCTAGCTTTGCGATCGGTAATTTCTGTAACAGTCCCCACCATCCGCACTGCATCGCCGGCTTCGTTGTAAAAAAACTTACCTTTCCCCTCCATCCAGTGAATGCTGCCGTCCGGCCAAACCACGCGGGTTTCGTGACAGTAATCTCCTCGCTGGGCGATCGCCTGATTTATAGCATTCTCCATACTTTTTAAATCTTCTGGGTGAATGCAAGTTGCAAAACTTTGATAAGTTCCGGCAAAAGTGCCTGGGGTCAACCCAAACAACTCTTCGTGTTCCCTCGACCAAACTATGCGATTTTTCGGCACGTCCCAGTCCCAAAATCCAATTTTGGTAGCCGACAAAGCTAAGCTGAGTTGCTGATTGGTTTTCCGCAACTCCATGCTAGTAATAGCAACTCGAAGTTCTCGAGCTATTTCGATTTCGCAGCGCTGCCAAGGCAAAGATTTTGACCTCACAGTTTCTTGCCACAAGTCAAAGGAATTGCGAGGAGACAGTGGCCTGCTGCCATCCGGGTTAACTTCAATTTCCCCGTCTGGTTTACCGGCCCAGTTGACAGTTTGAATTGTTTCTGGACGGAACCACAAAATGTAATAATTTTGCATTTCGGACATGGCAAGTACCAGCAAACCGCTAGCAACTTCTTTAAACTTCTCGGATGGCGGATACAGTTTTGAGAGAGAATCTGTATGAAAAATATCATTATTTCTTTGAGTTTTTATCCAAGCAATTAAGCTTTTTATTTCTCCCAATTCCGGGGTTTTGCCGAGGGTTGTTAAATTTTCATTGGCACACACAACTCCACCCGTAGCGCCCACTAAGGTCAGCAATTCATCTCTGGATTTAAGTAAACCTTCTACAAACCAGTGTGATTGAGAAATTTGGGTGACAAATTTATGGCAATTTTCTTTTAAATAAATTGCATATTCCCAATTTTCGCTATCTTGTTTGTAGCTAAGTTCTAGATTCACAAACTTGGCTAGCAGTTCGCAAGCCTTTCTTGTTTCGTAGTTGACATACTTTCGTGTTGGGTGGTGACAGGCGATCAATCCCCAGAGTTTTTTATCTTTGATTAATGTCAAGGTCATGCTAGCACCAATGTTCATGTTCTTGAGATATTGAACATGGCAAGGGGAAACTGCTCTCAACAAAGAAAAGCCCAGATTCAGGGGGCGACCGGTCAGCGGATTGCAGTGAGGAATTAGTTCTACAGGCTGACAGTTAATATCCGGAATAAACCGAATTGAATTCATGTTGAACAGGTTTCTTGCCTGGGGGGGAATATCGCCAGCCGGATAGTGCAGTCCCAATAAAGGAGCCAAACTTTCTACTTTGTCTTCTGCGACAACTTCCCCCGCCCCGGTGGCATCAAATTGATAGACGATCGCTCGATCGAAACCGATCATCCTCCGCACTTCTTCAACTGCTGTCTGACACAGCACTTGCAGGTTTGGTGTTCTGTGGATTTTGTCGATCGGCTCTTGGACTAAATGATAAAAATTGAAAGAATCGCTAGGTTTTGGGGAAACAGCCGACTCGAGTTCAAGAATTAATGCTGAACTAGATTGATGCACCGTCCCCTGAAAAAAAGACTGGCGGTTTTGACTTTTGAATGATAATCTGATACCGTTAGATTGATCGCAGTTTTCAAATAAAGCTTTTTCTATAGCCTCAATTTCCTCAGTTTCGACAAATTCCTGTAAAAATTTGCCCAAAAGTTCTTCGGGATAAATGCCGAGATCCTCAAAAATATTGTTACTAACTTGCAAAATTTTTAAATCAGGAGATTCCAGCACTAAAAGGATGCCATGAGGTTGGATCGCAGCCGGGGCGTAAATTAGTTCGCAGTTGCTGCCATTGAGATTGTCTGTGTCTGAGGGCAATACCATTGCTTTCATCTGATTAATACTTCTCTAAATTAGCCTGTGTTCTCGATCGGCGGGCCAGCATCAATCAACAGCACCGCGTCGGATTCACACAATCTAACAATCCCAAGTCTTGGCTAAGGCTTCCTGATTTGTTTCGGACACGCACTGCATATTTGCTCCTAGTTATCCCATTTAAAAAAAAGAATACAACTGTAGGTACGTGATCGAAAGCCATATCTTATCAGTCATTCCCAGTTCTTCAATTCTTTAATTCTTTAATTTTTTAAATCTAAAATGGGATTAGCGCTGTGCCTGAGCCAGTCTGTTTCTGAGTTGAGTCCGCTCCAAACGATTCAGGAGGCGAGCAATTAATTCCGGTTTCACGATCGGCTTGTTCACGTAGTCGTCAGCACCTGCGACAAACATTTGGCGCACGGTTTCCGATTCGGAATGAGCTGTCAAAAATAGCACGGGGAGCTTGCTCCAGCGCAAATCGTTGCGAACTGCCAAACACAGCTCGATACCGCTGTAACCGGGCATCTCCACATCTAAAATTAGCAAATCCGGACAAGTTGTTTCGAGTACCTCCCAGAACTTTTCGGGATCGTCCAATGTTGTTACTTGAAATCCCCAAGGTTGTAGAATCAGTTGCAGTGCAGCCAATAGATGCACGTCATCGTCTACCACCATAACTTTAGCTTCAGCAGGGCCAGTCTGGTCGAGTAGTTGGGCGACTGCTTTGAGTATATCTGCTGGGGGGATAGATTTGTGTAAAAAGCCCGAAGCTCCCAAACGAGCAACTTCTATTCGATCGCTCAATTGATTGTGCCCGCTAAAAACCATCACCGGAATTTCGGGCTTTTCACTGCGGAGTTCGGCTAAGAGAGAAAGTCCGTTTTCCTGAGATCTGGAAAATGTCAAATCCAGCAAAATCGCGTCGGGAGGCTGTTGAGAAATTGCATTTCTTGCCGCTTGCGGAGAGTTGGCGACTTCTATCTGGAAGTCGGAACCGGATGCTACTGTTTTCAGTTGATCGCTCCCAAAAGTATCATCATCAACAATCAGCATTCGGCGCTTTTGGGAAACCGCAGGAACCAAATCGCCTTCTGGTTCGGCCGACGGGCGATCGAATATCTGTTTGAGCTGATGCAGAAATCCCTCAATCTGCTGAGCCGTATCCGGTTTCCAGATGTTTTCAGCCTTGAACAAATGTTCTATCTGGCGCGCAACTTCTGAACCTTTCGGCAGCCCTAGAGTTCCCAAAGAACCGACTAATTTGTGAGCTTGGGCTTGGGCTTCCTGGCGCACTTCGCCCTCCAAGCTTCCGTTTTTCAGTTGAGCGATCGCGCGATCGAATATCGCCACCTTTTCTATAAAATTAGCTTTTAAATTTTCCCGCATTTGGGCAATCGCATTCAAGACTTTGAGACGGCGCTCGTCTTTGTTTAATTCCTGGAGCGACCCGCTGGATTCAGTAGATAAAGTCTCTTGAGTTTTAGCAGTTTCTGCCGTTTCCTGCCCAACTTGTTGGCTCTCAATCTCCTCCGGCAGACTTTTGAGCCGATAGCCCAATCCGTAAACGGTTTCCACTAAATCTACAGTCATCCCGGCTGCTTTCAGCTTCTGCCGCAGCCCCTTGATGTGAGCGGTAACGGCTTCTTCTTGAGGAAATTCACCGGCCGACCAAATGCGATCGAGGATGGCGCTGCGACTGAAAATGCGCCGAGGATTTCTCAGGAAAAGTTCTAGCAAATTGTACTCTTTGGGAGTCAAGTGCAGCACTTTTTCGGCATAAGTTACTTCCGTAGTGTCCGGGTTGACTTGCAGTTTTTCCCAGGTCAAATTTGTACTCGACAAAGTTGCCTTACCCCGGCGCAGCAAAGCCCGAATTCGAGCGATTAATTCTTCTAGATTAAAGGGTTTGACCACATAATCGTCTGCACCCGCCTCTAAACCTTGGACTCGATCGTTGCTGC
Organism: Microcoleus sp. Pol11C2; assembly: GCF_036701505.1. Lineage (NCBI taxonomy): Bacteria > Bacillati > Cyanobacteriota > Cyanophyceae > Oscillatoriales > Microcoleaceae > Microcoleus > Microcoleus sp. Pol11C2. The sequence goes on from NZ_JAUBQX010000018.1 coordinate 90,724, forward strand.
TATCTAGCGCTGTCAGCAGTAAAATCGGCATTTGGCAGCCGGACGATCGCAATTTTCGACACAAACTAATGCCGTCGAGTTTAGGAATCAGCACATCCAAAACAATCAGGTCGTAATCGTATGCCTGCACCAAATGCAACGCTGTTTCACCGTCGGCTGCCGCATTCACATTGTAATTGTGAGAGTTCAGCGCTTGAGTCAGCAAACTGACTGTAACTGTGTCATCTTCTACCAGCAGGATTTTCATAAACGTCACCTGTCCTTCCAACTATTTTTGGAACTTTTTATCGGTTTTTGGGGCTAATTAAATAGCCTTTTTACAACTGAATTTAAAAATTCCCCACCTTCAGTATAACAAATAGTATTCTGGAAATAGAATAATTGTAAATTATTATTTTTATTTTATTTGTTTGCCTCTCGAAATATTTCATTATATTTGGGCTGGGATTTTATGGCTTTTTGGACTTCAGCGCCTGCTGAATCTTTTGAATCAGATATTGCGAGGAATCTTGATGTTTAACTAAGTCTTCCAACTCGGAAACCGTGACTTCCGCTTGTTCTCTCTCTCGCACTAAAGAATCAGCGGTAACACTTTTTATGACTCCCAAAGGTTCTTGGATAGCGGTCAATGAATTGAAATTTTTTTCCGCTATTAATTCTTCTAACTCTAACAGGGCCATTTCTGCGCGATCGATCTTGATCGTCACGGATTTAGCCACATTAGCACCTGCTCTTGCTGCCTCCGTGAGTTCGTGAACTCGAAGTTTAAACCGGCTGGCAATTTGCTCCATTTGAGTCCCCAATTCAAAAGTTTTACTTGCCAGCCTGCCAATTTCTAGACTCACTTTGCTCAGACCACTGGGCTGACTTCCCATTTGATTGGTAACTACAGCCACCTGTACTGCTAAATGCCTGACTTGTTCGATCGCCTCCCGGATGGTTCGGGAAGTGCGGTTAACCGTTTCTAAATCATTAGCTATGGCTTTGCCCACGCCCAAAATTTTATCTGTATTGTTGCAAATAGAATTAGCACCTTGAAAAGTAGCTTGAAATGCTTGGCGACCTTCCGAAGAAATCAGTTTCGCAATCCTCACAAATCGCTGATTCATTTGAGCAATTTCTTCAGCTTGTTTGATAAGTGCCACTTGCTGGGAACTAGGATTGGCATAGGACTTTTCTGTTTGACGTTGGTGGATTTTTAAAAGCTCATTACATTCGTGAACCTTAGCCTGTTCTTGTTGAAGTAGCGCCAAATACTTGTGTCTTTCTACTCGGTATTTTTGAATAACTTTGTTAGCTTGCGCTAAAAGTTTTGACTGGGCAATCACCAGAGTATGAACGTCCAAAAGGTGGTGGCTCTGGTCTTCTCTTACCACAATAATCGGTTCATAAACCAAGTCTTTGTGCCTGTTGAAAGACGCTTGCACGGCATCGTCAACTTTCCAGTTTGCCGAAAGCAGCAAAGGCGGAATTCTAATAAAATCTAACAAGGCTCGAATCGGGTGTGACCCGTAAAGTTCTAGGCGATCGGGAAAACTCATTTGCTCTCGAAATTTGACGCGAGAAATCATGCCCAATACCTGTGATTCATGAGTAATAATGACTCCCGGCAGATCGGGTTCTTGCTCAAATCTTTCAGCCACTACCTGTCCTAGAGTTGCAGCGCTCACTTGGAAGTCGTGACACGGCAGATGTCCGATCGTGAAATCGGGGGTGAGTTGAGTTGGATTGCTCATTTACCCGGATAGTGTTAAGTACAAGTTAACAAATTATATATTAATATTATACTGGAATAAGATTGTTGAAAGTAGTCAACGACCCAGCACGGAAGTGACTGGGCTTCGCGCCTAAAACTTCATTTTCAGTTGACCAGCCTGACAGTAATGACACCAAGCGGATGCGTAGCTAGTCCCCTGTTCTGTCGTTAAGGGTTAAACATTTTTATTTGGGTTAAGGACGTGCCATTAGCCGAATCCGCTCAGAAAACAAAGGCGCGTGCTAACTTCACCCCAGCAATGGGAGTGGAATTGCTTAGTTTCAATCAACAACCCGGTTCACAAACACCACGCGAAGCGATCGATTATACAGCCGTATCCCTTCCCCCCGTTTCCTCCTACCGCTTTCGCGCTCGTAAAGCGCTGAAGCGGGGGTTACTCGCCCAGAAGAAAGAGGACAACTATAGGGAGAAATTAGCTCTCTGGCTCCGGGGCCTTCTATTACCTACTTTCTGACTACTGTCATCTCAAGTCTGTTGGATCGGCCGCGCCTGTTGTGCCACGGGTTCCGTCCTCACAACAGAGGCATTCATATTTTGTTCTTTAAAACAACCGGGAAAATATCTAGATTGAAACCAAAAACCTTAAATCGGACTTTGCCGCTAGCAACCTTTGAGGCTGCTTACCAGTTGTTACAGCAAATGGCTGAAATCCCAGGGGCGATTTGGCTGACCGACGATGCGATCGCTGATTCTCAAAATCTGGACAATTCGTCGGAAAGGTTTGCAGCAGTGGTATCAGAGCATTTTAGCGCACTGCTGCGGGGCAATCTATTAGATGAGTTCGCAACAAACGGACACAAGCACAGCGAACAAAATCTCCATTCGCAATTGAATGTGCAGTTGACTTTCGACCCCGGGGCGATCGCCAATTTCCTGTCTCCCCTGGCAGACAAACTCGCAGAAATAACGGGCTCACCCTCGTGGAAAATTGACATTCGCGCCCTCAAACAAGCAATTAAAAATATACAGACTAACTCGGCCGTTCTTCAAAGCGAATTCACCCTAAATTTGCTGGATATTCTCGCTGCCAATGCCAGCAAAAATAATCACCTGCCCCTACACAGCCAAACAGAAATAGAGGGAAAATCCGCGCCCAAAGTTATAGATCCAGAAACGCTACAAAGCCAGATTGCTGAAGCCGTCAATCAATTACAAATTGCCAGTCCCTGCATTTCATTTTGTCAGCCAGTAGAAGATGCTTTGCAGCAACAGCTTGAACAAGAGCGACTTTTGAATCAGGTCACAACTCAAATCCGCCAGAGTCTGGAATTGCCTGTAATTTTGTCAAAAGCAGTCGAGCAAGTGCGAGAGTTTTTGGAGGTCGATCGCCTGTTAATTTATCAATTTGAAAAAGTTCCTGCGCCGCACAAGGGCGAGTTAGCTAAAGAAATACCGGCGGCGGTTTCTGGGTCTGGCGAAATCCCCGAAAATTCCGGGTCTTACTTGTATTTAGGTCGCGTTACCTACGAAGCTTTAGCCAATGATGGTATCTCGTCTGTACTAAATTTTAGTGAAGACGCGCAGTGTTTTACCAATGGAGTCATTGACCGAGAGAAATATCGCAAAGGTTTGGCTTTGTGCGTCGCGGATGTGGAAACAAGTTACTCTTCGCAGCCTTGTTTTTTAGAGTTGATGCGGCGGGCGAAGGTACGGGCAAAGTTGCTAGTGCCGATCGTAGTTCAAGACGACTTGTGGGGGCTGCTAATTGCCCACCAGTGTACTTTTCGCGAGTGGGAAGAAAGCAAAAAAACATTTTTGCGACAAATAGCAGAACATTTGGCGATCGCCATTTACCAAGCCGAACTTTATGCACAAGTCCAGCAGCAAAAGCGCACCTCAGAACAGCGCGTAATAGAACGCACGCGAGAACTGCGCGATGCACTGGTTGCCGCCCAGTCTGCCAGCCTCGCCAAGAGCGAATTTTTGGCAGCTATGAGCCACGAATTGCGGACTCCTCTCACCTGCGTCATCGGCATTTCCGACACGCTGCTGCGGTGGTCTTACGGCAAAGTTGGCAGTAAAGAAGTGCCAGTGCAAAAGCAGCGGCAGTACCTGCAAACTATCCGAGACAGTGGCGACCACTTATTAGAATTAATTAACGATATTTTAGATTTATCGCAAGTAGAAGCGGGAAAAGCAATATTAAAAATTAGTGAATTTTCACTTTCTAAATTAGCTTCTCAGAGCCTGCACGCCCTCAAAGAAAAAGCTGCAGCTAAGGGCGTGGAACTGCTGCAAGAACAACGGCTCAAACAAGAGTGCGATCGCTTCATCGCTGACCCCCGCCGCTTGAGACAAATTCTCTTCAATCTTTTAGGAAATGCGATTAAATTTACTCCCAAAGGCGGGCGAGTCATCCTGCGAGTTTGGGTGACAGAAGATAAAAATCGAACGCCGGCAGTGCGGCAGCCCGGTACTGCACCGGCAGGCAGCACCGCTGTTTTTCAAATCAAAGATACCGGCATTGGAATTCCCGAAAATCAGCGGTCGCTTTTGTTTCAAAAATTCCAGCAGTTGGATTCCCCGTACCGCCGCGAATACGGCGGCACCGGTCTGGGATTGGCTTTAACTAAACAGTTAGTAGAGCTTCACGGCGGTGCGATCGAAGTCAGCTCTACAGTTGATGTCGGCTCTACTTTTACGGTTTTTATACCCATCCAAACTTTCAGCAAAGATGAATCCACAAAATTTACATATGAAAAATCGAATTCATCTTTACCGCTGCATTCTTCCTCGTGGGGCAGCCTCGTACTCGTCGAAGAAGATGAAGAAACTGCCATGCTGATTTGCGATATCCTGACAGCAGCAGGACTGCAAGTGGTGTGGATGATTGAAGGTTCGGCGGCGGTCGAACAAATTGAACTTTTGCAGCCGAATGCTGTGATTGTCGATATGCGTTTGCCCGGTATGAATGGCTGCGAAATAATTCACCAACTGCGCCAAAAACCCGCTACTGAAAATATCAAGATTCTAGCTTTAAGCGCTAATGAAATTCCGCCAGATCAGATATCTTTCGTGACGGCGGGAGCTAACGAGTGTTTGGCTAAACCGATTCACCCTGAGCAATTGCTGGACAAAATTATTTCTTTAATGGCCGGGATTGGTAATGGGTAATACAATTTTAGATTTTAGATTTTAGATTTTAGATTGGGGAATGACTCATTGGATATGGGTTGGGATATGGTCTACAGTTACATTCTTTTTTTGAACTGGTATAATTTGTAATTCCCAATTACCAATTCCCCATCCGCAATTCCCCATGATTAATTGTCAAATTCCTACAGGATTAATTGTTTCTTGTCAAGCACCTGCTGATTCGCCGCTGCACGATCCGATCGTAATTGTGGCAATGGCGCGAACCGCTATCAATCGAGGTGCATCGGGCGTGCGGATTGACACTCCGGGTCACATTGCAGCGGTGCGAAAACAGATATCCGCTCCCATAATTGGGATTTGGAAGCAGCAATTGCCGGGATGCGAGATTTACATTACTCCTCGGTTTGAAGACGCGCGGGCGATCGCCGCCTCGGGAGCCGATATTATCGCCGTTGATGCTACTCTGAGAAACCGTCCTTCCGGCGAAGAGTTAAAGACGTTAATCGCGCGAATTCACAGTGAATTGGGTAAATTAGTGATGGCGGATGTAGATACAATAGAAGCTGCGATCGCGGCAACCGAAGCGGGTGCAGATACTGTAGCAACTACTCTTTTTGGCTATACTGCCCAGACGGAAAATTTATCGCCGCCGGGATTTGATTTGCTTGCGGAAATGGTAGAAAAGCTTAAGGTTCCCATTATCTGCGAAGGCGGGATATCGGGGCCGGAAATGGCTAAAAAAGCCTTGGATTTAGGAGCGGTGGCTGTTGTTGTGGGGACAGATATTACTGGGATTGATATTAAGGTGACAGCCTATAAGGCGCTGATGGGGAAGTAACTTCGGCAACGGATTTAACGGATTTAACGGATTGAAGGCAGTTCGGCAACCGATTGTTTAACGGATTTAACCAATGTAACGGATGTAACGGATGGAAGGAAGAAGGGAGAAGAAATATTCGGCGAGAGAAATGGCTTGTAGGCAAAGGAAACGCGCCAGCTAAGGGTGGGAAATAGCGGGCGATTTCCATCACCCTTTATCAGGGGAAGTTGCTAAATCAGTGCGCCGTTGATAAAGCTGCTAACTACAGCTAAGGCGATCGCCCCCAGTACCGCGCTCCAAAGACCCATCCGCAAGCTAAATCCTTCAACTAACTTCGCAGCCGAGGCAAAAACAATCACGTTCATTACAAAAGCAAAGGCGCCGGAAAGCAATCCCAGCGTCAGCAAGTTCGGCACGAAAAAAACTGCTTTTAGGATTGGCAAAATTAAAACATTCAACATTCCCAAAACCGCAGCCGAAATTACTGCTTTCGGTGTGCTGTCAATTTCTACGCCGATCGGCAGTTGAGAAATCAGTAGCAAGCTGCTACCTGTCACCAGCCAAGCAATCAAAAAATCGATCGGTTCCACAGCGCTCGTACCTCCTTAACAGTTGAATTGTTAAAAAAACCTGATATTTAACATCTACCTTAATCAAACAATCCGGCTGATTCGTCTGCCAACAGGCCGAATTTATGTCTGTCACTAAAGAGTGAGAAATTCCAATCGCTGCATTTTCTGCCAAATGATCCGGATGGGAACCGTATCAACCTGTTAGTTGAATAAAAAGAGCAGATTAATTAATATGGCTGGCGATTTTTCTTTTAACTCTAAAATCAGATTCGACAAAAAAGCCTTGGACAACCCTGCACGGCAAGGCAGCCGATCGCTCCAAGTTATGATTTTTATGCTGTTCGTCACTACCTTGGTGACGCTACCAATATTTCGTCTAGCCGAACTGCAACTGGTACAGGGAGCCTACAACCGACAGCGGGCGGAAAATAACCGCATTCGCCCTGTGTCAGTCGCAGCCAATCGCGGTCAAATTTTAGACCGCAACGGCAAAATTTTTGCGGCCAGCCGCGTATCTCGATCGGTCTATGTGTGGCCAAAAGAGCGATCGGCTAAGGAGTGGCAAGAGATCGCTGCTACACTGGGCCCGATCGTCAAACTTCCCGCAGCGGAAATTGTCAAAAAAATCGATGCAGTTGGCTACAGATCAGCCCTGCCAGTGCGAATTAGTAAGGATATCGATGTCGGTACTTTCGTGGCGTTGGGAGAACAAGCTAATACTTTGCGGGGAGTTGAAATTCGCGTAGAATCGAGCCGAGACAATCCCAACCAGCAATTAGCAGCTCACCTTTTGGGATACGTCGGCGAAGCTAGTTTAGATCAATTAAAAGCTAATCCTGCATATCCGATGGGAATGATCGTCGGTCAAATGGGAGTTGAAAAATTAGCCAATTCAACTTTAGAGGGCGTTTGGGGAAACCGTTTAATCGAGGTAAATGCTAAGGGCGAGGAAATCCAAGATTTAGGTGTAAAAGATCCTATTCCCGGCAAACCGGTGCAGCTAACTTTAGATTTAGATATGCAGAAAACTGCCGAAAAAGCTTTGGGCGATCGCCTTGGTGCCGTTGTGGCGATCGACGTGAAAACCGGAGCTCTTTTAACAATGGCTAGTTGGCCGACATTTGACCCCAATATTTTCACCCGCAAGGTGACTCAAAAAGAATGGGATCGGCTGCAAGGGCCAGACAAACCATTTTTAAATCGGGCAGTTCAAGGCTATCCAGTCGGCAGCACTTTTAAGATTGTAACTTCTGTAGCCGGGATGGAGTCGGGCAAGTTTTCTCCTGACTCGACTTTGGTAAGTTCTGCTTCAATTAACATCGGCGGAATTTCCTTTAACGAACACGGCGCCGGTTACGGCGTTATCGGTTTCCGCGATGCTTTAGCCTACAGCAGCAATACGTTTTTCTATCAAGTAGGTATGACTGCTGGGCCGGAAGAAATGGCAAAATGGGCTAAAAAAATGGGCATTGGCGGTACTATTAATTTAGATCTTTTGGGGATAGACGGCGCCAATCACGGTCAAGTTCCGATCCCAGCAGAGAAAAATAAAATGTATGGTGAAGATTGGTACGTAGGGGATACGGTAACAATGGCGATCGGTCAGGGTTTGGTACTTTGTACTCCTCTAGAATTGGCTGTGATGGTGTCAACTGTTGCCAACGGTGGTTGGCGAGTGCAGCCGCATTTGTTGGCTTCTCAAACCAATACTCCTATAACTCAAAAAATTCAAACCGGTATTAAGCCGGCCACTTTAAATGTCGTTAAACAAGGATTGATTGAGGTGGTGAAAAAAGGTACAGGCCGCGGCATGAATGACGGTACTATTCCTTTAAGTGCTGGCAAAACTGGGACTGTGGAAATGCCCGGTCATCCTGACAATTCTATGTATGTGGGTTTTGCTCCCGCTGACAAACCGGAAGTTGCGATCGCAGTTATAGTTGAAGGCGGCGGATATGGTGCTGTAGCGGCAGCACCAATTGCTCAAGAGGTATTTAGAACCTATTTTCAAAAGCAGGGTTTTAAACCTACTAATAAGCCTTTCTAGTCATTAGCTAACTGTGGACTGTTGACTATTCACATTTTTTGCCATACTTCGATCGCACTTTTCTTGATATCTTAGAAAAGTGCGATCGATCAAAAGTTTTCCCCTACCAATCCTCTCACTTCCACGGTCGATAAATTCATCATTTGCGCTACCTGTTCCCGACCCACTCCAGAATTTAAGAGTTGATTTACGAGCGAGCGTAATGTTGACTCCGCAGCTAGTCGTCCCAGGTTCTCTTCCTTATGAGTCTTCAAAAACTCCCCCGTTTCAGGAACTCTAAACCTCAATTATCCTGAAATTAGATGCAATTCTAGTCCCAGCACTTCACTGAACAACCACAGCGTATCGAAAGCGATATTGTTGGCTGCAATCGGCTCATACTGATTGTTTATTAGACGTACTCCCTGTAAAATTGGATTCAGATAATCTCCCGACGGATCATACTGAAAATATTCCCTAACTCCCAAAGCCCAATAAATTTCCGGTTTTGTTTCTTGGTCTTTCGTCTGAGTTGTTTCCGAAGTAATTTATAACACAAAATCGGGAGTAATTCCGCCTTATTCCCCAACTTTATAATTATGTCTTTTGCGGTTTGCCACTCCAAACACCACATAAATATCCGGAGCAACAACCGCTTGGTTGTTCCCTTGTTCATAATAAATGAAAGAATTAGCTGACACGTAAACATCAGAACGTCCTTGAAAGTAAAGCTTGACAGCTTCTACGCTGTAAGTCATGTAATTGCGCGTGATGTCGCTTTCAGCCATCGGCTCTCCGTCGCTGCTGGGATATTCAATTTCTAGTTGTTCGGCTTGAGTTAAAATTGTCATTTTTCAATTTTCCTCAAATTTATTAATTTAATGCGGGGTAAATATGCGTTCTAAGGTTTTTAGTGAGAACTGCATTCCTAGTAGTTTTATGAGGACTGAACTCTTCACTACAAAACTATTTAATTGTGGTCGTGACCGCTGACATGATATGATTTAATGCTAGGATTCTGTCGGTACTTTTAAAAGTTAGATACTCATCAAATAAAATCAACAGCCGTAAAGGACGCAGGGATCACGCTAAATAATTAGGTTATGCGTCCTGGACTTTAAGGCTGGTAAGATGCTGTACAGATACAGACTATTTAAATTCTAATTAATCCCTCTCTCTAAAATAATCATTTGCGAACCAACAACCGGACTTCTAGCTATTAACTTGCCTTCCATATTCGCAATTTCTAACTTGCTGAAATCGAGTGAGTTAGCCTCCTTCCACATCTTGGTTGCTAGTTGATTTTGCTCAACTACGCTGAGCTTGTACCAATCTTCAGCGACTTTTACTGTCAAAATGCTGCTGGAAAAATTAGCTTGAACAGACTCAACTAAACCGCCGCCCAGTCGATTCTTAATGTCAGTAACTTGATTTTGAATCCCAGCAATCAGAGACTGTTCGGGCGTCAGCGGGGGCGGTGGGATAATTTCTACTGGTTGCGGTTTTTCCGGCGCCACTAAATCGGGCAACTTGCTTTTGAATTTAGCAGAGATTGGCTCAGACGGTGCGATCACCTCGGGCGATTTCGGCGTTCCCGAGGCCATAAAATCACCAAAAGTTGGCGGCGACTGCTGCGCTGCTGGCAAAGGCACTTTTGCTACTTTCTCCGGCGGTTTTCCTGAGAAACTGTTGAAAGTTAAACCGACTGCAACGATCAGAATTGCTGCTATGGCGGCGTTTAAAATTGGATCGGACAGCTTCTGGTTCGTAGATGGTGGCAGTAGCGATCGCACTAGCCGCACAATACTTTGCCAAAGTACACCGACGTTCTCTAAAAAACTCCCTTCCCTGCGTTGGGATACCGGCTTTTTATCAACTTTTACAGCAACTTTTGGTGGCACACTGTTAACTTCCGCAGCAACAGCGGGAGGAGTTACTGTTGCTGAGTCAGAAGCGGTGGGCGCGATCGGCTTTACTTGCTGCAAGGGGGGTTCGGCTGGTAATTTTTTGCCTTTTTTTCCCAAATTCCCAATCGATGCCATCAAATTTTTGATTCTCTGATTTTTGGGAACCGCGCTGCTGACATTTTGAGTTTTGCTGCCAGTGGGGGCAGACTTTGCAGCCGAATCAACCTCCGGTGTCGGAGATTGAGAGGGTTCTGGAATTGACTGGTTTAGTTGTTCTTCTGACATTTTCTCTGCCTTGGGGCGTTGCAAATATATCTAAACGAGATAAATTTTAATTGAGCCATCTCAACCTTAATTTATCATTTTATTAGTTGTAACCGAATCAAAATGAGCATCAAACGTCGTCACTTTCTAATTTTAGGCAGTCTCAGCAGCTTTGGTTTTGCCGGAGTCTGGAAAATGTTTCAGCTTCGGACTGCCTGGGGTAAAGACGCCAACGCTGCTGCGCCTTCTAACGTTGAGGCAGAAAGGGCGATGGTCTCTTTGCCGGCCTCACCGCCTATTTTACGCTTTATTTCGGTAGCCGACACCGGTACGGGCGCTGAAGGTCAGTATGCTGTCGCTGAGGCGATGGCGCAATATCACCGGGAAAACCCTTTTAATGTTGCTGTTCTCGCCGGCGACAATATCTACAACAACGGCGAAATTGAAAAAATTAATGCTGTTTTCGAGCGGCCTTATCAGCCGTTATTGCAGCAAGACGTAAAATTTTATGCTTGTCTGGGAAATCACGATATCCGCACTGCTAACGGCGATCCGCAAGTTAAATATGCGGGTTTTAATATGCAAGGTCGCTACTATACTTTTCGGCGAGATCCAGTACAGTTTTTTGCTTTAGATACCAATCACAATGCGGATTGGAAAAATCAGCTTGTTTGGCTGGAAAAAGAGTTGAGTCAGAGCACCGCACCTTGGAAAGTTGTGTTCGGCCACCACCCGATTTATTCGTCTGGCGTATACGGAGTGAGTCAATCTTTTATTAAGACTTTGACGCCTTTGTTTAAAAAGTACGGCGTGCAGCTTTATATCAACGGACACGAGCACAGTTACGAACGCACTCGCTCGATTAACGGTACGACTTATTTAATTTGCGGTGCCGGCGGGGGCACTCGTCCGGTAGGGCGTTCTGAGTGGACGGAGTATTCTGCTAGCCGCCTGAGTTTTGCGACGTTTGATGTCTATGAAGACCGGATGTTTGTCAGTTCTATCGGTACTGACAAACGGGTTTTTGACAGGGGAGCGATCGAAGTGCGATCGGCTTAATTCAGATTATATTCAGGAGCCAACAAAATGAATAGGGGTTTTAGAGCCAATAAAACTGGTTTTGTTTTAGAAACAACTGTAGAAGGTACGTTGAGAGGCCACGGATATCTCGAAATATGCCCTCAGTTGCCGAAAAAGCGCAAGCGAGAGTGGCTCTTAATCTCTACTGAAAATTCCAAGCGATATGCTAAACAGGTTTATATCGGGTCTAGCATTTATGAAACTGAAATAAATGTCGATTTTTATATTGTAAATTCCGGTTTTTTTCCTCGGGGTCTAATTGTTGAGTGCAAGTGGCAAGAAGACAAAGGTTCAGTAGACGAGAAGTATCCTTACCTCAATTTAAATATTAAAAATTGTTATCGGGTGCCAACTATTGTTATAGTGGGCGGTGACGGTATGAGGCAAGGTTCTATCGACTGGTTTAAAAAACAAATTCCTGAAAATCAAAATCTGTTGGCAGTTCACAAGCTCGAAGGTTTTATTACCTGGGCTAACAAATATCTGTAACAGTAATTACCAAACTTTTCCGTGTGGGGCAACCACGTATTGCTCCTACACAATATGCTTAATTAGAGACTTTACTTAAGTAATATTTAAAATGAACGTATTAATAATTCTTTGACTTTTCCGCGTTTGAAACTATTAGAATTAATTCCCCTAGATGCTGATATTTCAAGGAATTTGGGCAGAGGTTTATTTGGAAAAATTTGAGTCTCGCTGTAGATTTTTTCGATAAAATCGCAGTTAGAATTAGATAGCATAACTTTCACGCCCCGTTCTGCAAGTTCTGCAAAAATATCTCTCAGTTTAAGCTGTTCCGATTCTTTGAAATTATCCCGGCTGTAAGTCGTGAAGTTACTGGTGGCACTGAGGGGATAATAAGGCGGGTCAAAATAAACAAAGTCTTCGCTGCTGGTAGCAAAATCCAAAATTTTATCGAATTTTCTGACTTCAATTTGAGCGGGCGCGAGTAAAGATGAAACCGAGCGCAGTAAATCTGCTTGACAAATGTTAGGGTTTTTGTATCGACCTATGGGAACATTAAATTCACCTTTTGAGTTTTCTCTGTAGAGGCCGTTGTAACAAGTTTTATTTAGGTAAATCAGGCGTGCTGCTTTTTCTGTATCTGTTTTGTAGGAGCGCGATCGCACCCAGTAATAATAATCTTGATTGTCCTTGGTATGTTCTAACTGATGATCCTCTAAAAGTAGAATCAGCTCCTCAACTTTATCCCTTACACAGCGATAAGCATTAATCAACTCAGGATTAATATCTGTTAAAACAGCTTGCAAACCAGGGTGCTGCTGTGCTAAGTAAAAAAATACAGCTCCGCCACCCAAAAAAGGCTCGTAGTAAGTTGTGAACTTTTCAGGAAAATAAGGTTGATATTGTCCAATCAACCGAGTTTTGCCTCCTGCCCATTTCAGAAAGGGACGTGGCAAGACGAAAGAAGGTGCGGCAGCAGACATTTATCTAGAAATAACGGCCCTATAATATTTATCACAACTAGAAGTCAATAGAAATACTTCTGAAGTTCTTACCGGAGGTCGCGTGGCATTAAACAGAGAGTGCTGGAGCCATCGGCGAAAAGTTTTCGTTAGAATTATATATGTCAGCCTCGCCGGCAAAAATGCCCGATCGCCCGATTGGCAGATTTAGCTCCGGCTGTGCCAAAATTGTCTAACTCGCTCACAAGTGTTACCAGTCAAAGATCGTGCTGTGACACTTTACCCCACCAAGCTCATGCAAGATTTTATTAATAACGTCTCTCGCTACCCGCGCTTTTTCATTACGATATGTCTGGGAATTTTCTTTTTCCTGTTCGAGCGACTCAAACCCCTGCTCGATCGACCGGCAACTGCCATCGCCCTAATTAGTTCGATTGTAGCGACTTTTGTCTTTCTAACTTTTACACTGCGGGCTATGTTAGGCCTGAGTTCGGTTTAAAGCCAAGCTAGAACGCCAACATCAACGGCAAATTAAGTTAAAACACTAACTCCCAAAGTAACTGCCAACTCTTGCAGGCGATCGCACACTTGACAATAGTCGCTGCGATAGATTGGAAGAGGAAAAAATTGCGCTAGTTACGGCAGTGCTCCTCAACCAAGGGGCAGGCAAACATTACCGAAGTGCAGGACAAGCGTTTGGGGCTATCAACATTCACTGGGGAAATACTGCACCTCTGTTTCCCCGGTGTCCCACTTAATCATTAGGAAGCGGCACACCCCGCCCCGCTTTCCTCTCCCGTTAACCTGACGGTATCACGAGAGTTTCCAGCGGACAAGACAGATGAAGTTTGAACATATCTATCAATTTTTTCAAGACCCCCCTCCTGTTTATCTAAACAAGGAACTAGCGGTGTGTTACATTCTCTCCGTGTTATTGCGCGGAGATTCCTACGGTACAGAACTGATTGGCCAACTAGAGAGGGAATTCCCCATCTACCGACTTTCTGATACCGTTCTCTACAGCGCTCTGAAATTCCTTGAAGATGAAGCCGTAATCACCGGTTACTGGAAAAAAGTAGAAGGACGCGGCCGCCCCCGTCGGATGTATCAAATCCTCCCTGAGTGGCGGCACCAAGCTCAAGACCTCGCTCGTCTCTGGCATGACTACATTGGTCAGGGAAACGGCGCGTCAGAGCGTCGTTCCCGCGCCTTAGAAACTGGTCAGACGGGTTAACCGAGTTGGAATCGGATGCCTAAACCCTGGAGATGCTGGCGCTACTTGCAAAGCGATTTGCCTTCCTTGCCTTCGCTTTGCTCGATCGCCGCACAGCGATTAAAGCAGCTACACTACGTCAGGACTTACGCATTGTCACTTAAGAATTAGGGATGATGGGGAGATATGCGAATTGGGTGATGGAGAGCAAAACGCCTTGCAGAAGAAGCTTTCTGCGAATTTTGATAACAAAGTGTCTGCGTAAGTCCTCGATCGCTTTCTTATGTAAACTTCTGTAAAGTAATAGTAGATAATTTCAATTACACAAACTTCTACCGATGGATACTGCTGTTCTTCCTTCAACATTTGTGCTAACGCTACTGCTGGCTGTTGGCTTGTTTTTCTTCATCAAGGCTTCAGTCAAAGATCGAATCGAACAAGTCAAGCTGGCTTCCGAGAGCGCCCAAGAGTCACTGTTAACCGAGTTACAACAGTATTTTGCCCAGAGAGCTTACCGAGTTGCAGCCGTCGATGCCCCCAACTATAAAGTCACGTTTGAGGGTGTTGTGCGGCCGAGTTGGTTTCTAGCTATTTTTCTAACTCTGCTGAGTGCAGGTGGCGCTCTGTGCTTGGGACTGGTTTTGGGAATGCTAGTTCCTCAGCAGGGTCAAATTTTCCTAGCTTTGGTACTGCTGTCCCCGCTGGCGGGGGTATTTTACTGGAAAAAAGCTGGACGCTCTGAGCAAGTCTCCCTCAAACTCGAATCAGTTGCTGAGTCGGGAAGCCAAACCAAGAGCTTTGTTACTGTCAGAGCTCACCGCGATGAACTAGCAGCCATGCAAAAAGCTTTAGATTTGAAACCGATCGATTAAAAGTTTGACGCGGAACGTTTTTTGATATGCTAGATGCCGTAGTTAGACTTCTAGCTGACAAACCGATGACTCAAGAGTGGCTCTCTCGTTGATAAACCAGTGATAAACCAGTGGCTGTTTTTTTGATCCACTTGTTCGATCGACAAATTGATCGACAAAACAGTCAAAAAAAAACCATTATCGTGAAAGTGCCAATTGTGGCGATCGCCCTTGGGCTGCGATCAAGCCTCTTGCGATGGCTCCTTATACCCTAATTCCTAAGGACTTTTCGCAGAAATTTCAGTTGGCACTCTCCAGACAATGAGAACTCTCGCGCTTTTGTTAAAAGACTTAGAAAAACATTGCTGTCAATGTTTTGAGCTAAACATTTTGAGCTATGCGCGGCTGGCTGACACCACAGGAATTTTTTCTGTGGTAGCTTCCAACATCACCTTTAAGCTGGGAAACAAGAAATGGTTCTCTTCTACGTATTGGGCTCCAAATAAACCTTTTTCAGCCCAGAAGTATCTGTCAGTGGTATGCTCGTTACGCTTGACTAACAGCAAAGCTGGGGGAGCAATGCCTTCTGCATGGATGAACTTGCGAGCCGCTGTTACGGGTTTATCTTCGCCGCTCTCGATGCTATATTGAGGCACACACTCTAAAATTCTGCGTCCTTCTTGTCGGCGGCGACTCTTGCGTTTGCGTCTCCTGGCCAATTTCTTTACCTCCTCTGTGAGCAGACAGTATGAGCAGACAGGTTGTAATGATAGCTACCAAATCCGAGGCCAGTATATCCGTTCTAGCTCAAAATTTCAACTGTTTTTAATATATCGACATAATCTTAACATTCGTGCCGATCGACAAAAGTGTAGGGGTTGTGGTATGGTTGGCCGCAAGTTCCGGCAAGAGCCAAGGTTGGGGATCGGTGGAAGCTGCGCGGAGGGCGATGCGGGGCAATTTTGGTTCATGAAAGCCCCATGCCTTCAACATAGCTGCCTTCTATCAAAGGAAATAAATCTGAAATCTAGAAGTCTCTCATCAGTAATCGGCCGCCGATCATTTGTAATTTACTTAGAATTCCGTTAGATATCTTAATGTGGCGCTCATGTTAATGCCAGCCAGTTCAGAATTTGTCAAACTTTGCCGTTCGCAGGTGGCCATCGCCGTTAGTTTGGGAGCGGAATTCAGCGCGGTATACCTGACACAAGAGTTGGTAGAAGGCAGCGAAGCAAAGTTGGTGCCGATCGCAGTTTACCCAGAAACCTCAGCCGAATCGGAAGAAAATCAGGGGTTGAGGTTGCAATCTTCCGAAAGCTCGACAGTGAAACCGGTACCGCGACTGCTGGCGCCGCCTGTTCGGCCAGTGGAAGAATCAACGGTAGGGGCGATCGCACCCGATCGACTTCCGGGTAAGGAGCGCAGTTCCCATCAGTGCCAAGGCCCGGAGAATTTGTGGCAGCAGCGCAGGCAAATTGTGGCGCCTCTGATACACGAGGGAGCTGTAATGGGACTCCTAGTCAGCGGTCGGCATGACAGGCCTTGGAACGAGCGAGAGGAGGCTCAAATACAACAAATTGCTCGCACCTTAGCCCTAGCCTGCATTTTAGACCAGCGATCGCAGTGGATGCAGCAGGAATTGGGTACGAGTCGGCAAATCCAGGCTCAGGTTTACGACACGATGCACAATTTGCTGCACCAGTTCAAAAGTCCGCTGACAGCGTTGCGAACTTTTGGCAAGCTGTTAGCGCGGCGGCTGGTACCGGAAGACAAAAACCGCAATGTGGCTTTTAGTATTGTCCGAGAGAGCGATCGGCTGCAAGAGTTGCTCGGCCAGTTCGATCGAACTGTTGACACCGGCGAAGCACATCTAAAACTGCGATCGGGCACTTCAGAAAAAGCAATGTCCAATGTGGAATTAATCCGGCATTCTCCTCTGTCGCTGTCACCTGCAGCCAATTTGCAGGAATCCTGTTGTTTTGTGGCAGAAGTCTTAAAACCGCTGTTAATTTCCGCCGAGGCGATCGCATCTGAAAGGCATCTGAAATTGGTCGCCGACCTGGAGGCGAATTTGCCACCAGTCTCAGCCAACGATCGAGCTTTGCGCGAAGTTTTGAGCAATTTAATTGACAATGCTTTGAAATATACCCCTGCCGGCCACCAAATTTATATTAAAGTCAGGTACAAAGCAGCGGATGGCGATCGGGCAGGATACAGCCAATTGCCTGCCATAGCAGTTGCTGTCAGTGACACAGGTTCCGGCATTCCTCCCCAGGATTTAGAGCATTTATTTGAGCGGCACTACCGGGGAGAAAAAGCGCAGACCGAAATTCCGGGTACAGGATTGGGTTTGGCGATCGCGCGGGATTTAGTCCGCCAAATGCAAGGAGAAATAGAAGTATTTTCCCCAGTCAATCCTGAATGGCTGCCATCGGCGGAAACTCATGTATATCCAACCGATTGCGGCACTACCTTTGTGGTTTGGCTACCAGTGAATAAGTAAGGAACTCTATTGCTTAGAGACATTTTTTATGAAGCATCTACCTTTATCCAATCAAATTTCCAAGTTATCAAATTCTTTAAAATTTTTCAAGAAAAACTTTTTTGGTGTACCGTTTTTAGCTTTTTTTAATATTCTGACTATTCTGATTTTGGGCGGGGTGAGCATATACGCCAAACTCAACAACAAGGGACGCGGAGTTGAACGCCTATTTAGCGACCCTTTTAATTTCTGGTTCCCTTACGAAGGCATTTTCACCGGAGTTTCCGAAGTTCTCGGGTGTCTCCCAGTCGCAATTTGTGCATTTACTTTCGGAGTGTTGCGACAAAAATATCCGGGTAGTAGAGCGGCGATATTCTTATTTTTTAGTGCTTTACTCCTGGGAGTCTTTTACCTGGATGACCGGTTTCGGATGACTTTGATTATGTCTCGGTTGGGAATATCTAAGAAATTAATTTATTTGTGTTATGGTAGTGCAGTTTTCCTTTACGGAGTTAAGTTTTGGCGATACATCAAAACCACTCATTACCTGCCATTAGTTGCAGCATTCTTCTTGTTTGCTATCTCGCGGTTAGAGGATATTTTAGAGACTCCAAATCAAGGATTACACGCGATGCTAGAAGATGGCACTAAATTATTAGGTCTTGTGAATTTAGCCCTGTATTTTTGGTACGTCTGTCATCATGAAGTTTGGCGGCATTTCCAGCAAAGCGAAAATCGTTGAGCGCGTCGATGATATTACAAAAAAAGTCGTTTCAGAATTAGGGTATCACTAAGCAACGCCGGCGATCGCATAAAAGCCAAATAATTTCTTTTATAAGGAGCTATCAGGATGTATTAATCTTGTATTTTCGCGCTCAAATCTTGTCCTATATATACAGCATACTCCATGTAGATGTAGAGCGCGAGAAACCGGGTTCCTTGAACAGAATCAGTAATGGTGCGAGAACTGTAAAGAAACCCGGTTTCTGAGGTGCACTTCATCAACCTGGAATACGCTGTATATGGAATATGCTGTATTTTTACGACACAGTTGGTAACGTCTCCGAAGAGATAGTTAAAAAATATATTGAAAACCAACACAATTACAGCGTATCCCAGGTTTATGAAGTGCAGCTTTAGACACGGCAATGCCACTCCCCTACGGGGATTGAGCCATCAGGGGTTTACTTCATAAACCTGTAATCTGCTCTAAGTTAGAAGAATGTGGCTAAAGCCGGAGCGCCTATCCCGACCCCAGAAGGGGGGGTACTTGCTGCGGGTAAAAATTATATCATAATTCCGATTAATGAGCAATTACCAATTAGCAATTATCCTATTCTCATGCAACTGAAAACCGATATATGATCAATTCAGCCAGATAAGTTTTCTAGGCATTAGCTACGGCGATATTAGTGGCTCTACAGATAGTCGGCAGATCAATAATAAACTGCGTTCCCTGCTCTGGCGTAGAAATACACTCCAATTGACCGCAGTGTTTTTCTATCAGAATTTTTCGGCTGATGGACAATCCCATGCCTGTACCTTTTCCTATGGGTTTAGTAGTAAAAAATGGAGTGAAAAGTTTAGCACGAACTGTTTCTGTCATGCCCACACCATTATCAGCAATTGTTACCAGGATGTGGGAAGCCGAGCTAATGTTGTCATGCGAATTGCCGGGTACAACTTCAGTCCGAATCAAAATCTGGGGGTGAAAAACTGCACCATCTTCTCTACTTAGCCGCTCTTCTAAAGCATCTATAGCATTCGCTAAAAGGTTCATAAAGACCTGATTGAGCTGACCGGCATAACAGTTCACAAGCGGCAATGCACCATAGTCCTTTATCACATTAATAGCAGGGCGATCAGACTTAGCCTTTAGTCGGTGCTGTAAGATCATCAAAGTGCTATTAATGCCTTCGTGGATATCTACTGATTTAATTTCAGTTTCATCCAACCGAGAAAAATTTCGTAGAGAGTGAACAATATTGCGAATGCGTTCGATCCCTAACTGCATGGAAGAAAGCAATTTTGGTAAATCATCTATGATAAATGGCAACTCTGCATCTTCTATTTCATGGATAATTTCTGCTTCTGGTTGCGGATAATACCTTTGATAAAGATTCAACATATTAATGAGTTCTTTAATATAGTCGTTGGCGTGGGACAGATTGCCATAAATAAAATTAACCGGATTGTTGATTTCATGAGCGACACCTGCAACTAATTGACCGAGACTAGACATTTTTTCACTTTGAACTAGCTGGAGTTGTGTTTCTTGGAGTTCTTTGACAAAACGCTCTAAGGCAACAGATTTTTGGTGCTCTTTTTCTTCACTGATACGGAGTGCTTTCTCTACTTGTTCGCGCCGCTCTATTTCAGACTGCAAATTCTGACTTATAGAAAAACTTCTCAAAGCTGTTAGCATCGTAGTGTATAGCTTTGATGTCGTTAATTCAGTTTTAGTTTTATAGTCATTAATATCGTAATTGATAATAATGCTTTTTTCAGGGACTTGTCCGGGTTGACCCGTGCGTAAAATAATTCGCACTAACTGATTGCCTAAAACTTCTCGGACATATTTAACAAAGTTTAAGCCAGCATCATCTGTTTCCATAATTACATCAAGTAAGATTATGGCAACATCAGGATTTTCTTGGATTAGCTGTTTAGCTTCACGAGCGGAGTAAGCATTAATGAAGGTTAAAGATTTATTTTCAAAGACAAACTTCCTTAGTGAAATTTCGGTAGCGGTGTGAACTTGAGCCTCATCATCTACAACTAAAATTTTCCAGCTTTCACTCAGTTTTTCTTCTGTGGTTTCATCTGCAAACAATATCTCGTCATCCGAGTCGATTACTTCGGCAAAGTATACTGTTTCTGAAGATGGTTGAGTTAACAAATCGTCAAAATCACTTTTCATTGCTGTACACCTTTATTTTTTACTAATGTTTAGGTTTGAAGTTATAAAACCTGTTAAGAAAAAGGCAGAAGGGAGAAGAGTTACACAGCAACCTTTTCAGTCATCTTTACTTTACTTTTAATGAGGTGGACTTACTTAGTTCTCTTGGTCAGGAAATCAGAATTGGAACTCTACATTGGTGAATCAATTTGCATGGGTAATTTAATAATAAACTTGGTGCCTCTTCCCACCTCACTTAGACACTCAATTTCACCTTTGAGTTTTTGGGTGACTAAATTGTAGACAATATGTAACCCTAACCCACTGCCACCTTGACCACGTTTAGTGGTAAAGAATGGCTCAAAAATTTTACTTAAGTTTTCTGGGGGAATACCTTTACCTTCATCGGCGTATTCAAACCTTAGCCGATTACCTTCTTGCTCCCAATCAAAGATTAGTTCCCCAGAAATCCCTGGTTCGTAGGCATGAATCAGAGAATTGATTAGCAAGTTTGTCACAACTTGGGACAATGCTCCTGGATAAGAATCTATAGCAATTTTGCTATCTCCCTTAATTTTAAGCGAATGTTGGCTATTTTTCAACTTTGGTTTTAATTGTAATAAAATTTCATCAAGATAAGGTCTGATCTGGAAAGTACGTCGTTCTTCGCTAGAGCGATCTACTGCTACTTGCTTAAAGCTTTGAATCAAGGCTGCTGCCCGATCTAGGTTAATTAGAAGTGCTTTACTGCTTTGAGTAGCAATATCGACAAACTCTTCTAAATCCGAGCGCTTCATTTTGCCACTTTTATAAATTGATGCAAATTCTGTGGTATTTTCTGCCAAAGCTGAAGCAACAGTGACACCCACTCCGATAGGAGTATTAATTTCATGGGCAACACCAGCAACTAATCCTCCCAGAGATGCCATTTTTTCAGATTCGACTAGCTGAGTTTGGGTGGCTTTTAAAGCCTCTAGGGTGTTCGATAATTGTTGAGTCCGATCGCTCACTAATTGCTCTAAGTTTTGATTAAACTCCTGTAAATTTTTGTAAAGTTGAGCATTCTCAATAGAAATAGCAATTTGGGAAGATAAAAGTTTTAACAATTCTAGGCGATCGGTAGTAA
>NZ_JAUBQX010000019.1:0-19895 GCF_036701505.1 Microcoleus sp. Pol11C2
ATTTCAACTCCTACTTAGATTCACATACCTCATAATACAGGATTTATGATTTACAAACCATTTGCGATCGCTATAGTTATTACGAAGGGCGAGTCGATTTGGGTTTAATCTTGTGGCAGTTGCTTTCCTCCGAGAAATGTCTGAGCGTTTTTACTAGAGATGCTTGGACTGCTGCTGACTTAAACCGACCGGGTTTAAAAAAAGCTCAGTTTGTCGGCAATTCTGTCATGGACAACCTCAATTCTACGGGCAAAGATTAGCAATTAATATCCGCAGTTCGGACGATCGCCCTTCTCCCCGGTTCTCGCCTCCCGGAAACCACCTACAACCTCGTTTTGCTCCTGGAACTGGTTAAAAAAATTGCTACTCACTCTGCTTTACAGGTGCAGTTTTGGGCAACTTTAGTTCCGACTTTGATGCTGAATTAGATTTTCTTGCAGCCAGAGCAGCATGGCAAATGCGATTTGTGAGATTAGGAATGGTTTGCCAACTCATCTCCCCTCGCGACAATCATTTTCACGATTTCTGGATGTTTCTCAATATTGCGACCGATTTCAAAAAGAGTTGCTTTAACTTGATAGCGGTCTAAGATATCTAAAAGCTGATTTGTATAGGGAGGATAGGGCCCGTGGTCGTAGGTGAGGGCAACAACTTTCACTTCAGTATCGGCGCGGTTGATGCCGAAATAATTGTGAATTTTAGTAACTTTAATCCACAGCGATACTGCGGAAAATAACGCTATTGTGAAAAGCCAAAACTTTTGTAAATTTTTACCGAGTCGCATAGCTGCACGCACTCGATCGAGAATGAAAGTGGATTGTTTCCAGATTACCACAATTGGGGAGCTGAATCCTTAAGCTATTTTATCATTAATTATTGTCCGTTCCGAAATTTTTCAGTTTTGGCGATCGCACAGTAGCTACACGCTTCAAGTGCCTGTACACTTGTACGCTACATATAGCGTAAGTAAGTCCAGAGCAAAAAAGCAATATTGACACTCCCCTGGCTGAAGCCGAGGGGATTCTTAAGACATTTCGGTCTTAATATCCTTGTTGCCAAGGTTCCCAAACTCACCACGTTTGCTCTTCGAGCGTGGTGATATTTTGTGGGCGTTTAGGTGGCTAGCACCAAGTTTCGCGGAGTCCCCACGTACTATTTCCAAAGCTCGCTCTCTGATGGTTTTTGCTGCGCCAATGTCTGCGTGTTCGTGATACCCACATTCAACACAGATGAATTTTTCACCATCTCTGTTGGATTTGTCGATATGCCCGCAACTTCTGCATTTTTGACTGGAGTATTGGGGATTAACTTTGATTACAACCTTTCCTTGCTTTGCAGCTAAATACTCGATCTTTAGAATCAAATCACCCCAACTCGCATCAGAGATGGCGCGGTTTAGTCCTTTCTTTCTTGATTGCCCATTTTTAAGAAACCTCCCGGTTTTCTCATCTGTTTTCACTTGGCAGCGGCGCATCATTCCAGAAATATTCAAATCTTCTAAGGCAATTGCGTCTATATTGCGAGACACAATTTTGTTGGCAACTTTCCATTGATGCGCTTGGCGCTGGTCACTAATCTTTTGATGGAAACGCCCTACTTGTTTGATTGCCTTTTGGTGTTTTTTGCTTCCCTTAACTTTGCGGCTAACCCGTCTCTGTCTGATTTTTAAAGTTCGCCTAGCCTTTTTAGTGGTAGAAAACTTAGGGTTTTCAATTTGATACCCGTCAGACAAATGAACCAGTTTGGTAATCCCCAAGTCGCATCCAATCACCTTTGTCACTTGTTCGAGAGGTCTGGCTGTGTATTCAGGAACTGATTTATCTTCTATCCTGAGAGAAATATGCCAACCATCTTGGCGTTTTCTAGCAGTACAAGCCTTAATAGTAAACCCGTTTGGAATTGGACGCGAGTTATAAAATCGCATCCAACCCAATTTAGGGAGGTAGATTTTGTTCCCTTGTATTTTTACACCCATTACGCAAGTGAAAGATGTAAAATTACTTCGATTTTTGAATTTAGGAAAACCTCTACCTGCAAAGAAATTGTTGTAAGCAGTGTCTAAACGTTTAACATTCTGCTGTAGAACTGTTGAGTCTATTTCGCTGTACCAAGGTCTAGCCTTTTTTAATTCGGGCAATGCCGTGATCTGAATGTCCCCTGCACTTCGACGGGGATTTTTAGTGTTACCATCCTTGTCAGACTTAGAATCTTTCCACGGGTTCCCAGTTGCACCGCTCTTACTAACAAAGCAAGTTAGCGGTGAAGCTTCACCGCGAGTTTTAATGTCGCAATAATCTCCCTGGATGAATTGTTGGTTATAGTGAACGATTCTATCGTTCAAGCACCAATTGTAATGGCTCCTGAGCATATCTACCCAAGCTGACATTTTTGAGGTTTGCGTTTGATTTGGACGCAGCTTGTAAACGTAGTTGGTTAACAATTGTGTTTTAGCCTTGTCTTTAGCTTGTGTTTACAATACAGTGCCTATATACACAAGTCAAGGAATATGGCTAAATTTTCTCCCGATGAGTACAGGCATGAGGGCAACGCCGTCTCTCTGCTGAACTATCACTTCGTTTTTATCCCCAAAAGACGAAAAAAAGTGTTGACCGATTTAATTGCTGAGCGACTACAAGAAATTATCTGCGATGTCTGTAATGAAAACCGCTGGCGTATTATCGCGATGGAAATTATGCCAGATCATGTTCATTTGCTGATTAATGCTAAGCCAGTAGATGACCCAGCTACAATCATTAGGAAGATCAAGGGACGAGCATCTCATCATTTAAGGAAGGAGTTTCCCGAACTTCTTAAGTTACCTACCTTGTGGACGCCTAGTTATTTTGTTTCGACTGCGGGGAATATTTGCACGGAAACCGTTAAGCGTTACATTGAAGCACAAAGAGAGTAGGCAGGATAAATCCTGCAACGCCCTTTCATCCCCGGACTAAAGTCACGGGGTTTTCAGGGTATTTCTTATAAAACATGGGGAGTTCTAGGGGGGGGTAAGGCAAGGATTTATATTCGGAGCGACTTTACTGCTGCTCTCACCCGCTCCTGCCCATGTTATATTTATTTGTATACTTAAGTTTTTTAGGCAGCAATAATTACCCACATAATTTCACTGCCAGATATCACAATACTCAATCCAATCTACGAAAGTGCGAATTCCCCCGTATACCGACCTATCCCAAGAGAATCCCAGCCTCAAAAGTCCTAATATTCTAGAAGGGACATTGGCTTATATGTCTCCAGAACAAACAGGCAGGATGAATCGCTTACTAGACTTTTGTGCGAAAACCGTTCCACACAGAAGCCATCTTTGACATCATGGCTAAACATTGGGGAGTCCTTTATATTTATCAGGAGCAAGAGCTACCCTCTCCCCCTTCTAATGTGCCTGGAAAACTGTTAAATTTCACTGGTTTATTAGCAGCGATGTCAAAAGAAGGGATAGTAAAATTATATGCAGCAGCTATTGACGCTGAGTGGGAATTAGTTTTTCAACTCCTGGAGGAGATTCCTGAATCTCACGCTTTCGAGCTTCAAACTCTCAGAAATTGGGTGACGAAGTTTCAGTTTGAGAATATTCTCGATTTAACTGAACCCTTGGTTGGTGAATATTGATATTTTTAGGAATTACACAGGGGTAGTCAGAAACCGGCTTTTTTTTAGGATAATACTTGGTTACAGCCCGTAGATTCGGTAAAAAACCCGGTTTCTGGATCAGATTGCGTAAGCGCCGTTTATCCTATTTGATAACACGCCGTTGGTTCTGTTCGATCATTGACTTTAATGCCGACTGTTTTAAGTCGGTAAGATCGCGAATGGTAATTGAGCAACCGTCTCCCAATCTCACAGCAGTGAAATAATAGCATTTGCCGTAATTACTTTCTAGATGAACCTCTCCTTCAAGCGATTCTCCAGTCTCAACAACTTCTACTAACAAATCAAACAATCCTGGACTCAATTGATGAAGCAGTTTTTTCAGAACGGGTTCGCCCGCGAGTTCTGTTCGTTTTTTTCCTAAGAGTCTGGCAAAGACAGGGTTAACTATCAAGCAGCGAAAATCTTCAATTTCTCCAGCGATATCCCCCCTCATCGCCTGCACGGCAGCTATTCCATCCAGAGATGAGTTTAGCAAGTTTGCCAACAGGGTGCGAGATTGGTAGGCAATTTCTGCGGTTTGCTGGTGTCGCTCGATTGCTTCTTTAAGCTGGCGTTTTTGGTGCTGGATCGTGACCTGAGTTTCGAGGCGAACTAGCACTTCTTCCAACTGAAAAGGTTTAGAGATGTAGTCAGCTCCCCCTACCTTAAAAGCTTTGACTTTATCCAGAACTTGATCGAGCGCGCTTAAGAAAATAATCGGAATTTCTGAGGTTTTTTCATCCGATTTTAGGGCTTCGCAGACTTGATAGCCGTCCATGTCTGGCATTTTAATATCCAGCAATATAGCATCGGGGGGATAATGACGAACCGTCCTCAAGGCCATCGTACCATTAATGACGCCGCGAACTTTGTACCCCTCGTTAGTGAGAATTCTTGTTAGAAAACGCAGATTCTCTTGGATGTCATCAACAATTAAAATGTTGCCTTTGTAAGTTTCTAATTCATTGATGTCACTTTCTCCTACCGAAGCCATCGTCATAGGTTCGCCTGGGACTTTGGCATCGACGATCGCACTTGTGGTGTTTTGCTTCTGTAGCAGAGAGCGGAAGTTATTTTTAGTAACTTTTTCTCCCATTACGTCTGAAATCCGCTGCCACAGGATGGCCGCTAAATCTTTGATATGTCCTATGCTCAGGTATAAGCTGTCAGCAAGTACACTATAAGTTGCGTTTTCCCAAGCAGCTTTTAAGATTTCTTTTTCCAGCAAACTTAACGTTTTACTGGTCTTGGACTCTAAGGCTGCTTCGATAAATTCTAGGGCTTCTTGAAAAGTCATGTACAAATCCATCTCATCGGGTAAGGTTTTTCCAGTGTTACACCCTAATTTTGAGTTATGCACCGTACTAACTCGGTGGATAAATTTCTAAGAGCTATTATGACAGACTTATTGACAATTACGCTCCGGGGCGATCGCCCCCGCTCCTGATTCCACCTTGTCGAGATATGCAAAAGCGGCTCGCGGCAGCCTAATTCTTTTTGAGAGCGATCGCCTTAAACCCTTTTCAGCACAAGGCTTTTAAGTTGCGTGTCACCCCCTGAACGCCTACAAAAAAACCGCCGACAAAACTGTCAGCGGTGAGTTGTGGTTGAGGTCAAACTCTAGAATCTGGAAATTAACAGAGGCGAGAAGTACGATCGCGCGCTTGAAGAGAAATGTATCGAGATAGAAACGCGATCGCAAATTTATTTGTTCTACCCTCCGATAACTCCCCACCTCCAGATTGTTTTCCAACTACGTTTCAACTATCAGAGTAATGTTGTCAAGGCTCACGACGCGAACAACTTCACCGGGTTGCAAAGTTATTTCTCGAACGCACTTGGCAGGCCACCAACTGCTTTGAAATCGCACACTGCCGGACTGATTTGGTTTAATTTCTTCTTCAACGATCGCTCTTTCCCAATGGCTGACAGTCATGATTACTTTCTCCTGCTTCTAGGTTGGCCTGAAGGTTGGGAGGCTATAAACCTATAGCTCGACTCCCTAAGCCATTGATTTATAACGACGCTTCAACTATCAAAGTAATATTGTCAATTCCGACTACGCGAACCACCTCACCAGGTTCAAAAGTCAGGTCTCGATCGCACTTCGCCGGCCACCAACTGTTTTGGAAACGAACGCGACCGCACTCATTAGGGCGAATTTCTTCATCGACGATCGCTTTTTCGGAATTGTCAAAATTCATGATTGCTTACTCCCGATTGTAGATTTGCCTTAACTTTCAGAATTGATCGCAAACGACGCTGCAACGATTAAAGTAATATTTTCAATTCCCACGACGCGAACCACCTCACCGGGTTCAAAAGTCATGTCTCGATCGCACTTTGCCGGCCACCAACTGTTTTGGAAACGAACGCGGCCGCATTCTTGAGGGCGAATTTGTTCATCTACGATCGCTGTTTCAACATCGTTAATAGACATAGCTGCTTAGTCCTGAATATAAACTCGACTCGATCTGTGTGTAAGTTAGAAGCTTGTCTGTCAACTTCCCCTCCACACTCAACAGTATCCCCGGCCAACCTCGGCCGTGTCAGTCGGTAAAAGTCTATATAAGTCCACTGTTTGAGGGTGTAAGCGAGTCGGAAAAAGTCTGTTAAAGTTGTCTCAGATGGGTAACGCTAAACCTGGTGAATAAATGGAAGCCGATCGTGCACTGGATTTTACTAATTCGTTACTTGTGGCTCGAAACCTGAAAACTCTTGACAACCTTGACAGCGCGATCTTTCGCGAAGCTTGGCAAGGAGTGCAAGGCAGGACGTACCAACAGGTAGCAGATAGTGAAGGATATGGAGTAGGAACTGTTAAAGATGCCGCCTCTAATTTGTGGAAGCGGCTTTCAGCGCTGTTTGGAGAAGGCGAAAAAGTCAAAAGAGACAATCTTCAGGCCGTTGTAGAGCGATTTTGGCGCAGCTATTCAAAAGTAGAAACCCAGTCGGGACAAATTGTGACGGCCCAAGTGCCTCAGATCCCTGATTCGGAGTTGGAGATCGAAAACCCCAACTTTTTGGGCAGGGAAGCGGCAATCGCCGATCTCAATACTCTTGTCGCCCAAGGAGCTAAAGTGATTGTCATCCAAAGTGCCGGCGGTATCGGCAAAACGACTTTGGCCAGAGAGTATCTCAAATCTCAAGGGTTCGATCGGGTAATTGAGCTGTTGATGGCAAAAGAGACAGAGAATATCACCGCCTTGGAAAGTGCGATCGAAGAATGGCTCAAGCAAGACTTTCAGGAAGAACCAGGGCCAGACTTTGGCGTCACCCTGGGGCGGCTGAAGCGGCAGCTTCAGACTCACAAAGTCGGCGTATTGATTGACAATTTGGAAGCCGCACTCGACGGACAAGGTAAGTTTATTGAACCGCACCGGCTTTACGTGGAACTGTTGCGAGTTTTGGCTGACGCAGCGGTGCAGTCGGTAACGCTGATTACCAGTCGCGATCGACTTTGCGATTCAGATGTCACCGTCGAACACTACTTGCTTCCGGGATTAGAGGTGGAAGTTTGGCGGCAGTTTTTTAGCTGCCGCAACATCAATATAGATGATGTCGCCCTCAAGGAAATGCACAAAGTTTACGGCGGCAATGCCAAAGCAATGGGCATTATTTGCGGCACCATCCGGGAAGATTTTGACGGAGATATGGCAGCCTACTGGCTGGAAAACAGCGACGATCCCCTCGTTGAAACAGACTTAAAAAATTTAGTTACCAGTCAGTTTAACCGCCTGCAAGAACTAGATTCGGAAGCCTATCAACTCCTCTGTCGCTTGGGGTGTTACCGCTATCAAGACGTGCCGACAGTCCCGACTGATGGACTTTTGTGTTTGCTGTGGGACGTGCCCGAAGCCGGACGCCGACAAATCATTAAATCGCTGTTGCACCGATCGCTAGTCGAGTCTCAGAAGGGAGAATACTGGGTGCATCCAGCAATTCGGGAAGAAGCGGTCGATCGGCTCTCGCCCGGAGACTGGGAAACTGCAAACCGCAAAGCAGCCGAGTTCTGGACAGAGAGTGTTGAAAATATTGAAACGGTAGAAGATGCCCTGAAAGCTTTTGAAGCTTACTATCATTATGTGGCAATTAGCTGTTTCGAGCAGGCCGCGAGCGTTATCCTCAAAAAAATCAATATCCAGTTTGCCAAAGATTACAACCTCGGTAGAGCACTCTACAAAGTAGGTTTCTTGCAGCCCCTACTTTCAGCAACAACTCGCATCGTCAACAATGTGACTTCTGATTATTATTTGAGCGGCTTATACAGTATTTTAGGCATTTGTTACCGCATCTTAGGCGAAATAAATTCAGCCATAGAATGCCACCAAATATCAGAAATAAAAGCCACTAAATCTTTGCAAATTATAGCGAAAAGCGGCGAACCGGAAAACGGCAAACAAGCTAATCTGGAATTCTGGAAAGTTAACGCTGCAATTAATATAGGTTTTTGTCAAATAGAAATGGGCGAATTAGAATCAGCTATGGAGATATTCGTCAAGCTGAAAAATTCGCGGGACGAAATCGGGATTAACAGCTATTCGATCAATGTCGGGTTAGCTTTCCTCAACTCCTGTGTCGGAGCCAAAAAAGAGGCGGAGGATCTCGCCGAAAAACTTTATGCCGATCGGGAAGACAGTCAATTGGTGGGTACGGGATACAAGTTAGTTTTTCTCGCGGCTACCTATCAAAACCTGGGAGAGACAGAGAAAGCTTTGAGCTTGTACCGCCAAGCGATCGCCCAAGCCGATCAAAACCAGTACAGCACCATCAAAGCCAAAGCTCTCAGCGCTATAGCAGCGCTGTACCGAGAACGGGGAGAATTTGACCAAGCCCTGCAGCACCATGCCGAAGCAATAGAAATACTCGATCGAGCCACCGCTAAATTAGACCGAGCCGAAGCTTGTTACCAACTAGCACTAACAGAACAAAAACTTGGTAACATCGAGAAAAGTCAAGAAAATTTTGACCGCGCCCTTCAACTGTTCAGCGAAATGGACGCTAGCAAACAAGTAGAAAAAGTACAGTTAGCCGCGACAAAAAAAACAGAAAAAATACCTAATTAATCGAGCAACAAATCAGAAAATAGATACAATAAATGAAAGAACAACCATAAACTTTGTAGATATGAAACTAAAACGATTGGGACACGTAGCCGTCTGCGTGCAAGACATAGAGAAGTCTGCTGAATTCTACCGTAACTTGGGCATGGAGTTAGTCTGGAAAGATGCAGACTGGGCTTATTTGAAAGCAGGAGAGGACGGATTGGCGCTGTTGAGTCCGAGTTACGACCAAGCAGGGCCTCATTTTGGGTTTGTATTTGACGATCGTACCGAAATGGAATCCGCCTACGAACAACTCAAAGCTGATGGTGTGTCCGTCACCCACATCCACGAACATCGCGACGGTACAGCATCCTTCTACGGCAGAGATCCAGATGGGAACGGCTTCGAGTACCTTTACGAACCGGCCTGACTATTTTCGGACTTGCGGATCGCGACGATCAGGCTATTGTGCGATCGGGAACCGCCCCCTGTCACCTCAAACCTTGATTTGTCGTTCCACATCCTGGTAAGGTACCCATCGGCGCACCCTACATGGAGATTTTTGGGCACGGAACCCCTAGCCCGTTGCTGACGGCCCGGAACCTCGCTGCAACTCCCCGAATAATGTGAGGTACTCACACCGACGCTTCTACACTAAGGTGCAGGCTGTGAATCCGAAATATATCCACAAGTTCCGAAAATCAGCTCGATAATCTAAAATCTAAAATCTAAAATCTAAAATCCTCATGTTGCAGAGAATACAAGTCAGAAACCGCTGGAAATTCATCTTCAAACCCTGGGAAGAAGCAGACCCTTGGCTATTTGCCGCTTGCATCGGCCTCACCATCTTCGGGGGCATCATGATCCGCAGCGTCGAAATCAACCAGGGGCTGATCGACTGGTGGCGGCACTGGGTAACTGGGGCAGTCGGTTTGTTCCTCGCCATCATCATTTCCCGCTGCCGTTACCAAACACT
Organism: Microcoleus sp. Pol11C2; assembly: GCF_036701505.1. NCBI lineage: Bacteria > Bacillati > Cyanobacteriota > Cyanophyceae > Oscillatoriales > Microcoleaceae > Microcoleus > Microcoleus sp. Pol11C2. The sequence goes on from NZ_JAUBQX010000019.1 coordinate 9,670, forward strand.
GCTTGAGTGGAAATGGCCGATTTACATATTAATCAATTTGTCCCTGATCGCAGTGCGCTTTATCGGTACTACAGGGCTCGGTGCCCAGCGGTGGATCAACATCGGCGGCTTCTACCTGCAACCGTCAGAATTTGCCAAAGTAGGCATGATTGTCACTTTAGCAGCTCTCCTGCACGACAAGACTGTTCCCACGGTGGGTAATATGTTGAGGATGCTGGCGATTATGGCTGTACCCTGGGGATTGATCTTTGCCGAACCAAATTTAGGTACTTCTTTGGTATTCGGCGCGATCACAATGGGGATGTTTTACTGGGGTAATGTCAATCCCGGCTGGCTAATATTGCTATTCTCTCCTCTCATCTCAGTTCTCTTCAATAACCTGTCTACACCGATTTGGATAGCCTGGGTAGTTGTTGCAGGTATTATCGCTTGGCGAACCCTGCCTTGGCCGTGGTTGGGGACTTTCGGTGCTGTGTTGGTGAACGTTGTTTCTGGACACCTCGGACATATTTTTTGGAATGTACTCAAGGATTATCAAAAAATGCGCCTGACAGGGTTTTTAAACCCCGAGAAAGACCCTTTAGGCAGCGGATATCACTTGATTCAATCTCGGATTGCTATTGGGGCCGGGGAACTCAAAGGCAGGGGTTTATTTCACGGAACGCAAACTCAGCTTAACTTTATTCCCGAACAGCATACAGACTTTATCTTTTCAGCTATTGGCGAAGAATTGGGGTTTATTGGCTGCATTTGCGTGCTGTTGGTGTTCTGGATAATTTGTTTCCGGTTGGTGACGATCGCTCAAACTGCTAACGATAATTTTGGTTCTTTGCTGGCGATCGGCGTACTCTCAATGTTGATTTTTCAGGTGTTCGTAAATATTGGGATGAACATTGGCTTGGCTCCGGTTACGGGCATTCCCCTGCCTTTCCTGAGTTACGGGAATGCGTCGCTGCTGAGTAATTTTCTCGGCCTGGGGCTGGTGGAGGCGGTGGCAAGCCAGCGACAGCGCAAGAAGCGTTGGAATTAGGTCATTGGTCATTGGTAATGAGTTTTGGGAATGCGATCGCGCTTTTGATTTCTTTCGAGAGATTCTGCGGGCGATCGCATTTTTTTATATCTGCCAAGGCGCATCTAAATTTTACGCTTCCTGAGCGGAGGCTTTATGACTGTCAAGTTTGATAAAATTCTTGTGGGGTGCCCACGAGAACCCGCCCCAAAATAAAATTTAGAGTTCCAACAGCTTAAGTAGATCAACTTAATTAAACCACTCCTGAGGCAAACAATAAATGCTTTTATGCGCTATGGGTAAGCCACTCTGTGTGCAGTGGACACCGTACTGAGGAAGTGATCAATGCCTGAAACCCCTTGTTATTATTACATCTTTTTTTCTTCTTCCTTCTTCATGACATCCGTTACATCCGTAGAGCGAATCCGTTGCCGAACTTCCTTCTTCTTCCTTCTTCCTTCTTCCTAACATCCGTTACATGCGTTACCAAATCCCTTGCCGAACTTCCTTTGCCTCTGATTATTCGTTCATATTCTTGTACGTAGCAACAGCCGAAGGCGAACTCCGGTTTAAATAACGGAATATCCAATACTTAAATACCGTATCCAATATCACTGGAAACGTTGCAATGAACAAAAATATGAACTGCCTATTTTCTGGCAGTCCCAAATGCCTCGATACACCTTCAAGAACTACTTCCCAACCATGAGGCGAGTGGAATCCCACAAACACATCTGTAAACAAAATAATTACGAAAGCTTTCGCACTGTCACTGAGCCCGTAAATCACATCGTCCATGAAAGACTTTAAAATCTCAATCTCTTTCTTGTTAGTGACGATAATCGCGGCAAAGGCAATCAAGGAAATCAAATCTGCAAAAATATTTTTAATAGCTCCACCACTTTCAGATCGGTATTCCTCCGCTAGTTCAACTGCTTTCTCGGCAATCTTCTTTTCCGTTTCCTCTAAAGAAAGCGACGGAGCAGTGCCTATTAACCTTTCAAATTTGAGGTGCTGCTCAAATCTCTCCAGTTCTTGAAATGCTTCTTCTTCCAGGTTAATGTTTATGAAAATAGGAGCATTTTCTTGGCCTCTAAAATGGTCAACCACCGGACCGACTAAAAAGTTTTTGGAGATTTGATTGGTCAACAGCGGAACTAAAATCAAAAGCAAAATAAATCTGAGAGAAATAATTGTTTTTACTTTGGAATTGCGAAAATTCTTAACTACTTCTTTTTCTGCTCCAGGGTCTAAATCTTTAGTGATGCGATTCAAAGTTCCCAAAAGCGAGCGCGGTAATAAATTCACTTCTTCATAGTTAGTGTCAACCTCACCATCGTGAATTTTAACAGAATTAGCTGAACCTTTATTTTGGTCAAGTGGAGAGCTGTTATTTGTAGATTTAGCCTGCACATTTACTGAACTGACAACCGGAACAATTGCCGTCGCTCTACTATTATTAATATACTTGTCGATGACTCCATCAATAAACTCTAGCTTCTCAAATATAAGGGATGCTCTATCTTTATTGTTGAGATGTAATCCATGCTGGTGATAATCAGCGCTGTGCCCCGTTTTCGGTTTGGCCCCAACTCGCTCCGGCAGTTCCAAAAAAGAACGGCTAGCATTAAACTCAACCATTCGGGTTTGGATGACCTTGAGGTATTTTTGCAGTTCGGATTTAAAGTAAGACAGGGTGCTTTGTCCGTAATCTCCCGATCGATCAGAGATTCCTTGACCGCCAAAATGCTCGTCTTCGATCGCCTTAATTGCTAACGCAGCATCGTAGGCCTGTTCTAGAGCCCTCTCAGGGGTTTCTCGATACCATTGGTGAAGGCTGTAGAGATATTTTACAATCCTGTTCCACGGAGAAGTATTCATAGCTAAAGCTGGTTAGTTGGCTGTAGACATTAGTGATTAAAGTATTCACGGTATGGTAACAAATTTACATAAACTGAGAACGGCCAGCGAGGATTCAATTTGGATTGTCGGATCTGCCCGCAGTGGCAAAACCAGTCGTTTAGTCGAGCAGTTCTGCATTTGGAGCAAAACTGTCAAGCCCTTGCCCACAAAAGTTTCAGGGCGATCGAGTTCTGGGCGGCGGCGGGCCGGACAAACTGCCCCAGCAATTTTAGTCTTAGCAGCTAACGGAGACAACCGGCTAGAATTGGCCGATCGCATCGCCGTCACTACCGAAGGAAAATATACCTTTCACTCCACAACGCCCTTCGGTTTTTTTGAGCAGGAGGTATTGCTATTTTGGCCTCTGCTAGTTCAGTCGCTGAATTTGAGAGCTCAATTTCCCCTGCGACTGCAACCAGAAACAGAACTGGAACTTGCCGCGAGACTCTGGCGTCGCGAACTAGACGAAGGCATTTTGCAACAAACAGGGGTAAGTCCAAACCGAATGGTGCGTCGAACACTAGACTTATTACAACTTGCTGCTGTCAGCGGTACGCCCAGAGAAGAGATTCCCAGCATTCTGGAACAGGGATTTGCTATCTCAGGCGGCTCGACCAACCTGTGGATTAGCATGGGAGAGTTGCTGGAAAGGTGGCGGGAATGGTGCTTGACGCGGGGGCTCCTGACTTACGGGATTGTTTGCGAACTCTACTGGCGCTATTTGTTGCCGGATAGCAGTTACCAGCAGCATTTGGCCTCTAGATACCAAGCTGTGATCGCAGACGATGTTGACGATTATCCGGCGATAAGTCGCCATTTGTTCGATCAAATGCTCGACCAAGGTGCAGCAGGGGCGTTCTCCTACAATTCAGATGGAGGAGTGCGTTTGGGCTTGGGGGCTGACACGGAATACCTAGCCCGACTCGAAGACCGCTGTCAAAGCGTGGAAAATTTGGACGCCAAAGCCGGTTTAGCCCCAGAGATTGGAGATTTAGCGGTAAGTTTAGCAGTTAATACTGAGGGTTTTTATCCTTTAGGCTTGAGTTTGCCCGGATCGGTTCGATCGCTCCAAACCACTTCCCGGGCTCAACTGCTGCGAGAAACCGCCGAAATCATCGTGGATGCGGTGAAGTCACAAGCCGTGGAACCGCAGGAAATCGCCGTAATTGCCCCTGGGATGGATGCGATCGCTCGTTACAGTTTAACGGAAATTCTCGCGCGAGATGGTATCGCCGCCGTATCTCTCAACGATCAGCGCCCCCTCTCGACTACCCCAGAGATTAGAGCTTTACTCACTTTGTTAGCCTTAGTTTATCCAGGCCTCGGCCGTTTAGTTGATCGAGACGGCGCAGCCGAAATGCTGGTAGTGTTGGGCAGCCAGAAACACCGTTCATTGGAAACAGAAGATTCCAACTCGACGTTCAATCTACAATCTCAAATCCACAATCAAAAATCGATCGACCAAGTGAGAGCAGGTTTAATCGCCGATCACTGTTTTTGCCCAGATATCGATCGACCTCAATTGCTGCAAATTACAGCTTTTCCCCGGTGGGACAGACTGGGACACCGAGCAGCCAGGGCCTACGAGCACATTGTCGAGTGGATCGAACAACAGCGGTCGCAACAGCAGGAGCGGCTGTTGCCGAGTCCAATTGCCCTACTCGATCGAGCCATCCAGAAATTTCTCATGAACGACAGATACCTGCCCTACGATCGGCTAGCAGCCCTGCGCGAGTTAATGGAAACCGCCACCCACTACTGGGAAATCAACGGGCGAATGCAGCGCGTAGAACCAACAAACGGCGGCGACTCAGAAACCATCGCCCGGTTCATCCAATTGTTGCGCCAAGGAACTGTCACCGCCAACCCCTTTCCAGTGCGTCCAGAAGGCCCAGCAGCCAGAGCCGTCACCCTCGCCAACATCTTCCAGTACCGCAGCAGCCGCCGCGCCCACAAATGGCACTTTTGGCTGGATGCCGGCTCGCCCCTTTGGCTGAGCGGCGGTGCGGCAACATTGTTTGGGGCTCCCTTATTTTTGCGATCGCAACAGGGGCGTCCCTGGGAAACCGAAGAGGAAACGGCGGCCGACCAACAGCGACTGCGGCGAATTCTGCTAGATTTGTTAAGTCGCTGTTCCCTGCTTTACCTTTGCCACAGCGAACTATCCGTCAGTGGACAAGAACAAACCGGGCCGCTTCTGCCCCTAATTAACAGCTCTGTTTCTTGTCAGCAGTCAGCATAAGGCATTCGGTTCTGCAGGCAAGAGGCACATCTGTATTCAGCATTCGACATTCGGAAAGAAAAAATTATGAGGGCATTTTTATTTTTTCTGCTTTTGGATAAATACACCAGGCTGACACGAAGCCAGACTTCTAGGCTGGATCAAAATGCGACGATATTAAAGTATACCCAAGATAGGCAGCAAAACGTGCAATCATTAATATTTTGAGATCAAAAGATGCCCGGCGTAAAAAATATCTATAGCCGTTGCATTTTTGATTTAGTATGTTAGAAATGATCGGGATTATTAATCAATTTTAAGCCAGATTTGTGGCAACAAACTGATACTAATCAGTTCTTAAAGTTAATCGGGATCGTCGTTTAAAGGAGCCAAAATAATGCCAAGTGCAGTGCCAGTAGTAATTATACCAGAACCAACACCAACACCAGAACCAACACCAGAGACGCCAACACCAGAGACGCCAACACCAACACCAGAACCTCCAACACCAACACCAGAACCTCCAACACCAACACCCTCCGGGGACGACACATTTGGTGGCATAGACGACACATTGGGCGGAGGCCAAGGTACCTCGCCCGGAATCATCGGCGGCGTAGTCCGCGGCGGAGAAACCAACGACTCTTTAGTTGGCAGTCCCGGGCCCGACGTGATTTCCGGGCTGCAAGGCAACGACAACCTGCAAGGAGGCGACGGCGACGATTTAGTATTCGGGGCAGATGATGACGACGTGCTGTTCGGCGCACCCGGCAACGACGTTCTCGACGGCGGTTTAGGACTCGATACGCTGTACGGAGGCAAAGGCAACGACTGCCTCGACGGGGCAAATAACCCCGACCTCCTGTATGGCAATGACGGCAACGACACGGTAATCGGAGGCGAAGGCAGAGACACGGCTTACGGCGGCAAAGGCAGTGACAGCTTGCGGGGAGGCTCTGGCGACGATAGCTTTTTGGGTGATAGAGGCGACGACATCGTGTGGGGCGACCAAGGTAACGACTCGCTCTTCGGCGGCGACGGCGAAGACTTGCTATTTGGCAACGAAGGAGGCGACTGGCTCTACGGAAACGCCGGCGGGGACACATTTTTTTCCGGCGACGGCGACGACATAGTATTCGGCGGTGACGGCGACGACATCGTGGACGCCGGTGCTGGCAACGACGTTATTTGGGGCGAAACAGGCAAAGACGTAGTGGCAGGAGGCGAAGGCAGAGATGTCTTCGTCATCGGTGCATTCAGTTCCCCCAGCGGCAGCAGCAGCGACGGCACTAACCCGGCATTTCTCACCACAGGCGGCCCAGATCTCGCCGATGCCGACATTTTCACAGACTTTCGCCAAGGCGAAGATTTAATCGGGTTAAGTGGCGACCTCAAGTTTGAAGATTTGGTAATCTTCCAAAGCACTGAGACCAAAGCTGGCAGTACAATTATTCGCAACGGCGTCAGCGGCGACTTTTTAGCAGTATTGCCCGGAGTAGACAGCAGAACCCTAGGGCGAAGCTCATTTGTAATTGCACCCACAGTTCCCGGCAGCGCAACTCCGCTTCCCCTGCCGACGCCGACAACCAGTCCGACACCGACAACCAGTCCGACACCGACAACCAGTCCGACGCCGACAACCAGTCCGACGCCGACAACCAGTCCGACGCCGACAACCAGTCCGACGCCGACAACCAGTCCGACCCCAGACGAGCCGGTGCCGACGTTCCCGACACCGACGTTCCCGACGCCGACAGGAAGTCCGACGCCGACAGGAAGTCCGACGCCGACAGGAAGTCCGACGCCCATCTTTAACCAACCTCCCAGAGCAGTTAACGATAACTTCACCACGGTTGCGGGTCAAGAACTCAGTTTCAACGTTCTGTTGAACGACACTGACCAGGAACAAAGCGCTCTGACTGTCACGACTTTTGCTCCAGCAAGCAAAGGGAGCCTGGTTCCCGTGGGCGGCGGCGTATTCAAATACACCCCGAATCCCGGCTTCTCGGGAACTGACAGCTTCAGCTACTCGATCTCAGACGGCAGCGGCGGCACAAGTAAGGCGGTAGTAAGCATCAACATCAGTAGCCCCCCGCAGCTAATAATTAACGACGGTGTGGTGGTTGCCAAAAGTAATCCTACCCAGACAATCACTGCCGCCGATTTGTTAGTCACAGATCCCGACAACAGCCCCTTGGAAATCGTTTACACGATTACTAAAGCCCCCGATGCTACCAGAGGTTTTGTCCAAAGGGGTAGCACCTTTCTCAACGTGGGCGGCAAATTCACCCAAGACGATATCAACAACAACATCGTCAAATACAACTTGCTGGCAGCAGGTGGCAGCGACACTTTCACGTTTACAGCCTCCGACGGGTCTGCAACTATCGGGCCGGCATCCTTCAGCATCACGGTGGTAGATAATATTGTCGATCGCAGCGCACTCCCGGCCAGCAGCTTTACAGGCAGCAACCTCAGCGACTTCATCCTCGGCGGGGCCGGCGACGATACCCTCGCTGGGGGCGACGGCAACGACATCATCGATGGCAGTGTCGGCAACGACCTCGAATTCGGTGAAGCAGGCAACGACTCGCTGGTGGGTGCGATCGGCAACGACACGGTTGACGGCGGACTGGGCAACGACACCGTTGACGGCGAAGACGGCATAGACTCGCTGATCGGCGGACTGGGCAACGACCTGATGTTCGGCGGCAATGACAATGACAACCTCTTGGGCGGTGACAACAACGACACCATTGAGGGCGGAACAGGTAATGACTCGATGTTGGGAGAATCCGGCGACGACTCGATACTTGGTGGCGCTGGGATCGACACCTTACTTGGTGGCATTGGCGACGACTCCCTCGATGGCGGTGCAGGCGACGACATCCTCGACGGTGGACTGGGCAGAAACTTGGTCGACGGCGGTATCAATAACGATTCCATCTCCGGCGGCGACAATGATGAAACGATGTTGGGTGGAGAAGGCAACGACACGGGACTCGGAGGTTCGGGCAATGACTACGTGTTGGGCGAGGCCGGCAGTGACTCCCTCGACGGCCAAGCGGGCGACGACACTCTCGACGGCGGTGCCGGCAGCGACTGTCTCAGCGGCGCCTTCGGCAATGACTTGGTATTGGGCGGCGATGACAACGACTCGCTTTCCGGCGGTGCAGGCAATGACATTGTGGGCGGTGGCAACGGTTCTGACTTGCTCACGGGCGATGTTGGCAATGATTTCTTCTACTACGAAACTCCCAGCGAAGGCGTGGACGTGATTGCTGACTTTAACGCTAACGGCAGCGAGACCGACAGATTTTTGTTCAGGTCGTCAAATTTCGCAGGTTTAACCAACTCAGGAACTACTCTCGATTTCACCAGTTTTATCGTCAGGAATATCGGGTCTAGCGGCGACGACATCAGCAAGCAATCAGTCATTTTGTTTGAATCTAAATTTGATAACGCTCAAGCAATAAATGCAGTGTTGAAGAATCAAAACGGTTCTAGCAAAGCGGGAGCTTTCTTCGTGTACCTGAACAATACTTTTAACAAGTACGTTCTAGGCTTTGACCCGAATGTGGCAGATGACAGTCTCCCAGCTTTCGATTTGGGAGTGTTGAATTCTATTCCTACAGTGCCGGGAGCGCTCAGCACCGTCATTACTGCATCTGACTTTAAGTTTATTTAGTAGTTTTTGAGTAGCGTCGCAAGGAGGCGGAACAATGCCAGATGCAGTACCACTAATTTTTCTCGAAGGGCGGCTACCCGATGAGAACGAGGATAGTTTGGATAGCGGCACGGTGCCGCAGCCTACGCCGTCGTCCGGCACGGAGCCGATGATGACGGGCACGGAGCCGATGATGACCGGGACGCAGCCGATGATGACCGGGACGCAGCCGACGATGACCGGGACGCAGCCGATGATGACCGGGACGCAGCCGATGATGACCGGGACGCAGCCGGACATTTCGGTCACGCCTGTGCCGCGGCCACCTGTGACAGTTCCCACGCCTCCCCCAGAGCCACTTTTTGTCGATGGCTTAGTTGTCGCAAATGACGGCAGTAACTATTTAATCGGCAGCTTGTTCAATGACACGATTTCCGGGCGTGCCGGCGACGACACGCTTCTGAGTCGGGACGGGGACGATATAGTCAGGGGCGAAGACGGTAACGATTCTCTCAACGGTGGCGCTGGTAAAGATCTCGTTGAGGGCGGGCGTGGCAATGACACGGCGCGGGGTGGCAAAGGCGATGACTTGGTTTCTGGCGACCAAGGCGATGACGTAGCTTTTGGCGACCAGGGCAACGATGTTGTCTTGGGTTCTGAAGGCAACGACACGCTGTACGGCGGTAAAGGCAATGACTGTCTGCGCGGTGGTGGGGAGGACGACCTGATTCTTGGCGACAAGGGCAGTGACACTGTTTTTGGCGACACGGGTAACGACTGCCTCATAGGCGCTGGGGGCAATGATATTTTGTTGGGCGCCGAGGGCGGGGATGTTATCACCGGGGGTGTTGGTAACGATACTGGTGATGGCGGCGAGGGTGATGACCTGATCTTCGGGGGCGACGGCAATGATTCTTTGTCTGGAGATGCTGGGGATGATATTCTTTCTGGCGATCGCGGATTGGATACTCTGACAGGAGGCGAGGGATCGGATATCTTTGTTCTCGGTAGGGTGGGCACGTCGCCTGGTAGCAACGGGTTCCTCACTACTGGGGGCCGTGAAATCGGCGATGCTGATGTAATTAGAGATTTTAATCCGGGAGATTCGATAGGTCTGGCTGGAGGTCTGAACTTTACAGAGTTAGAAATTTTCCAGGGCCAAGGCTCGAATTCTAGCAACACGATTATTAGGGACAGGCGAACAGGGGAATTTTTGGCGGTGTTGATTGATGTTCGATCGAACTCGCTAGATGAATCTCGGTTCACTACAGCTCAAATACCGCGCGTAAACGACAATCCCTTCACCATTGAGGGGACAAGTCCGAATCCGGCAGCATCACCGGGGACAAGTCCGGCAGCATCACCGGGGACAAGTCCGGCAGCATCACCGGGGACAAGTCCGGCAGCATCACCGGGGACAAGTCCGG
>NZ_JAUBQX010000019.1:19995-104333 GCF_036701505.1 Microcoleus sp. Pol11C2
CATCACCGGGGACAAGTCCGGCAGCATCACCTGCAACATCACCGGGGACAAGTCCGGCAGCATCACCTGCAACATCACCGGGGACAAGTCCGGCAGCATCACCTGCAACATCACCGGGGACAAGTCCGGCAGCATCACCTGCAGCATCACCGGGGACAAGTCCGGCAGCATCACCGGGGACAAGTCCGGCAGCATCACCTGCAGCATCACCGGGGACAAGTCCGGCAGCATCACCTGCAGCATCACCGGGGACAAGTCCGAATCCAACTCCAACCACGGAGCCATTGCCGATACAGGTTCCGGGTACAAGTCCGAGCCCGACTGCGGGCGCGACAACTCCGAGTCCGAGTCCTTCGATCGTCCCGCTTCCAACTGCGGTGCCCCCAACTCCTCCGCCTTTGGGTGGCGGGCCGACTCCGCCGAGTTTTACATCTCCGACTCCTAACCAGCCGCCGCTCGTGGAAGCGGGCAAGACGGTGACTGGTTTGCAGAATTTGCCTCTGTCTCTGAGCATTTCGGCGCCCAGCGACCCGGAGGGCCAGCCACTGTCGATCGCGGTAGTCGGACTTCCCAATCCTACTTTTGGTCAGGTAATTACGGGTACGAACCCGGTCACCGTGAACCAAAAGTTAACAGTTCAGGATTTACTCGGGCTGAAATTCCAACCTGGAACAAACGTGATCGGGCAAGCCGGTTCTTTCAGCTACAGCGTAGCTGACGACCAAGGCGGCACGGCAGCAGCGTCAGTCGCAATTAACATCAATTCTTTTGATACCTCCGTAACTGTTCCAACTCTCCTGCCGCCGATTGCTGTGGATGACGGCATCGTATTTACCAATACGAATAATTTGCTGCCCACTTTCATCGACGTACTGGCGAACGATTCCAGCCCGCAAAAAGGGACGCTCAGCATTATCAATGTCAGCACACCACAACTGGGGGTAGCTGTAAATCTTGTCTCTCAAGTGCAATTCATCCCCGGCAACGTAGCGGGTACAACTGCTTTCACCTACAGCGTCAGCGACGGATTCGGGACAATTCCGGGCGTAGGTACTGTGACCGTTCAAATCTTGCCTGCAGATAGCGGGCCTAACAATTTGGTTGGAGGTTCTTTGCCTGACAACTTGGACGGTTTGGCGGGCAGCGATACTATTGATGGTCAAGGTGGCAACGATACGATTAACGGCGGTGTGGATAACGACGTGCTCGTAGGGGGCCTCGGCGCAGATACCATGACAGGGGGCGGCGGCAACAATCAATTCCGCTATACCAGCCCTGCACAAGGTGGCCCTGCCTTTGATGCGGCTTCTTCGGCGGCGATCGAGGCTGCGATCGCGGCGGGCGGATACGATGTGATTACTGATTTTAGCGGTCTCGGTGTGCCGATCGCCGATCAGTTTAATTTTGCCCCCGGATTTGCGAATCTCAGCGGTAACACCCAAGTTCTGCTGAATGTGCAGACAACGGTTTCTGCAAATATTCTGGGAGGAAGTGCTTTCTTGTTTGCCTACGATGCCGGCGGCAATACTTACATCATTTATGACGGCAATGGCAATAACCTCACCGGCAGCGATTCTCGCATTTTGGCGAAGTTAAATGGTGTAACTGGGGTTTCTTCTATTTCGGAATTTGATTTGACATTTATCTAGGAAGATAAGAGGTTTTAAACCGCAGATAAACGCAGATAAACGCCGATTTTGTTGGCAGTTTATCTGCGTTAATTTTTGTTCACCGGCGGTGAAAAATTAAATCTCATTATCTTCAGAAAACAATCCCAACCAAGAGCCAAGCATACCACCAAACTTTTAGAAAAATCAGAGGTTTTAAACCGCAGATTAACGCAGATAAACGCCGATTTTCTTGGCACTTTATCTGCGTTAATTTGCGTTAATCTGCGGTTTAAAATTAAATCCGATTATCTTCAGAAAAAAGCCCCAACAAAGGGCCGAGAATAGCGCCGAAAACAAAGCCGCCAGCGTGGGCCCAGTAGGCAACTCCCCCGGATTCCATGCCGACACTTGCCGGCGCATTCAAGGAAGCCAGGCCGCTCAATGCTTGCTGTGCAAACCAAAATCCTAGAAAGAAGAAAGCGGGAACTCTGACAGTGGTAATAAAAATTCCCAATGGAAGCAGTGTCAGAACTTTGGCTTGGGGATATCTGAGAATGTAAGCTCCCATGACGCCTGCGATCGCGCCGCTAGCACCTAGGGACGGAATGGCAGATGCTGAGGAAAAAAACCACTGAGTTAGTGATGCTAAAACGCCACAAGTAAGGTAAAATATTATAAATTTGACGTGTCCTAAACGGTCTTCTACGTTGTTGCCAAAAATCCACAAAAATAACATATTGCCGGCAATGTGGAGAAAGCCTGCGTGCAGGAATTGGGAGCTAATTAGTGTTGTCCATTCGGGAAATGGCGAAGCTGGCAGGGCAACCCGACACATATTGCTTAACTGGCAAGGAATTACGGCCCAAGAGTAGAAGAATTGGGTTAATTGTCGATCGCCCAAACTGAGTTCGTACAAAAATACTAATATGTTTGCGGCAACCAGCCCGTAGGTGACATAGGGAGTGATAGTAATGGGATTTTCATCGCGTAAGGGAACCACGGCCTTTTTTCCTCATCAAAATATTGGCAACACAGTAGCGCATTTATAGCCCAGGTGTCTCCTGTCTAAAGGAAGAGGGAACAAGTCAATCGATTTTAGATTAAAAAATTAAAGAATTAAAGAATTAAAGAATTGAATAATTGAAGAAAGCGACTTTACGGATGTATCCGGGGGCTGGTTAATCGAGGTGAGATTTTAGATTAAAGAATTAAATAATTGAATAATTGAAGAAAGCGACCTCACGGATGTATCCGGGGGCTGCTTATAGGATACTATATTTTTTATTTCTGCACGGAGGAATCCGGGGGCTTGTACTGCCCCCGGATGCCGCAAGCTTCCTTCAACCCCCCGTGTCCCGGTGAAACAAAAATAAAACCCTCCACCTTGCAGTTAGTTGAATATCGGCTTTTTAGTGTTGGGTTTTATTTTACCGCAAAGGCGTATATTATAGGATTGCATAGCAAGTTGGTAGTTGCGATATTGGTGGGGTTTTAACACGTCAACACAACTACAAACTTATTTATCCCCTTGCTGATTACATTTTTACAGCGGGGCTAGTCGAAGGTTTAGGCGACTTAATTTCCTGGGAAACTGCACGGGCGCGGAAGATTTTAGCAACGACTTGTTCACACTTAGACAAATCCGATTCTATCTCTGTCAAAATCGCAGTTGATACCGGATCAGTGAACTTGACCCGCAGGTTATTGATATCTACAACACCGGTTTGCAAATCACCTAGAGTGCTCCGCAGCAAGAACGTTTCATCTGTTCCTTGCATCGAGGCTTTTAATTTAGCGTATTTGTCCGCAATTTGGGCGGGAATTGAGGGCTTTTCACCTAAATCGTTGAGGCGTTTTTCGAGAGCGAGGATGTGGTGCTGTTTGTTTTGAATCATATCTCTCAATAGCGATCGCAAATCGCTGTCTTGGGTTTTTTCCGCATAATTTTGAAACGCTTCGCAAGCATAGCGTTCCCCTGCGAGGGCGGTATTCAAACCTTTAACAATGTCGCCTTGTGTAGAACCTCCCCAACCATTAGCTAATTTCCACCATTCTGCATTTGTGTCAGTTTCTTCTGGCAAACCGACTTCTTTTCCACCGTAACCGAGGCGAGCCAGAATTGCCGTGGTAAATATTGCTAAATCTCCCGGTTGGCGGGAAGTAATCAAGTTGCCGTCAACTACTAAAGCTTCGTTAATGTAGTTAGCCCCGGCATTAATCATGTCTTTTTTAATTGCCAAGAAACCCGTCGCATTTTTGCCTTTTAGCAAGTCAGCTTCAATCAAAACTTGGGGGCCGTGGCACACAGCAGCGACGATTTTTCCTTGCTCAAATGCTTCTTGTACAAAACGTACTGTATTGGGATTAGTCCGCATCATATCGGGAGCCATACCGCCGGGAATTATCACTGCATCGAATTCTGCGGGTATTGCTTCTGTGGTAGTTCCGTCAGCCTGCTGAGCAACTTTTCCTTGTTTCCCTGCATACTTTTCGTTTGTCCGCGAACCGAGGACAACTACTTCAAATCCTGCTTGTTTTAAGGCGTTGTAAGGAACTAGAAATTCGGAATCTTCAACTCCATTTTCAATGAGTATGGCAACTCGTTTGGTGTTGGTGCCGTTATTTGTTGTCATAATCAACTTTCCTCAGAGTATCTTTTTATCTAACGCTAAGTGATTTATAGAGTTTTTAGCGTCTTGCTAAAGTGATAAATTAGTTAGTTTTAAAATGTGTCAGCGTGAGCCTTGAGAGGTATTTTACAGTAATTGTCTCAATGCACGTAAGAGGCTCCGTTAATGTCGATCGTAGTCCCGGTAGCGTGTGCAGCTAAACCCGACGCTAAAAACGCGATAACATTGGCAACATCTTGAGGAGGAGCGATTTTGCCGATCGGGATATCGCGAATAATATCAGCTTCACCGAACTCCTGAATAAACTGATTAGACATTTCTGTACTGACAAATCCCGGTGCAACTGTAAATGCCAAAATATTATCAGCCGCAAACCCTCTAGCAATGCTGCGAGTTAAAGCAACAATAGCACCTTTAGAAGCGGCGTAGTGCAGATAATTCGGGTCATCGCCGCGAAAAGCAGCGCGACTTGCTATATTAATAATTGTACCGACTCGGCGAGTTTGAAAATGCAGGATAGATTCGCGGCACAAATCGGCAACGGCAACTAAATTTACTTGTAGAGTTTGCTGCCAAGCTGAAGACCAAATATCGAATTTGTCCTCTATACCCGCTGACTGCATAATCCCCGCATTATTAACTAAAATATCAATATGACCGCGCCATTTTAAAGCATCTCGCCACAAAGTCGAGGCCGCGTTTTCCACCCTCAAATCCGCTGCCAATAAATAACAGCGATCGCGCCCAACACTTGCTGCGATCGCTTCAGCTTCTTTCTGACTGCGAAAGTAATGCAAAATCACCTCGGCCCCAGCATTAACCAGAGTCCGCACCGTCACTGCACCAATCCCTTTCGAGCCACCAGTTACTAAAATTACCTTTCCGGTTAGATCAATCATTTCTTTATCTCTTTTCTCTTTCTCTGCCCCCTCAGCACCCTCTGCATTTAATAAAAAGAATAAATCTCCTTCACATACGAAATAGAATTGCTATATGATACAGCACATTCCATCCAATGTGTATGCCATTTCCTCAAGCTGATGGATATCTGCAATCGACCTCTCCAAAAACTTCCCAATCCTTTTCCCTGTGGGTTTCTATTGGAAATATAGCTACTGCTGAAAGCACTATAGCTTTTTTGTCCTTAAACTCGATAACTACAGTGGATTCGGCAGCAGAGGTCGAATTAACTCCATAATTCTATCAGAATTAAAATTATTGATATAATCAGTTAGTGCTTGGGCCAAACTTGCTTTGGATTCTGGAATTTGTACAATTAATTCATTCATAACTTCGGTATCGAGATAGTAAGCGGCGTGATACATTTGTTCTAACCACTGAGGGGACATCATGGATAGATCTTCTCCAGACACCGTTTCAACTAATTGTTTTTGTGGAGTTTGTTCTACGACTTCGTAGATATATTGCACTGGCAAATATTTAGCGATTTTGTCAAAGATGTCTCTCTGCTGAAATGGCTTGCTTATAAAGTCGTTAAAGCCAGCCATAACAACTTTCTCTCGCTCTTCTTCAAAAATAGTGGCAGTTAAAGCAATAATGACAGTTTCTTGGCTCTGAGGGCGTTCTCTAATATATTTACTAGCTGTGTAGCCATCCACGATCGGCATTCGCAAATCCATCAGAATCAGGTGCGGCCGCCAACTCTCCCACAAGGAGAGTGCCTCCACTCCCTGTTTTGCTTCTCTCACCTCAAAACCAACCGAGGTAAGGAACTCGACTAACAAGCGACGATTGTCTTCTAAATCTTCAACAATAAGAATGCGGTAAGTGGGTTGTCCGGGAGCTAAACCAATTACTCTTTGATTACTTGATTCTGGGGGTAAGGAGTCTGCTTGAGGTAACTGTACAGGAATCTCAAACGAAAAAGAGCTACCTCGGTGCAAAGTGCTTTTAACGCCAATTTGACCGCCCATGAGTTTGACGAGTTTTTGACTGATGGCTAAACCAAGCCCACTCCCTTGACTCAAATTATTCCCAGCTTGGGCTTGCACAAATACCTTAAATAGGCTATCAATTTCTGTGGGGGCAATTCCCACGCCTGTATCTTCAATTTCAAAATATAGGTGACAGGATGTTGTGTCTCTTTGTGTTGCTCTTACCCGTAGGGTGACGCTTCCTTTGTTGGTAAACTTAATCGCATTACCGAGCAGATTGACGAAGACTTGGTAGAGTTTTTTATTGTCGCTATGCACAAATCTAGGAATGTCGGGAGCTAGATCGAAAATTAGTTGCAATTCTTTAGATTGGACTTTAACTTGGAACATTTCTTCAATAGAAGCCAGTAAATTTGTCAAATCAAAGTCAGAAAGATTGAGTGTCATCCGTCCGCTCTCTATTTTGGATAAATCTAAAATATCGTTAATCAAGTCCAATAAATGTCTACCGCTACGATTGACAATTTGTAAACGTTCTTGAATAGAAGGAGCCAGATTTCTCTCATAGCTCATCAATTGCGTGAATCCCAAAATTGAGTTGAGGGGGGTGCGGAGTTCGTGGCTCATATTGGCGAGGAAGACAGTCTTGGCTTGGTTTGCTTCATTTGCCTGGTGAAATTCCAACTCAGCTTGTTTGCGATCGCTAATGTCAATTAAATATCCCAAGATTTCTACTGGTGTACCTGAATTATCTCGAATTAGCCTAAGCTGACTGAGCATCCAGCGATAAACCCCATCGGAGCGACGAAAACGGTATTCGTGTAAATAAAAATCATTAACCAATACATTTGGTAAGTCATTAAGCACGGGTTC
This sequence comes from Microcoleus sp. Pol11C2, assembly GCF_036701505.1. NCBI lineage: Bacteria > Bacillati > Cyanobacteriota > Cyanophyceae > Oscillatoriales > Microcoleaceae > Microcoleus > Microcoleus sp. Pol11C2. The sequence continues at coordinate 27,004 of NZ_JAUBQX010000019.1, forward strand.
TACATCATCTGGGTGTAAGTGATTCACCCAAAATTTAGAATCTTCTAAAAACTCGCTGCTTTCGTAGCCCAATATATCTTTGATATTTTCGCTGATGAACGTGGCTCCATAATCGCCAGCAGGTTTACTGCTAGAAATGACCACGGGGCTGTAGTTTAGAAGAAAATTGAGGCGATTTGTAGTAGCTTGCAAGGCTTGCTCAGCCATTTTTAACTCTGTTGCGTCCTCCTGAACGGCAACATATACAGTTCCGTATTCAGGATGCTCAAACCTGGATGTATGAACTCTGCACCAAAAGAGAGTTCCATCTTTCTTTCTATTGTGGACTTCATATTTCGCTTCGCCGGTCTGTTCAATTTGAGTGACGATATCTAGAACGGTTATATCTGGTGTAAAATTTGTATCGACATAATTCAAGACACCAAGGGCTTGACCTGCGAGTTCGTCCTCTGTGTAGCCAAACATAGCGTCAAAGGTAGGATTGGTGTAGACGATCATGAGGTCTGAGGCTTTGATTAAACACACTCCTCCTGCCATGTTATTCATGATAACGCTTTGAAGTTCTAGCGTTTTTTGAGCTTCTTTTCGAGCGGTAATGTCTTGGATTTGAGCAATAAAATGCAGTGGATTTCCCTGTCCATCTTGTACTAGCGAGCCATCAAGAAGAATCCAAATTATATGTCCTTGTTTATGGAAATACCGTTTTTCCAGTTGGTAAGTTGAAATTGTTCCTGCTAATAGGTGATGTGCATAACTAAGATCCGCGTCTAAATCGTCAGGATGGGTGATGTCTTGGAAAGTTAACGCTAACAACTCTTCTGAGGAGTAGCCAAGAATCTGACATAAGGCAGGATTAACTTTAATCCAGTACCCATCAAGTGAAACGATCGCCATCCCGATAGAAGCATCTTCAAACGCATGGCGAAACTGCTCTTCACTGTTTCGTAAAGCCATCTCAATTTGTTTGCGATCGCTAATATCGCGCATAATAACAGTAAATACCGTTTCATCTCTCATTTCCAGCTTAGAAATAGAGGCTTCAGCCGAAAACTGCGTTCCATCTTGACGACGACCCAAAATCTCGCTTCGTTCTCCCATCCTTCGCGCTCTGGTAGAAGACTGTGCAAATTGTTTGATATGCTGCGGATGTGCATTTCTAAACTGTTCTGGCAGCAGTAAATTCAGTGGCTTCCCTAAAATATCCTCAATTTTATAGCCAAACATCTTTTCTGCCCCTTGATTAAACAGGGTAATGCGTTGAGTGAGATCGACTGAAATAATTGCATCATTGGCGATTTCTAGAATTCCCGCAAAACGAGCCTGCGATTTTTGTAAAGCATCTGTTCGTTCAGCCACAAGAATTTCTAAAGTTTCGTTAAGTTTTTTAATTTCTTTTTCGGCTTTTTGGCGCTTGTAATCTATCTGGTTTAAAAAGCGAGCCGTCCCCAAGATGAGAATTGAGAACGTGACAACCATAACAGTGGAACGCAATGTATAGCCAAAATTAACGTTATACCAGCCTAAATTTTGTCCCTGAAGAGTCAACCAGTTCAGTGTCACTGGAAAGAGTGTCCCCCAAGGCAGCAACCACCGAACCATTACTCCGCCGACCAGCGGACTGCTTACTACTTGCATTAATCCTTCCTTGGGGCGGAGCCCTAAAATTCCTCCATAGAGGATGAAAAAGGTGGCGATCGTGTTTACGGGCTGAGTCGTCGTAATTGTAGCCAACCGTTCAAGAATATCGACATTGAATAGGTGTGCAAATAAAGCTAGTAGAGAAATTAAAGTTGCAACACTACTAAAAATCTGAGCCGACCAAGTATCCCGTTGGGAATTTTGCCCTAATAGTAAGAGTGCTAGTCCCATCAGCACAAAATTTAGGGCGGTATTTACTCCCATTCTTCCCGGATAAGGAGTCGCTGAAGACACGAAATCCCGGAATAGCCACTGATCAATACCCAGATTCCAACCAAAAATATACTGGCTCAGCGTCAGCAGACCGATGATGATTATGAATCCTGCCATCCCTTGAGCGATGCGATTGTGCAGTCGCGTTCTTTGGTACTGCAACAATCTCAAAGACCCTCCAGCCAGCAAAAAGCAAATTGCCGTGTTTGCTTTCATGGTCGAAGTCATACCCGGAAAACCACTTTTGAGTAGGGAGATGTCAAATTGCCAACCCAGCAGCACGAGACATCCGATCGCAATGACGAGTAGACTTGCCATTTGAGAAATCCGCTTGTTCATAAATCGGCTGCTGGGGTTGAAATACTCTTCTTCTGATGTTAGGCGAAGCGAAGAAGGGCAACCACGGGGGGACTGCCCCTAACCGAACTATTCAGATTTTGTAGGGCTGCGCCCCCTTGCCAACCCAATATATCGGGGCTCGCAGGACTTCTTTCTGCGTAAAGTGAGCTTGATAGGCTAATAATTCAACTATACTATTTGTGCATATGTTTATAGTCGTCTAGCAAGAAACTAGGGAAATCAGTATGATTATCGATAGAACTAGCGATAGGGTTAGCGATCAAGCTACACACTACCGAGGCAATATTTTAATTGTTGACGATCTGCCTGATAACCTGCGTCTACTAAGGGATACTTTGAGGGAAGAGGGTTATAAAGTTCGCAGTGCTATAACAGGGTCAATGGCGATCAGAGCCGCCCAATCGCCATCGACAGAGTTAATCTTACTAGACATTAAATTGCCTGATATTGATGGTTATGAAGTTTGCCGACAATTAAAATCTGACGAGGGCACCGCAGACATTCCAATAATTTTTTTGAGTGCGCTAAATGAAACTTTTAATAAGGTGCAAGGGCTGGCTGCTGGAGGGGTAGATTATATTGCTAAGCCATTTCAAGTGGAAGAAGTATTAGCTCGTGTCGAAACCCACCTAACGATCCGAAGGCTGCAACAAAGACTCCAAAAGCAGAATTTACGTCTCTTGATAGAAATTGAAGAACGGCAACGTCTCGAAGAGTCTCTCTTTGCCGAAAAGGAATTGGCTCAAGTGACACTGCAATCCATTGGCGATGCGGTCATTACTACTGATGCCCAAGGTAGGGTGAAATATTTCAATCCTATAGCTGAACGACTGACAGGCTGGAAAACTCAGGAGGTTCAAGGAGTTCCTTTCTCTACAGTCTTCCTAATTGTTGATCAAGTAACGCGAGAGCCAGTAGAGAATCCTATAAACAAGGCTCTATTAGAGCAGCGAATTGTCACCTTAGCTAACAATACTATTCTGATTGCCGATGATGGAACCGAGTATCCCATTGCTGACTCGGCAGCACCTATTCGAGACCGCCAAGGTCAAATTATCGGGGCAGTAATCGTCTTTCATGATGTTACTGAATCGCGCTATCTCACCCATAAACTGTCTTGGGAAGCCAGTCACGATGCCCTAACGGGGTTAATCAACCGTCGAAGATTTGAGCAGCAGCTAGTTGAGGCGATCGCCTCTGTTAAAGATAGCAATGAGCAGCACGCTCTCTGTTATTTAGATTTAGATCAGTTCAAAGTCGTTAACGATACCGTAGGTCATATTGCTGGCGATGAGCTACTGCGCCAAATCACCGCACTTATTCAACAGGGAGTCCGTGCTCATGATATGCTGGCTCGCTTGGGAGGTGATGAATTTGGTATTTTGCTCACTCAATGTTCGCTCTCTCAAGCAACTCAGATTGCGGAAAACCTCAAAGACCTAGTGCATCAGTTTCGGTTTATTTGGAATGGCAAAACCTTTATCATCGGAGTCAGCATTGGAGTTGTTGCTATTGACAAAAGCAGCCAAGATTTGAGGGAGCTTCTGGGAGCGGCTGATGCAGCTTGTTATGCCGCCAAAGCCAGAGGCCGCAACTGTGTTCATATTTATAGTTTAGATGATAGCGAACTAATTAAACAACGTGGTGAGAGGCAGTTGATTTCCAATATCAGCCGAGCGCTGGAAACCAATCGTTTTTCTCTTTATTACCAAAAGATTGTCTCTATTACCTCTAAACCATTAGTAGAGCATTATGAGATTTTGCTCAGAATGCTGGACGAAAATGGAAAAATAGTCTCTCCAAATGAGTTTATTCCCGCCGCAGAACGTTACGGATTGATAACAGAGATCGATTGTTGGGTAATCAAGACTTTTTTCTCTAATTATCACAAATTACCGGATAAAGATGTTATTAGTCAAGGCTTGTATACGATCAATCTCTCAGGGTCTAGCATTAGTAACAATCAGTTTCTGAGGTTTTTAATCGAACAATTTTCTCGCTACCAAGTCCCCCCACAAAGCATTGGTTTTGAAATCACGGAAACCGCAGCGATCGCAAACTTTGAGCAAGCCAGATATTTCATGAGCGAACTCAAAAAAATTGGCTGTTGCTTTGCTTTAGATGATTTTGGCAGTGGGTTGAGTTCCTTTGCGTATCTGATAAATTTACCAGTTGATTATCTAAAAATTGATGGTGCTTTTGTCAAGAATATTAGTCATAATTTGATTTCTCAAGCGCTGGTGGAAGGCTTTAATCGTATTGCCCATGCGATGAATCTTGAAACTATAGCTGAGTTTGTCGAAGACGAGGCTATCTTAAAAAAATTGCGGGAGATTGGAGTAGATTATGCTCAGGGTTATGGGATCGCCCGCCCCGTCCCTATTAATTTTAATCGCTAGCCATCGCACTCACCCAGCGAACCCATTCCCTCACGCCTGCGCCTTGTCTGGAGATTAGCAAGAGTCGATCGCCCGCTGCTACAAGGCTAGCTCAATTTACTGTGTCACATTTAGATCGAATGTGCTGTAATTGTAAAGGATTGAGTGTTGTATTGGAAATAAACCGGAAAATTGGCCATGAAAGCAGTTGCGTTCGATCGCTACGGTTCAGCCGAGGAATTGCAGTACCGAGAGTTGGAAAAGCCGATCGCCAAATCCAACGAATTGTTAGTGCGAGTTCGCGCTAGCAGCGTCAATCCCGTAGACTGGAAAATCCGGCAAGGACACCTGCAACTATTGACAGGATTTAACTTTCCTCGAATAGTCGGTTCTGACATCTCGGGAGTTGTCGTGGAAGTCGGCCGGGAAGTCACCAAATTTCAACCCGGAGATGAAGTTTATACTTTCTTAAATCCCATCAGTGGGGGTGCTTGCGCCGAATACGCGGTCGTGGCAGAATCGGATGCAGCAATTAAACCGAAAAACATCACTCATGCAGAAGCAGCAGGAGTACCGATCGCAGGTTTAACTGCTTTGCAATCGCTGAGGGATTTGGGTGAAATTCAAGCAGGAAATAAAGTATTGATTAACGGCGCTTCCGGCGGAGTCGGCACTTTTGCCGTGCAATTTGCGAAAGCAATGAATGCGGAAGTAACGGGAGTTTGCAGTGCTAAAAATAGAGAATTGGTCAAGAGTTTGGGAGCCGATTTTGTCCTGGATTACGCAGAAATTGACTTTACTCAACAAGCCGATAAATATGATATAATTTTAGATGCTGTGGGGACAAGAACATTTGCTGAATGCGAAAAAGTGCTGCAACCAGAGGGAGTTTATATCTCGACTTTGCCAAGTTTCGAGAACCTCACACCGATGTTAACGAGCTGGTTTATATCGGGTAAAAAAGCTAAATTCATTCTAGCCAATGCCAACCCCAGCGATTTAGAGGCTTTGCGGGAGTTAATAGAATCCGATAAAGTTGAGCCGATTGTCGATCGCACTTACAGCTTACAAGAAGTAGCAGCAGCCCACGCTTACAGCGAAACCGGCCGCGCGATCGGCAAAATTGCGATCGTGATTGAATAATGAAGGCACGACACGGGTTTTGACACCGCTACACGGATTAATTATCGATCGTTCCTTCTGCTGCTGAAGTCAGAATAAAGAATGAAGAAGGAAGTCGGAGCAATTATGAAATAACTATTCTCATTTACCCCTTTCCAATTACCAATTTCCAATTACCCATTACCAATTACCCATTCCCTATGACTGCTCCCTCAAACTTGGAGACATCCGAACAAGGTTCCGACAACAACCTCGAAGCAATTAGCCCGGAAAACAGCATTGCACCAATCGCAGGCGGTGCGATGGGTTCTCGCAACTTAGAAAACGAATTTCTAGACGAACTTCCTGACGAAGTTGAGATGTCTTTGTTCGAGCATTTAGAAGAATTGCGTCTGCGACTTTTCTACTCGCTAATTGCAGTAGTAATCGCTGTAATCGGTTGCTTTTTGACAGTAAAACCCATCGTGCAACTGCTAGAAGTACCGGCCGGGCCAGTGAAGTTTCTGCAACTAGCTCCCGGCGAGTATTTCTTTGTTTCTATCGAAGTAGCCGGATACAGCGGTTTGCTGATCGCCACTCCGTTTATTTTTTACCAGATAGCGCTGTTTGTTCTCCCCGGTTTGACTCGCAAAGAACGCAGGTTGCTGGGGCCGGTGTTTTTCGGTTCGAGTTTCCTATTTTTGGGCGGTTTAGTATTTGCTTACATCGCTCTGATTCCGGCGGCGCTTAACTTCTTTGTTACCTATGGGGCGGATGTTGTAGAGCAGTTGTGGTCGATCGACAAATACTTTAAATTTGTGCTGCTGTTAATGTTCAGCACTGGCTTAGCTTTTCAAATCCCGATCGTCCAAGTATTGCTCGGTGTTTTGGGCATAGTTTCTTCCAACCAAATGCTCTCCGGCTGGCGGTATGTAGTCTTGGGAGCGGCAGTTTTGGGAGCGGTTTTAACGCCTTCTACTGATCCTTTAACGCAAAGTCTTTTAGGAGGTGCGGTACTGAGCTTGTATTTTGGCGGGGTTGGTTTGGTGAAGCTTTTAGGACGATGAGAATTAAGAATAGCAGACAATGTAAAAGTTACCGAACATCTGAATTTTAAATTTGTCTGCTATTTTTAGCCGAGATGGGGATTGTTGTCAACTTATCTTAAAAACATTGCTTCAGCTATTTTGAGGGCGAATTCCCTATTTACTTAAGTAAGCTGATAAATATTGTGTAAAGCTAAGCTTCTCAGCTATTTGAGTAAGTTGATTCTTTTATATGATAATCTTTGCTGATTTAGTATCTGTTGGATAAGTATTTAAAATAAAATATAAAATTCACATTAGCAAAGTTTAGTGTTAGGTGTCTGGGGTCAAGGTTTTGAGGCTTAATTCACACTATTCTTTAGGCGATCGGGCTGGCAATCATAAGTTATTTTAATAATTTAGTTTTTAAGGTTTTCATGAAGATTGGACACGAGCCGCTCTTTAGTATTCGATTTAGAGATAACATACCCACACAGTGAAATTACTGAACAAGAACGTAAAACTTCAGCAAGAGGGTCAACTTGGCTCACTGAAGTCTAGCTATATCTTTTGAGTTTCCTGGCTGCCTAAGATAGGAGACTTGTTGGTTTTTTGAGTGGATTTTTTAGTAAGTTCATTTGAAAAATCCACACTGTAGATTTTTACCTTTTTCACGGTTTCAGTTTCTTAATCTCAATCGGAAATTAAATATATGGCACCCATAACTGGCACTTCTGGCCCTGACTACTTATACGGCCCTGGCCCTATCATTGATAGCGATGACACCATCTGTGGTCTGGATGGCAATGACACTCTCGATGGTGGCCTTGGCAGTGATAGTCTCAAGGGTGGAAGTGAAGATGACCTACTCTATGGTGGAAAGCAAGATTATCCGACCGATATTAACACTCTTGTTGGTGAAACTGGCAATGACGCTCTCTATGGAGGCGTAGGTTATGACTTGCTCGACGGCGGAAAAGGCAATGATTCTCTGGTTGGTGACTACACTAGCGATAATAATAATTCAGGTGGTAACGATGACACGCTCTACGGTGGAGAAGAAAATGACTTTCTTAGCGGTATCCGTGGTAGTGACCTTCTATATGGCGGAGTTGGCAACGATCAACTCGAAGGCGGCTTCGAGAACGATTTGCTCAATGGCGACGATGGCGATGACACTCTGTCTGATGGCAGTGAGATCTTAGGTGATCGTGATAACCCAGCAAACAACGGTAACGACACTCTCAACGGCGGCAGGGGTAATGACTATCTCGATGGCGGGGTTGGCAATGACTTCCTCAATGGAGGGGATGGCATCGACACAGTATCGTACATAGGTGCGAGAAGTGGTATCAATCTACAGTTGGCGCCTATTGGCGACGGGTCTGGGTTAGGTCGCGCTCTCGATGGATTCGGCGGTATAGCATTCGCGGGGATGTCCACGATCGTAATAGAGAACGGTGTAGACTCACTCTCTGGCATTGAAGTCGTTATAGGTTCTGGTTTCGACGACACCTTAGTTGGCGGGAGCAACAATGAAACGCTCTTGGGCGGGCGCGGTAATGACTCTTTGTCGGGTCGTGCTGGGAATGACTTGCTCAATGGCGGGGATGGCATCGACACAGTATCTTACAGTATTGCAGGAACTGGCGTCTATCTCCAGTTGGGGCCAGTCGGTGACGCGTCTGGGTTAGGTCGGGCTTCCGACGGGTTCGGTGGCGTAGACTCGCTCTCCGGCCTCGAAGTAGCAATAGGTTCTAGGTATAACGATACTCTCCTTGGTGGATACGGCAGCGAAACGTTGATGGGCGGGGGGGGCGACGACTTGTTGTTTGGCTTGAGCGGTGATGACTATCTGGTTGGTGGCAGGGGCGCTGACAAGTTTAGGCTTTGGAGGAGTTCGGGAATAGATACTATTGCTGACTTCAAACAAGGTGAAGATAAACTTTTGGTACGTTCTACCGCTCCGTCTCCCGCTCCGTCTCCCGCTCCGTCTCCCGCTCCGTCTGAACAAATTCCGTTTAAAGACATAACTTCTAAGTCTGTGAGTAATGGTTTAGATATCGATACCGGGATTTTTCAGAATGGCCAAATCATCGGAATTCTGAAGGGAGTTCACACAATCACCGCCAGTGATTTGATTACTGGCTGATTGTATTATCTGCGTTGATCTGCGCTTATCTGCGGTTAAGAATTCCAAGTTATTCTGCCTGCTGCTTCAGCAAAATATACCGCAGATAAACACAGCACAAAAATATATCGACTCGCAGCAAAAAAATATAGAGACGCGATCGCCCGCGCCTCTATAATTACTAAAAGTTAAAATTCCACACCAAAGTTTTGTCAAAACTTTGACTACATTCGGAACTGTTCTACTTCGGGAGTGTAGCCGATCGGCAAAACGTAATCCAGATTCTCGTGAGGACGAGCAATTATGTGATACGATAGCAACTTTCCGCCATCGACCTTTTTAACTGATTCAATTCCAGCAGCAACGGCTGCTTGCACTTCAGAAACATCTCCTCGCACTATAATTGTCCAGTAGGCGCGGGTTATTTTCTCATAGCGAACTAAAGTAACACGGGCTGCTTTCACCATTGAGTCCGCAACTTCTACTGCAGCGGGAAATCCTAAGACTTCAACCATTCCCAGTGCAACACCCATTACAACATTCTCCTAAATTTCACAAGATATCTGACCTTCATTGTATGTGAAATTGTTGACAGAAATTGGTTCGGATGATTTTGGTAAGCTAGAAGTCCGATCGCCCAAAATTAAAAAAGCCCCTAAAAAGCCCCAGAAACTGTTGCGGCATTTAAATCCCACAGTTGGGGGCGCGCAGCAAAGCCCGCCACACAAGACTTTGAATCAAAACAACTGTGCAAATTAGATGCGCCACAGCTTAGTTTCTCACCAGCAGCAAGTCGTATGACAAGCTCGCCGATCGATTGTCGGGACTTTGGGATCAACTAATCCAGCCGCGGCGCGACACAAAACTTTAGGGAACTCCCCCAGATCCCGGCTGTGGAGTCAATCTAAAATCTAAAATCTAAAATCTAAAATCGACTGAGTGATTCAAAACTCGTCTAGCAACCACTCCGAGGCTCTTTCACCCAAATCTAGAGGAACGCTGACAGCTTTACCCAAGCGGGGGCGATCGCGAGTAGTTACGATATATTCTCTCACCTGTTCTGTGCTCCCCCAGCCGTTGAGGTAATTGGCCACCGCATCCAAATGCTCGAAATAATCAGCCTCCGTCATCGGAAAAGATGCCTGTTCTAGATATTTCCACATAACTTGCACAAAAATCTTGCCCCGCGTCCGCCGCAATCTGATATCGTAAGACTTTCCCCATTTTTCTAGCAGTAGCTGGTGTAAATCCTTACCCGTCATGGTTGCTCCTGAGTTAATCCATTAAACAATAAAAGACAAAGTTCAAAAAATGTAATAATACTCTAATAAAGGCTGGAAGGCGCATTCTTAAAAGGAATTTTCGCGGCCTAAAATTTGTGCGAGCAGATTAACGGCAATTATCCCAGTTGTCTGCACGTACAGGTTCGCTAACAGCTAACAAACAAACAAACGTAACTTAAAACCGTAAAGGCAGGTCATGGCTCAATCTTCTGCTGGAAATCCCGATGTTCCCGATATGGGGCGTCGCCAATTTATGAATTTGCTGACGTTCGGTACAGTCACAGGTGTGGCACTGGGCGCACTCTATCCCGTTGTCCAGTATTTTGTTCCTCCGTCGAGTGGGGCAGTTGGTGGCGGAGTGACAGCTAAAGATGCTTTGGGTAACGACATCATCGTTAGCGAATATTTGGCTTCGCACCCTGCGGGCGATCGCAGCTTAGCCCAAGGTCTCAAAGGCGACCCCACCTATGTTGTGGTGAAAGAAGACCAATCTATCGCCGACTACGGCATCAATGCAGTCTGCACTCACTTGGGTTGCGTCGTGCCTTGGAATGTTAGCGAAAACAAGTTTATCTGTCCTTGCCACGGTTCTCAATACAATAATGAGGGCAAAGTGGTGCGCGGCCCCGCGCCTTTGTCTCTGGCCCTGGCCCACGCCACTGTCGCAGATGACAAGATCGCTTTTACAACTTGGACAGAAACAGATTTCCGCACCGGCGAAGCACCTTGGTGGTCTTAAACTATTTTGGATTTGAGATTTTAGATTTTAGATAGGGGGTGAATGGTGAAAACCACAGATAATTGCATCCCTAAAGCAGTCTAATAATCCAAAATCCAAAATCCAAAATCCAAAATCCAAAATCCAAAATCCAAAATTGTCTGACCTTTGAGATTGAATACTCTAATGCCACAAACTAATTTATCTGCGATATTTCGCCGCAGTGCCAGGACGATCGCGAAAACAGCCTTAATTGCGATCGCAGCCACAGCATTTTTCCTCACCAGCGACATCGCACTTCCCCAAGCAGCATTTGCTTACCCTTTCTGGGCTCAGCAAACTGCCCCCGCTACTCCCCGCGAAGCAACAGGCCGGATTGTTTGCGCTAACTGTCACCTCGGTGCAAAACCGACTGAAGTTGAAGTACCGCAATCTGTTTTGCCAGATACGGTGTTTGAAGCTATTGTCAAAGTTCCCTACGATACTAACGTTCAACAAGTTGGCGGCGACGGCAGCAAAAGCAGCTTGAATGTAGGCGCTGTAGTGATGTTGCCCGAGGGTTTCAAAATTGCTCCCGCTGACAGAATTCCCGAAGAAATGAAGGAAAAAGTCGGCGATCTTTACTTCCAACCTTACAGCGAAACCCAAGAAAATATTGTTTTAGTGGGCCCAGTACCGGGAGAACAGTACAAAGAATTGGTATTCCCAGTTTTGTCGCCGAATCCAGAAACTGACAAGTCCGTTCACTACGGCAAATACCAAATTTATGTTGGTGGCAACCGCGGTCGCGGTCAGGTTTATCCTACTGGCGAAAAGAGCAATAATACTGTTTACAATGCTTCGGTAGCTGGCACCATTTCTAAGATTGCTCAACCTGAAGATGGCGGTTATCAAGTGACAATTCAACCTGCCGAAGGTGCAGCCGTTGTTGATACCATTCCCGCCGGCCCAGAACTGATTGTTACCGAAGGACAAACAGTTGCAGCAGGCGAACTTTTGACCAACAATCCTAATGTGGGCGGCTTCGGTCAAAAAGACGTGGAGATTGTGCTGCAAAGTGCAGGTCGAGTTAAAGGATTGATGGCTTTCGTGGCTATAACCATGCTGGCTCAAATCATGCTGGTTCTCAAGAAGAAACAGGTCGAAAAAGTTCAAGCTGCTGAAATGAATTTCTAAACGCGGCTGTAATTAGTTGGGTAACGTGCTCTGTGCACACCCAACTATTAGGTAAGTAGGGCGGGTATTCCCCGCCTTATTGTTTAATAAATAACCAGTAAAATAATGTTAATTGATGAGAAAATAGTTGAAGTAGGCCCGCTGCAATGGTTTTATCGGGAAACAAATCCGGTTAACGCAACTGAGAAACCGCCCGTACTGCTGCTGCACGGTTTGCCGTCCCAGAGTTTTACCTGGACTGTAATGATGCCGGATTTGGCTGCACAGGGATTTAGATCGATCGCCCCAGATTGGGTGGGTTATGGGCGATCGACCAAACCAGACAAGCGCGACTTTGCCTACACTCCCGATGCTTTTGTTGACGCCCTCGCTGGCTTTATTCAAGCTCTAGAATTAGACCGATTTTACCTCGTTGTCCAAGGATTTTTAGCTTCAGCGGGGATTCAATACGCTTTACGCAATCCCGATAAAATTGAGCGTCTAGCCGTCATCAATACCCCAGTTTCAGCAGATATAAAATTGCCTTGGAAAATGCAGCAGTTGGGGTTGCCTTTTATTGGCGACATGATGACGCAAGACCCGCTTTTGGTTGACAGAACTCTCGAAGGCGGCAGCCGGCAGACAATATCAGACAAGGATTTAGATGTTTACCGCCGCCCGTTTTTGAAGAGTTCGGATGCAGGTCGATCCCTGATGAATACTGTCCGCAATATTCAATTGCCCCAGTCAATGGCCGAAATTGAATCCGGCTTGAAAGCATGGACTCGACCAACTTTATTTGTGTGGGGTTTGACAGATCCTTGGCTGAGTGTTGAACCTGCTAAAAAGCTAGTCGGTTCCCTGCAAAATGCAGAGTTAGTCACACTGGAACAAGCCGGGCATTATCCTCAAGAACATTGGTCAGAAAAAGTTGGCGATGCTGTGATAACTTTTCTGCGCCGCCAGGAGGTAAAATAATATTTTGTACATAACTCTCGGTGCTAGGTCAGTGAACCAGCTCCTCGCCGAGCTGCATTTCCAGGCAGAGCCTGAGAACGAGAAATCTAAAATCTAAAATCTAAAATCGATATGACTCGTCCCCGTTCAATTTTTGCCTTGATGATGGCGTTTTTGATGGCATTTCTGGTTAGTTGCAGCAGTGTCGAAGCAAAAGTTCCAACGACTTACACAGCAGCCCAGACCCAGCAAATTCAGCGCTATGTTCCTACTCTGACAGAGTTCCGCTCGCGCATGGATAAACTGGGCACCCTAATTCAAAAACGGAATTGGGTTGACACCAGAACTTACATTCACGGGCCTCTAGGCGACTTGCGGAACACCATGAAAACCGTCTCTGCGAGTTTGTTGCCTAGTGCTCAACAACAAGCTGTTGATTTAACTAAGAGTTTGTTTACCGATTTGGTTAACATTGATCTTGCTGCTAAAGAGCTTGACTATGCAAAAGTCACGGCTAGCTATCAAAAAGCTGTCAATGATTTCGATACCTTCTTGCAGCTAATTCCTAAAGCTTAATAGCTTTAGGGGTTTGTAGGCTTGGCAGTTGATGGGTGTCAAATTAAGACTGAAACCCATAATAAATATCGCTGGTAGTCGAGTCTAGATACCCCCTAACCCCCCTCAGTAAGGGGGAGACAAGAGTATTCAAACTCCACCTTAAAAAGGGGGGCAGAGCATTCAAAGTCCCCCTTATTAAGGGGGATTTAGGGGGATAGAGACTTCGATACAAACGATAAAAACAGAGGATTTTACTGTTAATTTGACACGCTTTGCGCTCAAAACCCTACGAAAAACTTCTATCAAATCTAAAATCTAAAATATAAAATCTAAAATTTCTAAAATCTAAAATCTAAAATCTAAAATTGAATGATTCGCGTTGCAATTATTGGTTGCGGTATTATTGGGGCTTCGATCGCCTTTGAACTAAGTCAATTTCCCGAACTGAAAGTTACTGTGTTCGACAAACAGCCGCCGGCACAAGGTTCTACTGGCGCTGCACTCGGTGTTTTGATGGGAGTTATCAGCCACAAAACTAAGGGCAGAAATTGGCAGTTGAGACAAACCAGCCTTCAGCGCTACGAAACTTTGATTCCAGAATTGGAAGCAGTTACGGGGCGAAAAATTCCTTTTAACAAACAAGGAATTTTAATGCTTTGTTCGGAGGGAGAGGATTTAATTAAGTGGGAAAATTTGATAGCAACTCGCCGATCTCAAGGTTGGCAACTGGAACTTTGGGATGTGGAACGAGTGCGCGATCGCTGCCCTCATCTCTCTTTAAACGATCGCATTATTGCTGCGATTTATTCGCCTCAAGACCGGCAAGTCGATCCGAGGGCGCTAACTTTGGCTTTGGTTGATGCTGCTGAACGAAATGGGGCGATTTTTGAGTTTGGCGTGCCCGTTGAAGCAGCGGAGATGGCTGCTAGTTTAAAGTTCGATCGACTAATTGTGGCGGCTGGTTTGGGTTCTGCTGCTGTGACTGCATCGTTAAATCAGTTGGTTGACATTCGCCCGGTGTTGGGACAAGCGCTGCATTTGCGATCGACCAAGCCTTTAGGAAACCCTGATTTTAGGCCAGTAATTACTTGCGATGACGTTCACATTGTGCCTTTGGGAAATCAGGAATTTTGGGTGGGGGCGACGGTGGAGTTTTCCGAAAATGGCGGGGAAATTCAGGCGAATGCTGATATGTTGGCGCAAGTGATGGCGAGGGCGAGATCACTTTGTCCGGCCTTAGCAGAAGCTGAAATCATCAAGAAATGGTCGGGATTGCGCCCGCGGCCGGAAGGGCGGCCGGCGCCAATTATCGAGACGCTTCCCGGTAACGATCGCGTTCTCATCGCCAGCGGCCACTATCGCAACGGTGTTCTGCTGGCCCCTGCAACAGCGCGATCGATTCGAGAAATGATTTTGCAATAATTAACAAATGTTAATACAATCAAGACAGCCATTCATATCTTACATCTAAATATGTCCGACAAACCTTTAGGCAAACCGCGCTCTTTGTGGCGAGTAATTTTGCTGTCTGGAGTCAGCTTGCTGCTATATTACGGATGGTACAAATGGATTATTCAAGAAGAATTGCGTCGCTATAACGGCAGCGGTTGGTCGGGAACTCTTTGCTTGCTTCCCTTTGTTTTAGGAGTAGCCGTCCCCCAAGCTTTGCGGATATTCGATCCTGACGTTCCCGGATGGTTTGGTTGGTTTTCCTTCCTCGGTATTGCTTGGATTTACATCGTGCAGTTCAAACTTTACAACACAGTGAACGAATTGTACCGTCAAGAAGGAATCAAAGAACCGCTAACAGTTTGGTGGATTTTTGTACCGGGTTTAAATTTAGTGGTCGGCTTGCGACAAATTCACTTTTTAAGCCAGTTTTGGGCTAGAAAACAGGGAATTGAAGTTAAGGATAACTTAGCCGAAAGCATTCCTTTCCTCTCAGCTAACGCTTAAGGGGAAAGTTTTTATACTGATATCATAAGTTTGTAGGGTGCGTCAGTAATCATAGCTCGATTTTCAAATAATTTAGCTGACAGACGCGCCCTAAAACTTTATACTAAGACCCAAAAGTGGTTGAACGCAATACTTAGGGCCGTAAGGTGCGCCGAAGGGTACCCTACATAATTAGGTTTTGCATCCTGGACATAATCACTAGAACCTAGTAGGCAAATCCCCCAAAATGAGTTTGAGTTCCGGTTCGTTAACCCGCTTAATTGCTTTAGGAATACTTACCCACTGCCGCTTTCTCTTGCTAGCTTCGGGCCAAATTTCCAGAACTGCTTGCACTTGCAGTAGAAATACTCCTACCAGCCAAGTACAGCCGGACTTTTGATACTCGTAAGTTCCTAGCAAATCCGGGAACACTTTACCCAACAAACCTGCTTCTTCCCAAGCTTCCTTGGCGGCAGAATCTTGGGGAGTCATGTCAGGTTCAATTAATCCTTTGGGAATAACCCAGCGCTTGCTAGCCGAAGAAGTAATTAGCATTACTTCTATTTTTCCGTCTTGAATACGATAGGGAATTACCCCCGATTGCTCAATCAATACAGGGCTTCTTATACTCATGAGTTCTGCAATATTTATGGGTAAAAACGCTACTGCAACTTCATCAAAAGTTGATAACTCAAAAATAAAAATTGCATCCTGATTTGCGTTAATTCCCCGGTTGAGAGACAAAAAAGTGGAGAATAGAGATATTGGGCTTTTCCCCTATGTGGAAAATAGGAAATTCCAATGCACTCCCGCTGAACAATAATATTATTATAATAACCGCGTGCAATCATCTACCGACAAGCAGATAAAAGCAGAGCGCCAATATCTGCCTTTATCTGCGTCGGTATGGGGTTTTACACCTAATCTTTCTTCGCCTTAGCCTCCAAATTTTCCATCCGACTCCTCAAATCTTGATTCTCCTTTTTCACCTGGTCTAATTCCTCCCGCAACTGCTTTACCGCTGCATCAGAACCAGTATTTTTCTGAACTCTTTGCACAGCTTCATCAGCCATGCGGCGAACGCGGCCATCGGGAGTTTGGTCAGCTAAAGAACGCAAAATGCGAATTGCTTTGCGAGTTTGCATTTGTCCTAATCCCACTACTACAGAGACTTGAGTTAAGAAAAACGTCTCTTTAGATAATTCTGCCAATCGCTGCAAAATCCGTTCTAAATTGACCTTGGTTTGACCAGTCGAAATTGTGCCCAAAGATCGAATTGCAGCCAAGCGCAAAGCTTGCGGAGTACCGGCGGCGGTGTATTTCAAAATTAGATTCAGCGCATCTTCAGAAGTTTTCATGTGCGCCAAACCTGCGATCGCCCCCGATCGCACTACTTCATTCCACCCCTGACGCTCTTTCAGCACCAATTTTAAGTCTTTCAGTACCTGTTCGTCGGTCGGTTTTTCGTCGGGGTTGGCCCCTGCAATGGAGCCCATAGCACTCGCTGCTGCTGCTTCTACGTAATAGCTGTCGTCGCCTTTTTCAACGATCGACCTCAGCGCTTTATAAGTTTCGTGAGTTTGGATTTTACCCAGCGCATTCACCACAGCGCGACGAACACGAGCATCTTTATCTTTTAAACCACTTACTAAACCTTCAAAAACTTGGTCGAGTTTAATTTCAGCTAACTGACCGGCAACTTCGGCCCGTACTGCCCAAAACGGCTCTTTCTTGAGAACTTCGGACAGCGTTTTCACCGCTTCCAGCCCTCCCTTTTTCGCCAAAGCGTGGGCAGCGTAAATCCGGGAAACTGGGTCTGGATCGAACTGCAACTGAGCTTTGAGTTCGGCAACTCCATACTCTAAAACGACTGTTTTTAAGTAACTATTGCCAACATCGAAACTGATAAACGCCGGCTTCTCTTCTAGGGGGAAATAAAAGCTTTGCTCGCGTTCGTATATTCTGACGGTGAAAGTTTTTAGGTTAGCAGTAGAACGGGCATAACTGTTATCTTCTGCATCTTTTTCCGGCTTGTAACCGAAGCCTATGGGAATTTTTAGGTCAAAGACCTCTTTGCTGTTGCCGTTGCCATTTTTGCTATCTTTTACCTGAGTTTGGGTGACAGTAACTTTTGCTAATTTGCTGTCGCCATCCCAGGAATAAGCAACTTTATAATCTGGATGACCGCCGCGATAAACGTACTGGTCAAACAAAAACATGAGATTGCGACCGGTAGCCTTTTCTATCGCCCTGAGCAAATCGATGGTTTCTACCGTTTTGTGAGCGTTATCCCGCACAAAAGTGTGAATTGCTTTGTAAAATAATTCGTCGCCCAACTCGGCGCGAATCATGTGATAGACGCAAGCGCCTTTTTCGTACAAATGGCGATCGTACAATTCAATGGCTTCGCGGTAAACGTGAGTAACGATCGGGCGGCGGTAGCGGGAACTATCTTCAGCTAAATAATTGCGGGCTTCATTTAACATATAGTAAGCCGCGTCTTCTTTGCCATATTCTTTGTCAGTCCACAGCACCTCGGAATAAGAAGCCATGCCTTCTTTCAGCCAAGCATGAGACCAATGTTTAATTACTACTAAATCACCGAACCACTGATGAGCTAATTCGTGGGCAACTAAGCTTTCAGTACCTCGATTGTCGAGGGTGGCACGTTCATCTAACAAGCACCTATCTGTTAGCAAAGTTGTCGAAGTATTTTCCATACCGCCGAAGATGAAATCATCGACGCAGACTTGAGCGTATTTGGGAAAAGGGTAAGGATAGCCAAATGCTTGAGAGAAGAATTCAATCATTTGAGGCGTTTTGCCCATGCTGCGCTTAGCGTCTGCTTCGCGGCTTCTTTCCACGTAATAATTAACTGGTTTGCCGTTCCATTCGTCTTTAATTTCGGCAAAATCTCCGACGGCTAAGGTCATTAAATACGTCGGGTGTACCTGGGTTTGAGACCAGTGATAAATTTTATCGTCGCCTTCGTTTTTTGTACTAATTAATTCGCCGTTGGAAATAGCAAATAGTTGTCTCGGAACTTGCACTCGAATTTCCGAAGTAGCAAGTTGTCCAGGATAGTCGAAACAGGGAAACCAGAAGCGGGAATCTTCGTCTTCGCCTTGAGTCCAAACTTGTGTTGGTTTGTCTGGATAGTGTTTGTCTGGACCGACGAAATAGAGACCGCGCTGGGGTTTTTCGACCGAGTATTCGATCGCAATTGTAATTGGTTGGTAAGCTTCGGTTGGTTCGTGTAGTTTAATTTGCAGCACTTCGCCATCGCTGTCGAAAGTTTGCTCAATTTCGCCGACTTTTACTGATTTAATATTCAGGTTGACCGCATCTAAGGTTAATTTGTCAATACCGCTGCGGACTGGATTGATGCGGATGCTGCAAGTGCCACGAAAGCTTTGTTTAGGAATATTCAGCACTAAGTCGAGGAAAATATGCTCTACTTGACCGGGGCGATCGGGGTTGTAGTGGGGCCTGGCACCGGGCATCTCGAAGGATTTGTGACCGTTTTCAGAATCAAAGTAAGTTTGTGACATTGTGATGGCAAAGTTGTGAGTCGATCGGCGATCGCTGGCAGCGCAGATCCGGCTGAACTGCCAGCTTATTATAGAGTAGCGCGTCCTAGCTGCTGTTGTCGCTAACTTGTTAAAAACTGGGTCTAGTGTTGAAGGGATGGAAAATATGATTTTTTCGCTACAATATCAGCAAGGTTAATGTCTGCAATCATCAGCCTGCAATTGAAATTGAGAGGGAAATCTGTATGACAGCTACACTATCAGTTCCCAGTTCGATCGAATCTTGGCTTGGCGACGAAGCCGAAGACTTGCTCACCCATCAAGCGAAAGTTTCTAAAGATTTGTTGCACCTGCCGGGCCCGGATTGGGTCGATCGCATTTTTGCTCAAACCGATCGATCTCCCCAAGTTTTGCGATCGCTTCAGCAACTCTATTCTAGCGGACGCTTGGCAAATACCGGCTATTTATCCATCCTGCCGGTAGACCAAGGAATCGAACACTCGGCGGCCGCTTCTTTTGCACCGAATCCCATCTATTTTGACAGCGAAAACATCATCAAACTAGCAATCTCTGCTGGCTGCAATGCTGTCGCGACAACGCTGGGAGTTTTGGGAAGCGTATCTCGCAAATACGCGCATAAAATCCCTTTTATTGTCAAGCTCAATCACAACGAGTTGCTAACTTATCCCAATCAATTCGACCAAATAATGTTTGCTTCTGTCGAACAAGCTTGGAATTTAGGAGCCGTTGCAGTGGGAGCAACAATTTATTTTGGTTCTCCAGAATCGACGCGACAAATCCAAGAAGTCAGTCAGGCTTTTGCCCACGCTCACGAATACGGAATGGCGACTATTCTGTGGTGCTATCTCCGCAACGATATCTTTAAACAAGACAAAGATTATCACATTGCGGCAGATTTGACAGGTCAAGCAAATCACTTAGGAGTCACAATTCAAGCTGACATTATCAAGCAGAAATTGCCAGAGTGCAATAACGGTTACGAAGCTGTGGCTAAAGCTAGTGGCCACAGTTACGGTAAAACCGATAAGCGCGTTTATTCGGATTTGACAACGGATCACCCGATCGATCTAACTCGCTATCAAGTGCTCAACTGTTATGCGGGAAGGATGGGTTTAATTAACTCCGGCGGTGCTTCCGGGAAAAGCGATTTTGCAGAAGCAATTCGCACGGCGGTAATCAACAAGCGCGCTGGCGGCTGCGGCTTAATTTCCGGTCGCAAAACTTTTCAGCGTCCTTTTGAAGAAGGCGTAAAATTGTTCAACGCCATTCAAGATGTTTATTTGTCGCCAGAAATCTCGATCGCCTAAAAATTTACCGCACAGAGATTCGCCTCAATATTACAACCTAAATGTAGGTGGACACGACCCACAAATCGTCGTAAACGTAGGGTGCACACTGTGCACCTTATGTGATTTAAATTCCTTAATCTAAGTTGCAACTTAGCTGTAGTATTAATACTAGCTGAACATCTATACAGACACCGTATATAAATTTAAAAATGCCCTACAGCCTTGTTTTAAACCTGCGGCCAGTTGCACCAATTCCATCCCAGTTTTTAACGGGACGGCATCTCCACGCTTTATTTTTGAACCTTGTGAGTGCTGTAGACACCGATTTGAGCGCGTACCTGCACGACCAATCTCAGGAAAAAGCTTTCACTTTAAGCCCTTTCCAAGTAAGGAGAAAAGAGCCTTACAAAAGCAGTACGCCGCAGCCGCAAAAGAGAGTTTTGCCTCCTGCTTCGCGCACAATTTCGCAGGCTGTACAATGGGAACACAAGCAAGCTATTCAGGAAAATACGCCGATTTGGTGGCGAATTTCTCTGCTGGATGACGGTTTGTTCGATCGCCTAACTCAACTTTGGCAGCAACTCAATTTCGAGAGCCCTTGGCATCTCGGGCCGACAAATATATACATTACTAATATTTTGAGCGAACCGCAATCAAACCAGCCTTGGGTAAACTTTTGTACTTACGCCGAATTGTTCGAGAGAGCTTCGGAAACTGAGCGCCAAATTGCTTTTACTTTTTGCACTCCTACTAATTTTCGGCAAGGGGTATACGATAGTGCTATGCCAACTAGAGAAAGTATTTTCGGCAGTTTAGCGAATCGCTGGAACAAATACAGCAGGATTGCGATCGAACCTAGTTTCACAGAAGCTATTTTCCCCAGTTTCTTCGATATCCGAACAGAAGTTAGTACGGATTCTCGCAGTAAATTTATTGGCTGCGTCGGCGATATTAGTTACCGAATTATGGGAGATATAGCTCCTGCTACTATCAAGCAAATTAACACTTTAGCAGATTTTGCGCTTTACAGCGGAGTCGGGCGAAAGACGCCGATGGGTATGGGAATGACTCGCCGGTTGCAGGATTTTTAATCATTCACTTTTGGGCTGAATTTCACTGACGATTTCATAAACATCAGTGTCGGGAAGTTTCGCAAACAAAGGCGTCATCTGCTTTAATATTTCCTGATAAGCTTCGCTTTGATTGGCGGCCATCTCTTCTACGCTTTCCCAAAAAATGATGGCAATACCTTTGTCTGTATTGGGCAATTGCAGCAAATACGCTCCCTTAAAACCTGTAGCATAAGTTGCAACGGCTTTTTCAAAAAGTTCTTCTGCTTCTTTAAATTTTCCTGGTTTAAATTCGCCAATGGCAACGTAGGCAAACTGATGTCTGAGAAAGTCTAGAAATTCTGACATATATTTTTCCTCACTCAATAGCGATACACCAAGTTATATTTTACCCGATCGCCGGAAATTTGTGAAGTTCACAGGTTGAAGTTTCACGCTTAGCTCATCGGCAGATTTATTAATTACACGTAACTGCGATCGCCACTCAAATAGAAACTTTTTGAGTCAGGCGGCTGGAATCTTTATTAAATAAACTGTTGAATCGCTGATTTTATACGTTCACAATCCTAGGTACGCCGGAGCGACTTCTAGCGCTAGGACACAAGGTAAAGCTGCTGATAACTTAACTCTTGCGTGTAACTGCAAGCATACACAAAGCCGTAAAAAGTAGGCAGTCAAAAGCGGTTTTTTGCAATAACCCTATTGAATTCTTTCAAACTCACCTGTAACAATTATAACAGAGGCATACAAACAAAGTAAATAGCCATCTCAAACACATGAAAAAAATATTAGTAATTGAAGACGATCACTTAATCCGAGAAACGGTATTAGAACTTCTGGAATCGCACGGTTTTGAAGCAGTCGGCGCCGAAAATGGAAAAGTTGGTATCCAGTTAGCTGCCCAAATTCCCGATTTAATTTTGTCTGATGTCATGATGCCGGAACTCGACGGTTTTGAAGTATTCGCAGCCGTGCGATCGCAGCCTGCAACCGCCAGCATTCCGTTTATTTTTATGACAGCCTCCGAAATGGAAAAAGCCCTGGAACTCAAAGCAGACGGCTATCTCAAGAAACCTTGCAGCCTCGCAGAAATGCTCGCGGCGATCGCGGATCAACTAGAAAAACCGACAGTTGCCAACCCAAAATATCAAAAAGTACAGGACAATTCTGCGCCATCAAATCTTAGCTTGCGCGCCAGGAATCAAAAATCTCGGTTTGAGATTGCCTCGGTTTGCTGGCAATGACGCTCACAGTAACGTTATTGATACAGAAGTTGAGGGAATTTCAAATTGGTTCCAGCCAGGGGTGGCTTAGACTGGGTATGTTGAATTTGGTTAAATATTTATGCACGCACAACCCAAAGGCCGCCTAGTTTGGAATCACTCTACCCATCTTCCCGGTTTGATACCAATTTTAGAGCGCCTCACCCTAAAAATGGGAATTCAAACTGTCACTCCGGGCGTCATCAACAAAGTTAAAGGACACATCCCCCGCATGACATTAAGAGTGTCAGTACCCATCCGCGGGGGATTTAAAATCATCGCCAGACAGGGCAAAACCGTACAAGAAGTCTTTATATTAACCACTCTCAGTCAAGGGGACTTGGAAGAGACGATCGCCCAAACCCTAGCCAAGTGACAATATTTTCTTAGCAAGCAAAGCCCGAGCCCTAACTGAAGTAGTTTCATCGCTTTGGGTGATTTCCTCAAGTCTGGCCGAAACTTCCGCTAACCAATCCGGTTTAACAGTCGCAGCACCCGCCAAAGCTTGCAAACCCCCCGCTGCTGCGTAGCGAACCACCCATTCTGGATCGCGGGACGCTTGCAGTAGCGTTTTCACAGCGCGAAGTTGAGCATCTGCAATTTGTTCTGCCGGCATCAGTTCCCAACAAATCGTCCCCAAACCCCTCGCCGCGGCCCGCCGCACGCTCAAAGCAAAGTCATTCGCCGCTGCATCGAGCAAAATCTCCAAACCCCTGGGGTCGCCAATTCCTGCCAAAGCCCGAACAGCCCAAGCTCTCGCCCCGTAATTGTAGCCGTCAAGCTGTTCTAGAAGCGGCAGCACCGCAGGTTCTCCGAGCTGAATTAGCCCATCAACGGCGGCAACAGCGGCGCCTGGGTTGTTGTAACCGAGCACTGTAATTAAGGTAGGAATTGCTTGTTTTGAGGGAATCGCCGCCAGTGCTTTGACTGCGTTTAACAAGCCTTCGGAAGAATCTGCTTGTTCGACAGCCTGAATTAGTTCTAATGCCATTTATTTGTAAGCTTTACCGTGACTATTATAATTCTAGGTTGGGTCGATCGCGCGATCGAACTTTTTGCCATCTCACCCACCAACATTCTCATCAACATAGGTAGGGAAACAGCACTGCTCTGTCCTGAAATGTGCTGTCTCCTGAATATACGGCAGACAATTGAGAATCGCTACAGCAATCCTATTTTAGTTGTGAACTAATTTTTTAAAGTAAACTATCCATTAAGTTCATAACTTGGATAGCTTCATCTGACAAAGATAGAGATTCTTGTTGATTGAGGTGATGCTCCAAAACTCCTTTGAGCGCTATCAATTTCAGGCTATTTTCTGCTAAAGTTTCAGAAATAGCTTGCGCTCCCGGTAAATAGCCGATCGCCCCCAAGTCCATCAAAGCCGATCGCCTCAACTGCAAATTATCCCCATTCAAAGCGCTTACCAACCGCTCTCCGTAAACCCGCTCTCCAGTTAACTGATACATCGCCCGCGCCGCAGCGTACTGCACCCGCTCCACAGAATGTTCCAAAAAAGGTGAAATTAGGGGTATTGCTTCTGTCGCTTTCAGCGTTCCCAAAGCTTCAATTACCGAGTCGTAAGGTTGCACGAGGTGCGATTTTCCTGGCACTCGCACAGCCACAGCTACGCCCCCATCCAATAGCTTCATTAGCGGCCCAATAGAATCTATCTCGCCCAGCATTTCTAGAGCTTGAGCCGCCGCTTCTCGCACGTAATAATCAGCGCATTCCAAACAACGAATCAGGGCCGGTAAGGCTTGTTTGTCACCCAATTTGCCCAGAGCCCGCGCCGCATTTCGTAATAGGGAATAGTCGCCGATTTTTGTTTGTTCTGACTCTTCTTGCAATGCGGCAATTAAAGCTGCAATAGCTGCCGGTTCCTTGACTCGAAATCTGCCAACCCACCAAGCAGCATAATACCGGAGACTGTAATCTTGGGAGTGCAAATTTGCGATCGCCTGTTCAACAGTTAAAGACTCGCCCTCAGCTACACCCGCCGGCGGTGAGTCGGATTCGTAATAATCCATAGTCATTAGTTATTAGTTATTAGTTATTAGTTATTCTGCTATTGAAATCGCTGCTACCCAGACAAAACCTACAAGGCAAGGGTTAGGGAAACTCGCCGATTAAAATCGCTACTAAACAGACAAAACCCGCCTGGGCGGGTTACATTAACTCTTAGTCCGCTTGGAGTGGACTTTGTTTATCTAGGAGCGATTTTCATCGCCCCTTCTAGCTTGTGTCGGAGCGATTTTCATCGCCCCTCCCACCAAACTATTGGTGATCACCCGATGATTCATGGGATGATTCATGGGATGACTCATGGGATGATTCTGCAGCCGCGTTTAAAGGATGAATGCTGACAATTTTCCCGCCCATGCGAGTAATCCGCTGCATTTCTTGATTCATCCGATTGTAAGGCACGGTGATAAATGTACTCGCGCTCGATCGAATCGAATAATCCACATTATCTGTTTCATCGCTTTGGCGCAAGCCCACAACTTCATACCGAAAGCAGCGACCAGCCGAAGCTGTATTGCCACTTTTTCCAGCTACAATTTGACCCAACATAAGCTTCTTGGTAATTGGTAATTCTGACTGTTGACTGTTGACTGTTGACTGTTGACTGTTGACTAAAAGCTAGTAACTGCCAACTGCCAACTGCCAACTGACTAAATTGAGGTAATGCTGGCGATTTTCCCGCCCATGCGTTGAAATTTCTGCATTTGCGAGGACAACTCCTCAACAGGTACGATGAAAGCCTTGCTGCTGCGGCGCACGCTGGGATAGCCGCCCGTGCGAATTCCCGAAACTTCCACGCGCACCAGCCGCCCTTCTTTGCCGTAAGCTGCCGCGCCGCCGAAAGTGCTGGAGGGAGTTACGTTTCTGGCAGAAGGCCGATATGCCCAACCTTCGTTACCGCCAGAAGGTCCAACTACAGCCGTAGCGCTGTTAGTGCCGAGCTCGACAGCTAAGCGAGAGTTATTGCCTTCTAGTTGAGATGTATCGCTGTTTGCATAGCCGCGATACAACCGGAACATCCGGGTAAAACCGACGGTTTTTTGACCACGCTGGGTGTTAAAGCCGCGGTAGTAAGGCACGATACTTTCGCCAAAGTTTTCTTGATACTCTACTGAATCGATGTAAGAATCAATATCAGCGTCGTAGCCTTGTGTTTGGTACAAATCTAAGTGCTCAACTACTTCAGATTCGTCGTAGGGAGCGCGACCGAGCAAGTGTTTGTAGTTTAGTTCGATCGTCCGAGTTTGGAAGCTGTTGTAGAAAAACTTGGTTTTGTACAGTTCTGACTTAGCTACAGCGCGTACAAATTCTCGTACCGTCAAGCTACCGTCCCGCAGCAAAGACTCGGAACTTGTAAGTCGCTCGGATTTCATTAAATAGTCGTTGCCCAACACCTGACGGTAAACTGCACGAATCACAGTTTCAACGTCGTCTTTGGTGTAGTTCGGGCGCAATTCTACCTTCGGCGCATCGCTCAATGCGGAAGTTCCCAGTCTGGACGCTGCTGTCGTAATCGCCACCAGATTTTCTCCTAAATTAATGACAAAAGTTTAATGCTTTGTTGCACTTGAGATTTTTAGGACTCAGGCTAATATGTCTCAAATTAGGGCGCGCACTGCGCGCCTGCTCAAAGTAGGGTGCGCACTGCGCACCTTACCTATACACATAAAAGTGAAGAATTTTTTAGCCTTAGTCCTAATTTGCTAAAGACGTTTCCAAAAAACGTCAATACACAAACTTTAAGCTGTGGTAATACTTACCACTTTGCCACCACATTTGTTGATTTGCTGCAAGCGGCTCGAAAGTTGCTCGTAAGGCACGAGATATTCCGTAGTAGTCCGGCGCACTTGAGGGGAAAACTTAGCCGAACCTTGCATTGCCGTGACTCGGTAGAGTTGGCCGCGAGAACCGCCGGAAGTCCCGCCAAGGGCTTTTCCGGTGGAGGCTGTGTGTATCGGCGAAGCCATATTTCTCGCTACTTCCCAAGTCAGCCGGGCTTGGGTTTGGTTTTGCGAGCGATCGCTAGAAGCAAAACCCCGGTACAATTGAAACATCCGGTTAAAACCGACGGTTTTTTGACCTCTTTGAGTCGCGAAACCGCGATAGTAAGGCACTATACAGTCGCCAAAATTTTCTTCATACTCAACTGAGTCAATGTAAGAATTGATTTCAGCTTCGTAGCCTTCTGCATTGTACAAATCAACGTGGAAAGCAATTTCCGACTCGTCGTAAGGAGCGCGGCCCAACAAATGCTTGTAATTAAGCTCAATTAACCGCGTTTGCGAGTTCGGATAAAAAAACTTTTTCCGATAAGTTTCGGAATGTGCAATTGACCGCACAAAATCTTTCACTGAAATCTGCCCTTGCATCAGCAGAGATTCAGCACTGGTCAGTCGTTCGCTCGACATTAAATACTCGTTGCCAAAAACTTGGCTGTAAGCAGCACGAATTACTGCTTTCGCATCGTCTTGCGTCCAGTGGGGACGCAGTTCTACCCGTCCCGCTTCTTCAAATGCTTTTATTCCCAACCGTTCTGCTGCACCTAATCCCGCCATCTTCGCTTCTCCCTTTTTTGCTTTAAAAACTGAAAACTGCTTAAAAAAAGTATTTGCAAAACTAGGCTTAGATCGCAGATGCCCGGAATTCTAAACAACCGCTAACACTTAAGCTAACAGCAGCTTACAATTCCGGGCATCACGCAAATCTAGCTCAGAGCGTTGATTGCGTAGTCGATGTAGGAATTCGCTTCAGTTGCAGCGTCGCCACTCAAACCGTGGTTGCCTTTGATGTACTTGAGAGCTTCAACGTACCAGCTAGGAGACAATTCAAATGTCCGGTTGATTTCGTCAACACCTGCAATCAGGTACTCGTCCATCGGACCGGTGCCGCCTGCAACTAAGCAGTAGGTTACCATCCGCAGGTAGTAGCCGATGTCGCGAGAGCACTTGGCTTTACCGGTTGGGGTAGAAGCGTAGTTCGGGCCTTGCATTTGTTGCGTGTACGGGAATTTGTTGTACACAGCTTGAGCTGCACCGTCGATCAAGCGCTGAGAGTTGGCGGTCAAAGCTTTGGCTGCTTCCAAACCTGCTGCTGCTTGGCGGAAACGGCCAAAGGCGACTTGCAGTTCAGTGCTGCTCAGGAAACGGCCTTGAGAATCGGCTGCGGTTACTGCTTCAGTCAAAGGGGTTTTCATTGTTCTGGTTTCTCCCTAATGTTGTGTTGTTTTTGTACAAAAATGATTGTTTGCAAAAATGCGATGCTCGCTTCTTTACAAGAAAGGTTCGCTTGGCTATTTTTAGCCGACTGCATTAGCAGCGCGGTCGAAGTAGCTGCCGATTTCAGACATCAGCGAGCTGCAATCACCACGGGTAACACCGTTGGGGTCGTTAGCGATCGCGATTGCTGCTTCCTTCATTTTTTGCACGCCGGCTGCAACTGAGCCACCGGGAACTCCCAGAGCTTGGTATGTTTCACGCAGACCGTTCAAGCAGCGGTCGTCCAAAACGCTGGCGTCGCCTGCAAATGTTGCATAGGTGACGTAGCGCAAGATGATTTCCATATCGCGCAAGCAAGCTGCCATGCGGCGGTTGGTGTAAGCATTGCCACCAGGAGCGATCAGTTGAGGCTGTTCAGCGAACAGGGTGCGAGCTGCATTGGCTACGATGCTGGATGCGTTGCCGGTGATGCGGTTTACTGCGTCAATCCGCTTGTTAGCGTCGGAAACCATGCTGCTGAGAGCATCTAGTTGACCCTGAGCTAGAAATTCGCCCCGAGCGTCAGATTGGGAAACCACTTTTGTAAATGCGTCAAACATGAAAGAACTCTCCTATTTGAGTTAATTGAGTTTGGTTGCGGTATAAAACCGTTAAGTTAAATTTGTTCAGGCTACGAGTGCCTGCAAGGGTTGAAATTTGATGCCAGCTAATCTGCTGGTCCCATCGATCTCTCCCTTTCCGCTACCTGCACTATTGTTACATTGCAACGGAGGTTTAAGAAACCTTAGAAAATTTTACACCTTTTATGAGATGCGACAAACCTTGTCAATCAGGGTTTTTGTTAACTTTGGCCTGTCGTTTCAACCCTCTGATAATCTTTATACAACGCTCGCCTGCGTTTGTTTATTACAAATTATTACAGAAACTTATCTCTCTAAGAAGGTAAATATTTGGGGTGCAAGTACGAGCAAATCTCCTTCTGAGGGTAGATGCGAGATGATAACAAAAAACGCAGAGTTTGCTTCGATCGCCCTGCAGTGGCGGTAGAACCGCCCGGAACCGTCCCGTGGGCCGCTCGCCTTTGTTGGCTTTCTCTGGAAAAGTGGAATTGTTAAGAAGTGTTAAGTAAATTAAAGTTTTGGTAAAAGAAGGCTGGGGGAATAGGGAAAAAAGCAAAAATTCTGCCCCATGTCAGGATGGCGGCAGAATTGGGTGTGGGCAAAATCCAAAAGATCGTGAACCCCCTCGCCACAGCCTCAGCTTTTGCCGGAAATATCAGCATTTAGCGACAAAACTCAGCCTTTGGAAGTTGAAAGACCGGGCACGGTCTTTCATAACGCGGGGATTCTTGTATCATGGAGAGTCCTTGAACTTGACCCCAGAGCCCGCATCTACTGTTTGTCCTGCAGCGGTTGCAAAAAAACTTTCTTCATCTATATCTTCTATGTTCTGCTTCCCACAGGCTAGTCACACGGAAGGGTGTGGCAAGCTGAGCATTGTCGATGGTGAGAAAACCAACAGAGGCGATCGAGACCTGTTACCGCAGCGCCCTTTTTCTTTTAACATTAAACACTGGGAGAATAGATGGGTTCGGATACGCACCTTTTATTACATTTTTTTTTAGGTAGGTTGTAACCTGCGGCGCACGCTTGCATTCCCGGACTAAAATCACTCTTGCTCTCGGCTTCTTTTCTGTTTAATCGCCGAAGGAATTTCTAATTTTTAGTAGTAAGGTGGATAAGTGCTATCAGCCGTAGGCCTACAAACGGCGCGCTCGATCCGCCAGACGCATGAACTTAAAAGCTTTTTGCTTCCCCGGCATCGAACAGCCCAAAACCAGTCCCAAGTTAAACAGTTTTTTATTCAGAACTCAAAACTTAAAACTCTCTTACTGTAATCAGCCAGATGGATCGGCTGTAGCTGTCCGGCCGCAACCACCTTTATGCCCCACGATCGATCGTAATTTATGTCTTCAAATTCTCCCTCTTCTTGGCACACCGTAGCAATTGACCAAACTCTCCAGCAGCTAAGCAGCAACAAAGACGCTGGCTTGAGCAGCAAACAGGTGTCAGAACGCTTGCAGCAATACGGCCCCAACGAACTCGAAGAAACAGGAGGCCGCAGTCCGTGGTCGATTTTTGTCGATCAGTTCACCAACATCATGTTGTTGATGCTGATGGGTGTGGCCGTGATTTCGGCTTTTTTGGACATCAGGTCGAATACTTTTCCCAAAGATGCGATCGCCATTTTTGCGATCGTCATACTCAACGGCATTCTCGGCTATTTCCAAGAGCAAAGTGCTGAAAAAGCCCTCGCAGCCCTCAAAAACCTCGCTTCTCCCCTAGTCAGAGTCGTGCGGGACGGCAAAACTTCGGAAATAGCAGCCAAGGAACTCGTACCCGGAGACGTGATGCTGTTGGAGGCTGGGGTAAAAATAGCAGCAGACGCACGCTTGATAGAAACATCAAATCTGCAAGTCAGAGAATCTGCTTTGACAGGAGAAGCTCTAGCAGTCACCAAGCAAGCAGAGCTAGAACTTGCCGAAGATGCTTCCTTGGGCGATCGACTCAACCTAATTTTTCAGGGCACAGAAGTTGTTCAGGGACGAGCAAAGGCGATCGTCACCAACACTGGAATGCAAACTGAACTGGGCAAAATTGCCACCATGCTTCAGTCAGTAGAAAGCGAACCGACTCCCCTGCAACAGCGGATGAGCCAGTTGGGAAATGTTCTAGTCTCCGGAGCCCTAAGCTTAGTCGCAATTGTCGTCATCGGCGGCATGATTACCTTCCAGAACGGCAGCATCGGGTTCGATACCAGCAGGTGGGAAGAGTTGTTAGAAGTTTCTCTAAGCATGGCTGTGGCTGTGGTTCCCGAAGGACTCGCAGCAGTCGTGACAGTTACTCTGGCACTCGGAACTAGGCGGATGGTGAAGCGAAACGCCCTGATTCGCAAACTGCCGGCCGTAGAAACTTTGGGATCGGTAACTACCATTTGTTCTGACAAAACAGGTACTCTGACTCAAAATAAAATGGTAGTTCAGCTAGTCTCTACGGGCGACTGCACAGTCGCCGTCGCAGGATCTGGCTATGCGCCGATCGGAGATTTTACCGATCGCCTGACATCTGCCAAAATTAATAATTTAGAGGAATATCCAGAAGTCGAATCTTTATTAATTGCCTGTGCAGTTT
This sequence comes from Microcoleus sp. Pol11C2, assembly GCF_036701505.1. Taxonomy (NCBI): domain Bacteria; kingdom Bacillati; phylum Cyanobacteriota; class Cyanophyceae; order Oscillatoriales; family Microcoleaceae; genus Microcoleus; species Microcoleus sp. Pol11C2. Next base: position 58,119 of record NZ_JAUBQX010000019.1, read on the forward strand.
GCAACGACGCAGTATTGCAACAAGAACAGCAAGAATGGCAGATTTTAGGCGACCCCACAGAAGGAGCTCTGCTGTGTGTAGCGGCAAAAGCAGGCATTTATAAGGAAAAACAGTCTCAATTGCTGCCGCGGACGGCGGAATTTCCTTTTTCTTCGGAACGCAAGCGGATGAGCGTGATTTGCGAAGTGCCGGGCCGATCGGGAAATTCGGGATTTCCCGCAGCAGAAGGACAGCAGTCGAATTATTTGATGCTGACAAAAGGCTCTCCAGAGTTGACTTTGGAGCGCTGCAAAGGCATTATAGTCGGCGATAGAGTACAACCTTTAACCCAGGAAATGCGCGATCGCATCCTCGTCGAAAACAACAACATGGCAAGCGGCGGTTTGCGAGTCCTCGGGTTTGCGTACAAACTCTGGGAAAACCTGCCGCCCGAAGGTTCTGAGGAAACCAGCGAACAAGACATGATTTGGCTGGGACTCGTCAGTATGCTGGACGCCCCGCGCCCGGAAGTGCGCGAAGCAGTGGTGAAGTGCCGCAATGCTGGCATTCGGGTGGTGATGATTACAGGAGACCACCAGTTAACAGCAAAAGCCATCGCCTACGATTTAGGGATTGCAACAGAGGGCGATCGAGTTCTCACCGGTCAAGAATTAGAAAAGCTCAGCCAAGAAGAACTCAAACAGCAAGTCGAACAGGTTAGCGTTTACGCCCGCGTCTCCCCAGAACACAAATTGCGGATTGTCCAAGCTTTGCAAAGTTGGGGCAAATTTGTCGCAATGACCGGCGACGGCGTTAACGACGCCCCCGCCTTGAAACAAGCCGATATCGGCATCGCCATGGGGATTACCGGCACCGATGTCAGCAAAGAAGCTAGCGATATGGTGCTCCTCGACGACAACTTCGCAACTATTGTCGCCGCCGCTGAAGAAGGGCGAGTAGTTTATAGCAATATTCGTCGCTTTATTAAATACATTTTGGGCAGCAACATCGGCGAAGTTTTGACAATTGCGGCCGCACCTTTAATGGGTTTGGGAGGAGTGCCGCTGACGCCGCTGCAAATTTTGTGGATGAACTTAGTAACAGATGGCGTTCCCGCTTTGGCCTTGGCCGTGGAACCGGGGGAACCGAACGTGATGAAAAGGCCTCCTTTCAGTCCGCGAGAAAGTATTTTTGCGCGGGGTTTGGGTTCTTACATGATTCGGATCGGGATTATTTTTGCAATTTTGACGATCGCGATGATGTCCTGGGCTTATGGATATACTCACTCTCCCGGACACGGCGATCCAGATGCTTGGAAAACAATGGTGTTTACAACTCTTTGTTTGGCGCAAATGGGTCACGCGATCGCAATTCGGTCTAACACTCAGCTAACTATTGAGTTAAATCCCTTCACTAATGTTTTTGTGTGGGGGGCTGTAATTGTGACTACTATTCTGCAATTGATGCTGATTTATGTTCCGCCACTGAGAGCCTTTTTCGGTACTCATTATTTAACGGGGTTTGAGTTGCTAGTTTGCTTCGGTTTCAGCGCTCTGATGTTTGTATGGATTGAAATGGAAAAACTGTTCTTGCGCTTTTACAAATCTAGAAAATAGTGTTAACCGCTGAGGAAGACTGAGCGAGGTTTCATTATTAGCTAGCACCCTCGCAGGCAATATTCTCAAGCACATCCGCCAGGGGTTTCAACCCCTGGATCACTACCAAAGTCATCGCTATGAAGACTAAAGAGATTGTGTCACAATAAAACATTTATTACTTCGTTATAATGTCATTGCCAGGGCAGCGAGCGGCGAAAATCGCAATCGTAAAAGCGCTCGGTTGACAAGCTGTAAAATGCGCCCGGTCGTGCACCCTACGATGGCTGTATTACCAATTACCAATTACTAATATTATGTATTTGAAAACGCTGCACCTACGGCAGTTTCGGAACTACTTCGATCAAAAGGTAGCGTTTGACGCTCCCAAAACCATTTTAGTAGGAAATAACGCGCAAGGAAAATCTAACTTGTTAGAAGCGGTAGAGTTGCTTTCTACCTTAAAAAGCCACAGGGTAGGGCGCGATCGCGATTTAATACTCGACTCAAAGCCGATCGGGCAAATTGATGCTACACTCGAACGTCAAACCGGAGCGATCGACTTAGCTTTAACTCTTCGCTCTGCGGCGCGTCGAACACTGAAGATCAACGGTGAACCACTGCGGCGCCATTTAGACTTTTTGAGCGTCTTAAATGTAGTGCAATTTTCTTGTTTGGATTTGGACTTAGTGCGCGGCGGACCCGAAGGAAGGCGCAATTGGATCGATCGCTTAGTCATCCAGTTAGAACCGATTTACGCTCACATTTTGCAGCAGTACAACCAAATTTTGCGCCAGAGAAACGCTCTGTTGAAACGTTCTAAAGAACTCCGCAAAGCTGAATTTTCCGACAGTTTTGACAAAATGCGATTTATGACACCCGAAAGTCCCGAACCGGAAAATACAGAAGACTTCCCAATCGCCAATTCCCAATCGCCAATTCCCAATTCCCAATTCCCAATCCCCAATTCAGAATTAGCTTTGTGGGACGCGCAGTTGGCGACAGCGGGCGCTCGCGTCATCCGCAGGCGCGATCGAATTTTGGAGCGTTTGATGCCTTTAGCTCGAAATTGGCACCGTTCAATTAGCGGTTCTGCCGAAGTTTTAGATGTGAAATACGATGCTAATATTGAAGTAGGGGCGGAATTAATCGCTAAAGATAATCTCGAAGGAGTGCGACAAGCATTTTTAGAGAAAATTCAAAAAAGGGCGATCGCAGAACAGTTTCAAGGAACTACTTTGGTCGGCCCCCACCGCGACGACATTACATTTACAATTAACAATACCCCAGCTCGTCAATACGCATCGCAAGGTCAGCAGCGAACTCTGGTATTAGCATTAAAATTAGCCGAACTGCAGCTTATTGAAGAAGTCGTCGGCGAAGCGCCTTTACTATTGCTCGACGACGTACTTGCAGAACTCGATCTGAGCCGCCAAAATCAACTTTTAGAAACAATTCAAGAACGATTTCAAACTCTGATTACTACAACTCACCTAGGCGCTTTTGATGCTCAGTGGCTGCGACAAACCCAAATTCTCTCCGTCGTTGCTGGACAAATCAATCGATTTTAGATTTTAGATTTTAGATTTTAGATTGACAAATTTTCTGTTTCATGGTATTGACACAAAAAAATTGTATAAAGTGGCATTATTAGCTCAATTCGAGATAGGATAAAGGTTAATTTTGATTGCCGCTTTCGCTTCCATTTTTCTAAACCTTATGAAGCATTACATTTCCCGTCTGTTAGCCCTGGTATTAGTTGTTGTCATCGGCGTAGCGGGCTGTACCAATGTTCCGGCCACTCTGAGTGGAGATTATGGCCAAGACACATTAGCATTAGTGAAGAGCTTGAGAACAGCGCTCACTTTGCCAGAGGGCACGCCGGAAAAAGCAGCCGCTCAAGCCCAGGCTCGCACAAGTATCAATGATTTTTTTGCTGCCTACCGCCGCGATCCCGCTCTTACCAAGCTGGCCTCTTTCACGACAATGCGCACGGCATTAAACTCTTTGGCAGGACATTATAGTTCCTATCCAAACCGTCCCGTTCCTGAAAAATTGAAAAAGCGTCTTGAGTCAGAATTTCAGCAGATTGAAGCTGCTCTTAACAGAGGAGCTTAATCTCAAAATTTAGGATCAAGGATAAATTTTAACAATTCATCTTCATCCTTGATATTTGAGTGTTAACAATTTTTAGTAGAAATATCAACTGCTTTTAGCGCCCACTGTATCCAGGCGCTTTTTTATGCAGCATTTAGGGAAAAAATACAGAAAAATTGAACTGGATATGATATCAAATCCGGGCTTTTTACCCCCTTTATTTTTGAGTCCGCGAAGGCGCGTGCCTGCGCGCCAACACTTAGGCCAAGGAAATTTTGTATAACATAGCAGCGATTTAATCGCGGAGTCTTATGTTACCCGATCGCCCTTATTGAATTTAAATAGCCGCCAGATAGAATTTGCATTGTGCGATCGACTTGTGCCATAACTAAGTCAACCGAAAAAAGTAGAAAATTTGTAGCTGCTTGTTGAGCGCGATCGCATTTTTGCGCTCGTCACCCAATTTAAACCAGAAAACCCCATTCCATTCTCCCATGAAAATTGCACCAACTCGCATCGCGAATTTTCAACACCAGCGACGCTTTTTAAGTGCGGTAACTGCTGTTTTAACCAGTAGCTTCATCAGCCAGCTTGTTTGGCCGTTTATCGGAAATCAACCAGCTTTTGCCCAAACATCAGCCTATTGTCAATTATCCCAAGAACAGGTCAATCAAAAAGAAGACTTGCGCCGCGCCGCGCTCTCGGGAAAACAGGAATCTCAGCAAGCATATTTTGCTGTTTTGAACAAACACGCGCGGGAAATAGCAGAATGTCGCCAAAAAACTTGGCCGGAAACCCAAGCAGTTTGGCTGCGTTTGTATCCCTGCGATGTCAGACCCGGAGAACTCGATCGAGTATTAGACAAAGTTGTGAATAAAGGCTACAACCAAGTCTATGTTGAAGTGTTTTACGATGGTCAAGTGCTGCTCCCAGTTGCAGACAACCCTACGGCTTGGCCTTCTGTTTTGAGAAATCGCGGTTACGAGAAATACGATTTGTTAGAAAAGGCGATCGCCAAAGGCAAACAGCGAGGTTTAAAAGTTTATGCCTGGTTATTTACCATGAACTTTGGCTATAGCTATGCTCAACGTGCCGACAGACAGCAAACCCTCGCTATCAACGGTAAAAATCAGACAAGTTTAACAGTAAGTGAAGGCGCAGCAATTAACGAGGACTTCGGAGAAGTTCCGGGCAATCAAGCCTTTATCGACCCCTACAACCCACAAGCCCGGCAAGACTATACTTTGTTAGTAAATCAAATAGTCAAGCGCAAGCCCCAAGGAATGTTGTTCGACTACATTCGCTATCTACGGGGCATTGGACCCGCTTCAGTTGCTACCAAAGTTCAAGACTTGTGGATTTACGGCCCAGCATCGCAGCAAGGTCTTTTGCAGCGGGCTAGCAATCAGCAAGGGCGAGATTTAATTCAGCGATATTTGACTAAGGGATTTATCAATACTAATGATGTTCAAGCAGTCGTCAAACAGTATCCAACTGAGCGAGAACCTCTTTGGCAAGGGCGAATTCCGCAGGCGATGTCAGTATCAACTCCACCTTCTAGAAGGGAGAATGCCGCATCAAGATCTGCCTCAAGAACTCCCGCGGCTAACAAGCCAAACGCTGCAACTGCCACATCAAAACCGACACCGCCACTTCCCGATACTGGCATTCTGCAAAAAGACCTCTGGAAACTGAGCGTTGCTCACGCAGTCCAAGGGATTTTAGATTTTTTGGGAATAGCAATTCAACCAGCTCAAAGGATGGGAATTCCTGTAGGAGCGGTATTTTTTCCCACTGCAAATCAAGCGATAAATCAAGGGGGATATGATTCGAGATTGCAGCCTTGGGACAGCTTTCCGGCTGCTGTAGAATTCCACGCCATGTCTTACGGAAATTGCGGCGATGTAAGCTGCATTGTGCCACAGGTGCAGCGAACAGTGAGTTTAGCGCCTGCGGGAGCAAAAATTATTCCTGCCATTGCTGGAGATTGGGGAAAACCTCTCAGAAATCGGCCGTCTTTGGAGATTCAAATGCGGGCAATTCGCTCGGCGACTCCGCAAATTAATGCGGTGAGTCATTTTGCTTTTGGGTGGCAAGAACCGGAGGATGAAAGGGCACGGCAAACTTGCCGATTGTAGATAGTCCTTGACAGATAGGGTGTCATCACGTTGTTTTATTGTCGGGGAAAGAGTCTGAAAGTGTAGATTTTTTATTAAAAAACCGGGTTTTGATAGCGGAAAGGGTGGCTAGCCACGATTGATTTGCTTAAAAAAACCCGGTTTCTGCCTAAGTCTAGCTTTAGTGCGATCGAAGTTTTGCAAGAAAAATAATTTACCAAACTTTTAAGCTAGCAGAGCAATCAGGCATAATGGGATTGTTCAAAATAACTCCTATACCTGATGAGTCGCAAAGGCAATAAAAAACGGGGTATTAAAACCGTTATACTTATCGGATTGAGCATTACAATTTCTCGGGTGGGGGAAAACAGAAAAACCGCCAATTAAAATCCGCTAATACCGATCGCACCCGTTGAAAATCCCCCCCCAAACCTGCGGAAACCCCGAAAACTAAAAACACCCCCTTCTCCCCCCGCCACTCCCTCTCCCAAACCTCCCGAACAACCTTTAGTCTTCGCACCGCCCGCGCAATTTCGCAGCCAAATTGTTTATAAAGCCAGTATTAACAACTCAAAAGTTATCGCCCTGACATTTAACGATGGCCCTTCGCCTGAAACTTTGAAAATATTAGAAATTTTGCAGAAACATCAAGTTGTGGGCACATTTTTCTGCTTGGGTGCAAATTTGCGGGAGTATCCCGAAATTGCGAAAAGAGTTGTGCAAGCGGGAAATGCGATCGGCAACCATACTTGGCATCACTATTCTCATAATGTTACCGAAAAAACAGCCTCAGATGAAATAGATAATACTGGTGTTCATATTTATCGATCGAGTGGGGCCAAAAGTTTCTTGTTTCGCCCCCCTGGTGGCCGCTTAAATAACGGTTTGGCAGCTTACGCTCAAAAGAAGAATTATGTAGTGCTGATGTGGTCGATCGACCCTAAAGACTTTTTGCAACGTCCGGCCGCTGCGATCGCCAATAGCGTGCTATCCCAAGCGACATCGGGGGCGATCGTATTGTTGCACGACGGCGGCGGCAATCGCCAGCAAACAGTCGAGGCACTATCTGCAATTATTCCCAAACTCAAACAGCAGGGGTATCGTTTTGTAACCGTGCCGCAATTGCTGGAAATGCAAGCCACGCAAAAACAGGGAATTGCCGATCGCAAATCCCCATGAACAGACATCTCAGCCAAATCTGCTTTATCTGCATTTCATCTGCGGTCAACAATCAAAATTCTGCTAAACTTATTATTAATAACGATAAAAACCTTTATTAATATCTTAACGCAAAAACTTCAAGCAAGAGATATTAACCTCCGCTATCTAATCGATAACTTCGGCTTGCAGCGAGTTCGTAACAGCGAATTTTTCCGAGCAGGGCAAGAAAAATTGCCCGAAGTAACAGACTCAGAAAAACAATTGCTCGATCGCGTCCAAGACATATACTTCAGCTTGGTAGACACCCCGCCTGTATTGGAAAATGCCGTCAAGCTAACAATCATCAGCCCTATTTTGTTTATTGCGGGTCTGTATGAGTCTCCTTTTCAAGTCAAAGCCGAAAAGTCTATCTCCCTTCAAGAGGAAGACGAATGCAGAATCATCGAAGGCAGAATAGATATCCTAATTATCAAAGCAAACTTGTGGGTTACATTAATTGAATCCAAACAACTTTCGTTTTCAACTGACGAAGCACTTGCCCAAATCCTGAGATATATGCTGGCAGAGTCCGATCCTGAAACTCCTACTTTTGAAATGATTTCTACAGGTGCTAACTTCTCTTTTGTCAAGTTAGTTAGAGGCGAAACTCCCCAGTATGCGCGATCGTCGGAATTTGTTATTTCCAATCCCGGCAATGAATTGTACCGGGTTTTGCAGATTTTAAAACGCCTGAGTCAACTTCCAGACTAGCAATAAAAGCCATTTTGAGTTATCTTTCAAAGCAGACAATATCTAATATGTCAAATTTCAAACTGGTGCGAGCATGGTAAATTACTCGATAGTCGGCGCTGTGGCAATAGCTTCTGTCTGCTGGGCAGAAATAATACGAGACTTTTATCACGTCGTGTCCCATTATTGGACACCCCTGCAAAAGCTGCACACTTGGCATCACCGCGTTTTCCGCCCCAATTTGACCCCCGTCAGCGAGACAATTTACAAGCAAGCACACTGGCGTCACGACGTGCCCGAAGCTGCGGCGATGATGGTTTTGGGCTTGTTGCTGTGGGTTGTAGCTTATTTTGGGCTGCCGGAATATCACTGGGGCGCAGCAGCAGGCTGTATTTATACTTTAGGCTTTTTGTTGAGCGCGATCGCCCGCGGGTGCGGCATCAAAGGCGCAGACGAATTAACCGACATCACCCACCAACCGGGAGACTTTCTGACTCCCCCTGGCAAGTGGTTAGTTAATAAACCTTATCACTGGCGGCACCACTTCGACAATCAAAATGCTTACTATTGCGGTACTTTCACCTTAATAGATAAACTTATGGGTACAGCACTTTCTCTCAAAGGCAAAACTGTAGCCGTCACCGGTGCATCGGGAACTTTAGGTCGTTCGCTTCTCAAACACCTGCACAAAGCTGGTGCAAAAGTGATCGCCCTCACCTCTGGAAATGAGGAAATTACTTTAAATTTAGACGGCGAAAGTTTACCTATAAAAACCGTAACTTGGCAAGCTGGCCAAGAGGCAGACTTAGCCCTATTTTTAGAAAAAATTGATATTCTCGTCATCAATCACGGGATTAATGTACACGGAGAAAGAACAGGAGAGGCGATCGCAAACTCCTACGAAATTAACACTTTTTCCGCCTGGCGGCTGATGGAACTCTTTTTCTTAACAGTCCGCACTAACGAAAACATCGCTTGCAAAGAAGTCTGGATCAACACTTCCGAAGCAGAAGTAATTCCCGCTGTAAGTCCCCTGTACGAACTCAGCAAACGCGCCCTTGGAGATTTAGTCACCCTGCGCCGGCTGGACGCGCCCTGCATCGTTCGCAAACTGATTTTAGGGCCGTTTAAAAGCAACTTAAACCCGATCGGCATCATGTCGCCAGATTGGGTAGCGCAGCAAGTTGTCAAACAAGCTAAAGCCGATGCGCGGAATATCATCGTGACAATTAATCCTTTGACTTTTATAGTTTTTCCAGTCAAAGAGTTTTTTGTTTCTCTCTACTTCCAAATTTTCAGCCGGAAAGCGATTTCCGAGATTAAAGCAGCGGCGGTTTCGGAAAAATCAAGCGTTGAATCTAAGATTAATTAATGAACAAGAAACCCGGTTTTTTAGATAAACCGGGTTTCTAACTTGGGATGTAATACCCCTTTGATTCTTTTGTCCCTCTCTGCAGAGACTAAATTTTGTGTACGATCGGTTTCAAGAGCCGAGTCTTATCTAATTACTAACCTCAGCCATTTCAATTACCCGGCCGTCATAATCCTTGACCAAAAAATTCAGCGGCTTTTCCCGGCGAATTTTATAACTAATGCCCCGAGTTTGTACCCTCATCAATAGCTGATCCAAACATTCGCGATCGAAACAAACGTGACGCGGGCGATTTTTTTCCCCTACACCGGCCCCGCTAATAATGTGCAGTTGGGTATTTTTCATCAACTGATACCACAAACCCTCGGGACTCCCCATCGTTTGAGAGCTCGTTGCCCTCCCGACATTCGGCGACAAATACAGCGGATCGATACCAGTTGTCCCCAAAGTTTGCTCGTAATTGTAGTAGTAGTGCAGCGGCACTTCGGCTACGGGCAGGTTTAGCATACCTTCATAGAACTCCCTCGCTTGTCCGAGATCCGATACCATTACCGTGTGTACCTTCGGAGCACTGGTGAGAAACATCCACATCGCCCCCGCATAGGCCGCCAGCAGCATTACCATAATCCCTTGAGTCGAAAACAAGCTGTCAAGGGGCAGGGATGGCAAGAAAGAACTCAGGTGTAAAGGGTGAAGTCCAAAAGCAATAAAACTAACTGCTAGAGTCATGAATTATAAGAAAGGGTAAACAACGAAATTTATCAAGATTGCTGTCGCGATCGCCCGCGAGACTTAAACTATTAGCTTAGCCATCTATGTTAGCAAAAACTAGCGGTTAAGCCATACCCGATGAAAGTCTTTGTATACGGCACACTCAAACCGGGGGAGTGCAACTACCTCCGCTACTGCGAAGGAAAAGTTGTGGATGCTTGCCCCGCCATCGCCCGCGGTCAACTTTTTGCGCTGCCGATCGGCTATCCTGCGATGATGGCTGGAGATGGCACAGTCTGCGGTTTTCTCCTCTGTTTCGCAAACTCGGCTATTTTGGAAGATTTAGACCGACTTGAAGACTATCATCCGCTGCGGGAACCGACACAAAACGAATATCAGCGGGAAGAAATCGAAATCTTCGATCGACATCTCAAATCTTTAGGCACGGCTTGGGCTTATTTCATGTTACCCGATCGCGTTCGTTCTCTGAGAGGCATCTGGCTGCCCGACGGCACGTGGGAAAATAGGTTTTTCACCAAATAAGCCGTTAATGCTGATGAGCTGACTAAATTGCCATTGGCGTGCGATCCTCTTCGAGGGCTTCGCTAACGGGCGGATCGAATTTGTAACCGAAACCCCGAATAGTTTTAATAAACTGCGACCCCGTAGCATCAACTTGAATCATTTTCTTGCGAATCTGAGCGATATGTACGCTAACAAGTTGGTCTTCTCCTGTGTCGTCGCAGTTCCACCCCCAGATTTTTTCGATTAGCTGTTGGCGACTCCAAGATTGACCGGGATGACTTGCCAAAAAATACAATATCTTAAATTCCAAGGCTGTTAACTTGAGCGTGCGATCGTTGAGTGTTGCTTCCCGACGTGCTGAATTGAGCGCGAATTGATCGAAGACAATACGTTATCAAGTGACAGACCTCATGCGTCTCAACACAACTTCTATACGAATTGCCAACTCGGCCAGAGCAAATGGTTTGCAGATATAGTCATCAGCGCCAGCAGAAAGGACTTTAAGTTTATCAGCTTCGTCTGTGCGGCTGCTTAACATGATCACAAAAACATTAGTACGGCGCTGCATTTCCTGGCAGAGGTGGTAGCCTGTAGTATCCGGCAAATTCCAATCAAGAACGACTAGCAGGGGCTTTAATTTGTCAAACAATGCTAAAGCAGTCTCGCCATCTGCTGCCGAATATACTTGATATTTATGATTTAAAAAGCGATGAATTAAATTGCGGATGGATGGGTCATCATCTACAATGAGAATCTTGGGAGTAGTATCAGTAATCATCACAAAAAAGTTCCTTTTGATTGTCAATGGACAACTGGCAATTTCAGAACGGCGTTAGTGAAGAGTAAAGCCCAGGTCGTTCCAAATAACTGGCAATTCTTCAATCAACTTGGCTTGGAGGTCAAAAGGCTCTCCCATATCCCAAATGTTGACTTCTAGGCGTTCGTTAAATACGGTTATTTCAAGGTTGATCGGAGTTTCTAAGGGCAGATTTTTGTGGGCGTGGCGAACAGCATTCGTAAACCCTTCGATCGTAGCAAGTTTGCACTGCTGCAATACTGCTTCGGGAATACGTAGATAGTCTAAAAAAAACTGCTCGACCCACCATAAAACTTGAGCAACACTCTTGAGGTCAGTATTTAGTTGAAGGTTAATTGTTTTAGTTTGCTGGTGACAAGTTCTATGAAATGAACCAATTCGTTGTTTTTGGAACGGCAAATTAAAGGCATTTAAAACATGAATTGCCTGTTTAAAATAACCCAAATGAGTGGTATGTTTGGGTGGCATTAGATCAAAGGGAAAATATTTTACAATTAACAGACAGTTTCGCCCCTCAGAAGTGCGGGTATAACTTAGCTCATCGGCAATTTTGCTAATTAGTTTTATACCTATTCCACCTGACGGTATTTCCTCTGCATTATTTCTCATTTTTCCCTCCTTAGTCATCATTTAATGGGTGTTTTTCACATACAAAAAATAGTGGCATTCTGAACAATAAATTTTGCATGATTTATGCCTGACTTTTGACGTATGCCGTGCAGTTGTTGTCAGGATCATTTTCTCTTTGTTGCTGGGGTCTTGACAAACTCAGTTTGCGATCGCTAAACTGAGCGAAAACAGACATTGACAATTAGAGAAGTAAATTATATAATGACGACCCTCAAAGCCTCTGAGGAGGGATTAGTAAAAATTAGGCAAGCTAGAAGAGAAAGGGGCTCGACGATAGAAGACCCCAAATGGTTAGTAGAAGCTAGTCAAACATTAGAACCCGATCGAACTTGGACAGAAGCCGGGCCCTATGCCGATGGCCTGTCGCTGCCAACTTGGAGGCGTTTTTTACGAGGAAGAGAACCCATTAAAGCTAATGCTTTCAAGGCTTTCTGTACGGTTTTGCAGTTGAATTGGGAAGAAATTGTTGATCGTCCTCCACCAGAAAATCCGCAGCCACGGAATTTAGACATTGATTCCTTAGTGCAAGAAATACGGCAAAAATGCCACACCAAAATCCAACAGCTATACAGCAAAATGCAACTGTTGGATATTGCACAGCCCGTTGATGTCAGCAACCTGTACGTTGAAGTCAACATTTTGGAGGAAATTACCAGTTGGCAGCCGGGAGAAATTCGCGATTTACTCAGAGACTTCAACCCAGATGCGGATAACTTTAACCGCTTGGGATTAGGTAAAGTATGCCAGAAACGAGTACCAGGATTGGATGCGGTGAAATCTCACTCTAAATTGATGGTACTCGGCAAACCTGGTTGCGGTAAAACTACTTTTTTGAAACACATCGCCATTCAATGCGATCGCGCCAAATTTGAAGCAAACAAAATACCGATTTTTATCTCTCTGAAAAACTTTGCTGAAATCACTAATCTTGACTTATTAGAATATATCAGCGACGAAATTGCCAGTTACGGAGTTGAGGCGCGATCGCAAACTGAATCTGTACTTAGTCAAGGCCGAGGTTTGATTTTATTGGACGGCTTAGATGAAGTGCCCGAATCGGATAGCGATGCAGTCGTCAGACAGATTCGTCAGTTTGTCCAAAAGTATTACAACAATCAGTTTATTATTACCTGTCGAATTGCCGCTGCTAAGTACCGATTTCACGACGAAGCCTTTACCTGTGTTGAGGTAGCGGATTTTAATTGCGAGCAAACCGCTGCCTTTGCTAAAAATTGGTTTGCAGCATTTTCCCAGAATCTTGAGGCAGGGAAAGCTTTAGCTTCTCAATTTGTAGACACGCTGACACTGCAAAAAAATCAGCAAATTCGAGAACTAGCAGTAACGCCAATTTTGCTTAATCTGACTTGTTTGGTATTCCAAGCCAAAGCAGATTTTCCATCCAACCGAGCCAAGTTGTATGACGAAGGAATGGAAATTATGCTCAGAAAATGGGATGAGACTAGAGGCATTCAACGGGATGAAGTTTATCGAGATTTAAATTTTTCCCGCAAACAATATTTACTTGCTTTTGTGGCAGCTATTACTTTTGAGCAGGGCGATTATTTTTTTGAAAAAAATACTGTTCAGCAATTGATTGCCGACTATCTGGCTAACTTACCCGATGCCACAACTGACCGCGTTCAGTTAGAAATGGATAGTGAGGTTGTCCTGAAGGCGATCGAGGCACAACATGGATTATTAGTGGAGAGGGCAAGAGGGATTTATTCGTTTTCTCATCTAACATTCCAAGAGTATTTGACTGCTACAGAAATAGTTCATAATTCCGCTCCACAAGCTTTGGGAAAACTGGTCAGTCACCTGACAGAGAAGCGTTGGCGAGAAGTTTTGTTGTTAGCAGTTGGGATGTTGCAAAAAGCTGATGACTTGTTGCTGTTAATCAAACAGCAAGTTGATGGACTGATCGCTAAGGATGAGCAGTTACAGCAATTCCTACTGTGGGTCAACCAAAAATCCCTTTCTGTTGATTTTCCGTACAAACCTGCGGCCGTGAGATTCTTTTACTTTTCCCTTCTTCCATGCCTTGAGCTTGCTCTTAATCGTAACCCTGAACGTTTCCTTGACCCAGCCCTTTACCTTGCCGTTAAACATACCTTTGACCCTGCTGTTGAATTTACCCTTGACCTTGTTCTTGACCTTGCTATTTTGCCTGTACTTGACGGTGCTATTGATCCAGCCCTTAGTCTTGCCCACGACATTCTTCTTGTTCCTCTTGTGGAACCTGAACTGATGCAAGCACTGCAAGAACTTAAGAAACAGCTACCTCACCCAGATGGTGACAAGGAAATATTTAGGCAATGGTGGCAAGCTAACGGACAGGTTTGGACTCGGGAATTAAGACAAATCATAATTTCCTATCGCAATATAGGTCACGATTGGCTATTTAGCGAACAGCAGAAGTCATTGCTGAAGAAGTATTACGATGCTAATAAATTGCTGGTATATTGCCTCAATAGCGGTTGTAATGTATCTCCTGCTGTGCGGCAGGAAATTGAGGAGACATTGCTGTTGCCGATCGCAAATATCAAAAAAACTGGTGAGGAGTGCGATCGCCCGCTCTAATTCCACTCGCTACCTACTCCGATATCAAGATGCGATCGCCCCACAATTCGTCATTCAAAGCCGGGGAAGTGTCAAAGGATCTATCAACCTTGAAACACTGGGAAAAATGGCAAAAGCCCCCTTTTTTAGGGAGCTTAGCAACTTCAGTTATGCTCAAAACAGAAATCCTACTGCGCCTTTGGCAATGACTTTTGAGGGGTTGCTACACCAACTTTGGGAATATCCATTATCGGTGCATTCACCCCAAGCATCAAATCGTTGGGATTAACCATCTCCACCAAAGGCTCGTTTAAAGCCATAATCAAACCGTCTGATTCAGCAGGAACGGGCGATCGAGCAAACTGAGGAGCAAACAATTGGCGATCGCCACCGACACCAGACACCACCGCAATCAACAAAGCTGCGATCGCACCTCCACCCAAAATCCAAGTTTGTTTCGGCTTGCGTTCCACCCGCTGCAAAACCTTCGTCGCCAACTCCTCGGCAGATTGTTCCGCAGCAGGCACCGGCAGTGCCTGAAAACTCTGCTGCATCATCAGCAGTCGCGAGTACAAACGCTTCGTAGTGGGGTCATTTGTCAGCCACTCCTCAACTTGCCGGCGTTCTGTCGCCGTCACTTCACCGTCGAGGTAGGCACTCAGCAATTCAAAGCGATCGCGCATCATAGTAGTTACATTGCCCTGGGCATAATTGTTGTTAACTTGAGTTTCAGCGAGTGAATCCCCGACACCTTGCTGATTCTGATTTTTATCGAATTCACAGTTACCATTCATAATTTCAGACTTGCTCTAATTGGGGAATCACGCACTCGCTACTTGAAGGATTTACTGCTTATTTATATTTTAAAAGAGAAGTTTTGATGTCACAGCAAACATCACCAAATCTTCTTAACCCGCCTCTGAAAATACTCTTGCTAATTACCATCGAGATATTTTTGCAATTCCAACTGCAATCTTTGGCGAGCTCTAGCAATTCTCGACTTGACAGTTCCCAGAGAAACTCCGGTCATTTCGGCTATTTCCTCATAGGCTAAACCTTCTATTTCTCTCAAAACAATTGTCGTGCGGAATACTTCCGGCAAATCTGCGATCGCCACCCGCAACTGGTCGTAAAATTCTCTAGTCGTCAAATCTTCATCAGGCCCCGGACTGTCTGCCGGAATTTCCCAATCAACCTCGCCATCTTCCAGAGTACGGGGTACGTCCAGCGACAGCGGAGTTCGCACCCGCTTGCGCTTCCGCAACTCATCGTAAAACAAATTAGTGGCGATGCGGCTGAGCCAGCCCCGAAATTTAACAGGCTCTTGCAAACGGTTAATATTGCGGTAGACCCGAATCCACACTTCCTGAGCCAAGTCTGCTCGGTCTTGCCAGTCAGGGGCCAAGTGATAGAGAACCCTGTCTACGTGGGACTGATACCGCTTCAACAGTTCTGAAAAGGCCGTGGTCTCAGGTCGATTTCCTTCCTGACACCGCAACACCAAGTCATAATTAGAGAGTTTTTCGGCTGGCAATTGCACTCTTTGAACGGTCGCCACAACCGCAGACCAGGACACGGAAATAAAGTCGCTCATCGGTGGAATTGGCTCATCGAACATTCCACACTTTTTGACGTTAGGAGATCGTAACAAGTTCCCCTCTTCAATCTCAAATCTCAAATCTCAAATCTCAAATCGATTGACTAATGCCCGACCACCTCGCACGCTCCAATACTAACCCAACTGCTAGAACCGTCAGCCCAATGTTCCTTTTTCCAAATCGGTACATTGTGTTTGAGCGTATCTATGGCGTACTGGCAAGCTGCAAAGGCCTCCCCCCGGTGGGGACAGCCAACAGCCACCAGTACGCTGATTTCGCCCACCTGCAAGTGTCCGACGCGGTGGTGAATAGCGACCCGATTGACATCGGCCCACTGGCGGCGGATTTCAGTAGCAATTTGCTGGAATACTCGCACAGCCATAGGTTCGTAGGCTTGATATTCTAGGGAAACTACAGCTTGACCGTCAGTTTGGTTGCGGACTGTACCGCTCATCATTACCACGGCTCCGTTCGCGGGGTCATCTGCCAAAGCATATATTTCCTCTACAGACAACGGCGCTAAGGTAATGGCGAAGCTGTCTGATTCATGCCGTTGAGGAATTGTGCCGATCGAAAGTGCAGCGCTAGAGTTCATTGCCAAAGAAGTGGTGCTGGATATGTTAATTGATCTTGACACAAATCAAGTGGCGATCGATTGATCTTGCATCCTTGTCAGGGAGACGGGGTGGCTAATCTTGAGGCTAATCTCGTAGCACGGGCCAGGGCCCGATGCCATCTTCCCGAACTTCTGCACCAGTGCGATCGGCTACACTATGACTGGCTCGAAGCAAATTAAGATCGTGCTTGAAGACGAGCCGGATGCTTGCTCGATCGAATTAACTGCCGATATTGCTGTAGCAATTCAATAAATAAGCAGCAAAATAAGTAGTGTAATTGGCAACTCAGTACAAGCAATTTCCCACCCCAATCGATAACTTCGTTCCCTTTTTAATGACACAGTTAAGTTTAATTCGGCCCGGAGTTCTGATCCGCGTCGGCAAAATTTTTAGCAGTCGATGTAAACTTTATTTATTTTTTTGTTCCGGAAAGCTACATAAATGACATGATATACCTGTGCAGGGTTCAGGAACATTAGCCCATACTCGGCAAAAGCAAGACCTTAAGGCAACGCCCTTTTGTGGCTTTTAGGAAACATAAGTTAATAATTTGGGCTGTTAATTGAGGTTTTGACCTGAGTCTGCACCAAGAAATGTTAACAACAATCACGAGGAAACTATGGAAGCACTAGCATTGAGCCACTCTTTTGTTGCTTATGAATCTCCAGAGTCCGAACTCCAGGTCAAGTCGTTAGACCAACTGGGCTTGAAAATTCCTAATTCTGCATGGATAGGCGTTGCAGGTATGGCAGTAGCCCTATCTGTTCTGAGCGTAGCTGGCGAAGCGCAAGCAAGTTGCCACTACTCCCGCTGCGGCAAGAAAAGCCATCACGGCCATCACAGCTACGCCAAAGTTGTCACGAATGGCGGCCGACTGAATATCCGCAACCGCCCCGATAGCTGTTCTCATGTAATCGGCAAGTTATATTATGGAGACCACATCAAATTGACCGGTCGTTACAAAAACGGCTGGGCACAACTCAAAGGTGGCGGCTGGGTGTCTGCGTCCTGGCTTTCCTAACTCTTAACTAGAGAAATTTACATTTCTAGAAAGAGTTTTAATCGTTACCCGGTTATACTGGGTAACGATTATTTTAAAGAGGCGATCGATCCTGAAAATCATGGAATATCCGAAATTCATGACTAACAACTAACAGTCTAAACTTTACCGCCGCCGATTAGATAAAGTAATGCCATCCGCACCGCCACGCCGCTGGTAACTTGCTGAGAAATCAGGCTAAACTGGGCATCGTCCATCAAATCCGAACTAATTTCCACGCCACGGTTAACTGGGCCAGGGTGCAACACCTTCACATCCGGCTTGCAAAGTTTGAGCCGATCGCGCGTAATCCCGTACAAAGAATGGTACTCTCGTAAACTCGGCAGCAAATGCTCGCTCATCCGTTCCTTTTGCAGCCGCAAAGTCATCACAAAATCAGCATCGGCCAAAGCAGGTTCAAGCTGCCAGTGCAAAAATAACTTGCCTTCCCTACCATCGCCACACTCAGCAAACAAAAGCGGTAGCAAAGTTGGCGGCCCGGCCAAATGAACCTCTGCCCCAGAAGCCGTTAGACTCCAAATATTAGACCTAGCCACCCGCGAATGCAAAATATCCCCCACCACAGCAATTTTTTTGCCCGCTAAAAGTTCCAGCCGCGGACTTTCGGTATCTAACAGAGCACAAATAGTAAATAAGTCTAGCAAACCTTGCGAGGGGTGTTCGTGCTGACCGTCTCCTGCATTGAGAACGCTGACTCTCGAACCCAAGCGATCCATTTCCGAAGCAATCGTGCTGGGAACTCCAGCTTGTTCGTGCCGGATCACCATCAAATCCGTTCCCATCGCCAGATAAGTTTTAGCCGTATCCAGAATAGTCTCCCCCTTCGTTAGAGAAGAACTTCCCGGCGTAAAATTTAGCGTATCCGCCGACAGCCGCTTGGCCGCCAACTCAAAACTATTGCGAGTCCGGGTAGAAGGTTCAAAAAACAAATTCGCGACCACTTGACCCTGCAGGGCCGGCACTTTCTTCGTGCGGCGGCCGAGCACCTCCCGAAAACTGGCTGCTGTTTGCAGCACCGTATCGTATTCGTCGGAGGTAAAATCAGCCAGAGTGAGAATGTGTCGCCTTGTCCAAGTCATACAATTTTAG
Organism: Microcoleus sp. Pol11C2; assembly: GCF_036701505.1. Classification (NCBI taxonomy): domain Bacteria; kingdom Bacillati; phylum Cyanobacteriota; class Cyanophyceae; order Oscillatoriales; family Microcoleaceae; genus Microcoleus; species Microcoleus sp. Pol11C2. The sequence goes on from NZ_JAUBQX010000019.1 coordinate 76,775, forward strand.
ATTTGAGATTTGAGATTTATTGAATCAAGACAGACGATGGGTTTGAAACTTGCCTGCTGACCCACGTGGGGTTTCCTAGAATGTTCGATCGACATTTAGGGGTGGCGATCAACAGTATCCAACAATTTTTGATCGCTTTTGCGGTCAGTAGAGTTATAATCAGTTTATGTAGCTCAGACCCCACTCTCACAGCGAACCCAGCGTCGAAGGTGAAACAGGTGTGGTTTACCCGCAGGAAAGCGGAAATTACGCTGTAGCAGCGAAAGCGCAGTAGTTGCAGTTTCTCCTACGCAAACTCAGCCTTGTCAAGAACAAGCCGAACGCAGCCCTTGCATCTATCACTATGTGGAAACAATCGAGGCGACACATCTCCCCCTGTCGATCGACAGCATATAGCGGGACATTTTAAAGATGATTAATTCTTTGAAGTCGGTCTTGACTCTTCAGTCCTGCTTATAGCCCCTTGTCAAAACGAACAGTGTTAAGATACAAGTTGAATATGTAGCTTCCCGACAAAAATCTACACGTATCTTGGCGAGACTGTTCTTGGCGAAACTGCGGTAAAAAGTGAGAGCTGGGAAGTGGTAATTACACAAGATTTAAACAATTCAAGAGGTATTATGAGCCAAAAGGTTATACAGCCGATGGTTAAGTTCCAGCGTCAGGTGCATTCTCTCGTCACGTCTGACATTATCAAGCCGACAGACAGTATTTGGAAAATTGCTCTACTTTACGGCGACGAATGGCCGTACTGGAAACAGCAATTGCTAGAGTTTGATTTTTCTATGCAAGACCCCGTGAGCGAGTTGATAGCTGTAGAAGCTTGGGACGAAGAATAACAGAGAAGACGGAGGACTGGGGTGTCGGAGAGAAATTTCGAGGCGATGAGGTAAATTTTCTTTCATAAATTTCCGTTGCTAAATTCTTCCCTCTTCGCTCTTCCCTTTGCCCTCTTCCTAATGACTTGTGACTTTTGGCTTTTGAGTTTTGACTTCTGACTTTTGTTAAAGCGAAGCTGCTAAAGCTCGAGCTAATTGTTGAGCAGTTTGAAAGCGATCCCCAGGCTTAGCTGCCGTGGTTCGCAAAATGGTGTCCCGCAGCTTGGGGGCGATCGTCGGAATATTTTCGAGCTTAAACCCGTAACCTCCAGCTATTTTCCCGTAAAAGTTTTGAGGGCTTTGGGCCGTCAGCAAAAAAATCAAAGTAGGCCCAATAGCATATAAATCCGACTGAGGGAGAGGCTGTCCCCGGTCTTGTTCTGGTGCGGTGTAGCCTTCAACGCCGATGCGAGTCCCTGGAGGAGTGCCGATTTCTTTAACGGCACCAAAATCCAGCACTGTAATGCAATTGTCGCGGTGGCGCACCAGCAAATTAGCAGGTTTAATATCCCGGTGGACGATCGGGGGTTTTTGAGAGTGAATGTAGTCCAAAACCTCACAGGTTTGGATCATCCACTCTATTGCTTGTTGGGGAGCAACAGGCCCACGGTTGTAGATGCGTTTTTCTAAATCCTCGCCGTGGAGCATTTCCATCACCAAGTATTTTTTGCCCCCTTCCACAAAAAAGTCAAAAAACTGAGGAATTCCCTGATGGTGGAGGGCCTTGAGAGTTTTAGCTTCACGTTCAAACAGTTCTTGAGCTTTGGCGATTTGAGCCATATCAGCATTCATTTCCTTGAGGACTACCAGAGATGCTGCTGGGGAACTTCCGGGTTGTTGAGCTTTCGCTTTATCTCGATCCCAGGCTAAAGTCGTTGTCCCCATACCGCCTTGGCCCAAAGTTCGCAGCACTTGGTAGTGACGGACTGTGCGATCGACTTTAATCGGTTCGCCGCAGTGGATGCAGAATAAATTCCCCGGCGGGTTTCCCGCGTGGGTACACCGCGGGGCGGCGAGATTGACGGTGGGGTTCGCCTCAATCTTGCCGCCGACTTCAATAGTAATCACTTGGAAATGCAGAATTGGGCCGCCCCGCGCCAACTGGATCAGGGCACCGTCGGATATCCAACCCTGAGACATGAGAATACCGTTGACCAAAGTGCCATTTGTCCCGGAATTGACTAAGTACCACTGGCTGGATCTCCCGCTATTAACTCTTTGCAATTCCAGATGCTGCCGTGACACTAGAGCATTGGGGATCACAACGTGATTGTCTGGAGAGCGGCCGATGCGAATAATGGATTCGCTCTCGAAACTCCACTGTTGTAGGGGGGTCTGTGTTTCTGGATCTAAAAGAGTCAGCAGCATTTTCGATTGATGTGGTTGAACTCCCTGATGTGGCAGTGAGAGTTGGCAGGAATTTACAGATTTGGGGCGTAGCGCTTTGAAAAATTAGAAATTAAAAATTACTTATGAGCTTCACACGTTCGTTTCAGGAAAACTTTATAATATCCTGATTATGATTAAAGATTTCATAAACAATTAAGTTATAAATAGTTTTTTGGGAACAATTATTCATCAAATTTGTTAGGGGCTGCTGGCTCCTCAAAACACAGTCGATCGACTTAACACTTGAAACTACAAAAAGTGGTAAAAAATCGCTCGAATTTTACCTAAATTTGCTGTAGGAGCAGGTTTTGATTTACCCCCCACATCTATATGTAGGGCGGGCATTTCCTGCCTATGCCCGAATTGCCCCGAGAGCGATCGCGTATAAAACAGATTTCGCATCAGCCCACCTGCTGCCTCACTTCATTTTAGTTTGTTTTTTTATTAAACTAACTTTTTCCGTAGGAGAAAGCTCTTTCAGCTAGGATGAATCCACTTACTATCAAGCCAATTTCTTTCCCATATTCTCAGAACACACTCTCAAAATTAAAGCTACTGATAAATGGTTTGCGCTCAACAGCTTTTCAGTAATCGTATGGGGCAGCAATCATTTTTTGAGCACTCAAACGGAAGCTGTTTCAACACCGGATTCCTAATCGCAGAGCAAGCAGTAAAGCCTAGTCCGGAAACGGCCGAAGCTGTATCCTTTCTCTGCAATAATTGCAGGCTTAACCCAGGCGGTATCGGGGGAAAGCGCCACCTTTGAAAAATTGGCCACATCCCGATCCTAAAATCGAAATGCGCCTACTTGCGCCCGAATGATAATTGCCGTGATATTGTCGTGACCGTTGCGTTTGTTGCCGAGTTCAATCAACTCGGCAACTCCCTGGTCCAGATCAGCTTGCGGATTCAACAGGGGTTCAAGAGTGTTCTGCCAGTGAGTTTCCAACAAATCATTATCTGTCAAGCCGTCGGAAGCCAAAATTAATAAGGTATCTTCGCACAAGTCTAAAAACTGCACGTCAGGCTTGAGAAAATTACTGTCTCGCGGGCCGAGGGCTTGAGTTAGTTGATAGGCGTCGGGACGGGCATAAGCAGTTTCCGGGTCAACCCCGCGCTTAATTTCGCGCTGACCTACTTCGTGGTCGGAGGTGATTTTTTCTAGGGTTTGTCCCTTTCTCAGTCGGTAGAGGCGGCTGTCGCCGACGTGGGCAACGGCGAATTGGGTGTCTTGAACTAAGACTGCGACTAGAGTTGTACCCATGCGGGCGCTGCCGGAGCGTCCGTCCTGTTGATTGATTTCAAAGATGGCTTTGTTGGCTAGCAGGACTCCCTGCCGGATGGTGTCTGCCGAAGGTAGTTGATTTTCCCAACGGGTTTGAAAGAATTCTCTGAGAGTTTCAGCCGCTAGTTGACTGGCTACTTCTCCGCTGTCGTGTCCGCCCATGCCGTCGCAGAGAATGTAAAGCCCTTTGGTTTGAAAAATGCGACCGAAGGAACTTTCGAGTTTGTTGAGCTGAGTCCAGATGCTGAAGAAGTCTTCGTTGTGGTCGCGCGTGCGGCCAACATCGGTGAGGCCTGCGTCTTCTAAGCTGTAAATCTGGAGTGGCATGGGCTGGGTTAAGACCTCGCCAACGTCGGGGGGCGACTCGTCGGGGCCGCGGAAAGGCCTGCGCGTCGGGGTTGAGCTTGGTGAAGGTGCGGGTTGAAGTTCGAGGGGAACTGTTTCTAGGCGCGATCGTAATTCTTCGATTGTGTTAATCTCGCCTCTGTACATTTGTTGCAGCAGTTCGAGCAAGGCGCCAAACTGAGTGCGATGATGATCGGACTGGCTAAATATCACCTGCCACAATTGCCCCAAATCTACGAGTTGCAGGTTGGAGCCGGCGGGTTCGGGATAGAGGTATTGCAGTCGCAAAGAAGCCAAGGAGAAGGAAGAGTCGGGGTTGACTCGCAAATTTGTCAGTTCCAACAAGCTTTGCCGACAGCGCCAGGGTTCTAGGGCAGCCCAGAGTTCTGTCATTTCGTGCAGCCAGTATAAAATTTGCTGGGTGGAAGTTTCGGGGTGACTCCAGCGTTCTACCAGCAGTGGCCATTGGGAGCAGTCTTCTAGGAGCAGGACTGCCTGTTCGTTGTCTGACCAGCTATCGTGAATGACTGGCAGGTTTTGAGAGAATTGCCACCGCAGTGCCAGATAAGGTTCAGCTATGCCTTGGCAAAGCTCTGCTAAGGCGGAATTGGTTGAATTTTCTCCGCCTGTGATTGCTGCGGTATAGGGGGATGTTCGTCTGGCGACGCTGGCAGAGTTGGCTGCTAGCATGGCTTTGAGGGGTGACATTTCCAGCGGCTGACAGTCCAATACTGTTACTGCTACTGTGTCTGAGCGTTTTCTCGGCGGCACGGTTTCTAGGAGTTGATAGCGCTGCTGAGTGTCTAAATAAGCTCCGGCTGGCTGGGAAGGGATTAAATATTCTGAATTGGGGATCGGGACTTCTGGAGATGGAGGGGAGGTGTCAGCTATGTTTGGGCTGTGGGGGTTGTCGGTTGCTTCCTGGATTTGTTTAGGCTGTGGTGCGGTTGTAAAATTCTGTTCAGATGGGGTTATTTCGCGCTCTGGTGCTGTAGTAGAGCTTTTTTCTGTTGTTTGAAAGGATGCTGGTGCGATCGCCCCCACGGCTACCACAGAGTCTATTTCGGCGCTGCTGAATTCGCCGTCGCTTGGCTGTGGAGAAGTTGGTTCGACTGCTGTTGGGGGTTGGGCAGGGGTGGTTATTTCTGTTTTAATGGCGTCTGTGATTGGTTCAGGAGAGTTTTGGGGCGATGCGGTTTTTGGAACTATGTCTGGTTTTTGCCGAAACTCGGCTGGGGGTAGGGTTGACTCGTCTGGCTCGACTGCTGGAAAATTCGATCGACCGCAGATAATGGCCCGCCACACTTGACCTGTTGCGACGCCGCAATTCTGACATTCTTTGGCGCTAAAAGCGACTTGGGCACCGCATTCGTGGCAAGGTTTGTAAATTAGGGAATTTCCGCATTGTTGACAAAACTTGTTTGGATTGGGATTTTCAAATTGGCAGCGGGGACAGAGAAGCATAGGGGTTTTAAATGGGAGATGGGCGATCGAGTTTGGCGGTGAGGAGTTTTGGGTTTTGGGCTGTGAGTTAGGAGTTAGGAGTTTTGGGCCTGACTCGCAACGGATAACTCCCATTGCCCTATGCCTTATTTTATCGGGATGAATTCAGAACTCAGATATTTCTTAGAACTGAGATGTTGCCTCCGTGTCAGGAATAGGCCAGTTAAGCCACATCTACAAAAACCTCTCTCGCTTCACAGGCGAGAAAGGCAGCCCCACTGGCGTTCGCGAGTGCGGGCCCGACAAGAAAAGTTATCTAATGAGGAACTGTCATCCTGCCTATGCTTAACAATGGTGCTAGATATCTGTTAGAAGGGATTTGCTGTAGAATCTTCTTGGAAAACCGTCTCTCGGGCGATCGACACAATGGTGGAGAGGGGTACTTCACAGAAATATTTCCGCCGGAATTGTTCTTCGGAGACTGCTGCTAGGAATTGCGCTGCAAAACGCGCGGCAATCGGGGAATTTGGCACTGAGAATTGAATGGATTGGCTATCTAATAAAGGTTTGGGCATTTGATCGAACGCGTCTTGCTGCTGTGGGGTTTCGGGTTGTCTGGCGATGTGGAAAGCTCGATCGCGATAATGGATTTGGAAACCGAGATATGTTAAGGTTTTGAACCCTAGTTGTAGCGATGTGTCGCTGATGCCGAGTTTTTGGCGGAGTTGCTGTCTGGTGACGGGTTTGTTGGTGCGGCTGAGGTATTTGGCGATGCCGATTAGCTGTTGGCAGATTTGCTGTGGGGGTACGAGTGGAGGTAAAGTATAGGCGATCGCGAGTTTTTTCTGAGTGTACTGTGCTTGCCGAAACCAGATCCGCAGTTCGTCCCAGCTTGCGGGGCATTCTTTGAGGACGATCGAGTTTTCGCGATCGACCTTTTCGGAATTGTAAACTAGATTGTCGATCGGCATTTGAGATTCTAAGTTTGTGCTAGCGCCTAATAACTCTTCATCGTTATTTCTATTGCGCCAGTCTACAATCCAATCTATTGGAGTCTGAGAATTTATTTGGTTGTCTTCCGTGCGTTCTTGCACGGATACGAGGCGCACTTCATACCGCGATTTGTAAGTATTAAAATCGAGTTCAACGGTTACATCGCAGCGACCTGGGGGAACTTCATTTTGATTGTGTCCCCACCAAATGCCGGGAAATCCCGTATCGCTAGATTCATCCCTAATTGTAAATTCTGTTTTTATATATTCTACTTTTTGCCCTTTCAAATCCTTAATTTTTTGATTCCACAGATTGTCAAACCAGCAGTTTTCAATTAGCAATTTGGGGACGGGGTTGCCCATGCCACACGGTTCGAGCAATTTTAATTCTTGAAATAAGTCCTTGCCTAATTCGGAGACAGTAATTTTTAAGTCGGCTTGAACGGGGGCTGCTGTTAAACTATCGGTGCTGTATTGTTGTCGCAGTTGCTGATTTACCGCATCTGTAAATAGGGGGATATTTTCAACTGGGAGACTCAATCCGGCGGCGAAAGGATGACCGCCAAATCTGTGCAATAAATGCGCTTGATCTTTGACTAATTGGTAAAGGTCGATTTGATTGGCGGAACGGGCGGAACCCCTGGCAATGTTGGATGGGGAAAGTGTTGGTGATTCTGAATCTAAGAAGGAGGTAAATTGCATTTCTGGAGAATTTTCATTAATTTTTTCGCTTCCTTCTGTGCTGAATAAAATCACGGGGCGGCCGTATTCTTGGGCGATTTGTCCCGCTACTAATCCTAATACTCCTACGGGCCATTGGGGGTCGCTGAGGACGATGACGCTAGTAGTTGAAAGGTCGAGTTTGGCTAGTTTGTTGGCTGCATCTTTGGCAACATCTTTTTGTAAAGATTTACGTCTGCTGTTGGCAATTTCGGTTAAATTTGCTAGTTCTTCGCAGCGTTTTTTGTCGCGGCTGGTGAGGAGTTCTACGCAGAAGCTGGCGTCACCTTGAATGCGGCTGACGGCGTTGATTCGGGGGCCGAGGCCGAAGGAAATGTCGGTTGGGCGATCGCCCGCTCGTTTGCACAGTTCGAGCAATTTTGCAACTCCTGGGCGGGTGGGATTTGCGATTTGTTTTTGCAGTTGTTCGATGCCGATTTGTGCAAGGTAGCGGCTGTCTCCTGTTAGTTGGACTAAATCGGCAATTAAGCCGATCGCTACTAATTCTAATAAATCTGTGAGCGGGCGCTGCGGAATATCCGGTAATGTGTGATACAAGGCTTCAACTAATTTGTAGGCTACTCCAACTCCTGACAGGTTAAATAGTTGGTGGCTTGGGGGAAAGTAGCGGGGATTGATAATGGCTGTAGCTGGCGGGCGATCGTCTGGTAATGTATGATGGTCGGTAATAATTGTATCGATGTTTAAGCTAGTCGCATATTCGATTTCGGCGATGTTTGTACTGCCAGTATCGCAGGTAATAATTAAGCTAATTCCCGATTTGGCTAAGGCATCTATTCCCGGAATGTTGAGTCCGTGAGATTCGGTTAAGCGGTTGGGAATGTAATAAGTTAGTTGGTCGTCTTGAGCAAAAAATTCTCCCAGTCCGTCCCAAAGTACAGAAGTTGAGGTAATGCCGTCAGCGTCGAAGTCTCCCCAAATTGCGACTTTTTCGCCGCTGTTTCGTGCTTGCTGGATTCTTTCTATCGCCCAGTTCATTTCTAGTCCAAATTCAAAGGGACTTGTTGGTTGGTAAAGTTTGGGATTTAAGAAACCGGGTATTTGTTCGGGATTCTGAATTCCTCTATACCAGAGAAGTGCAGCGGCATAGTTTCCGGGGAGTTCTGGTGCATGGTTTCTGACAGCTTGGATCAGCCAAGCTGGGGGTTGGGGTAAGGGTTGATTTTGCCAGTTGTGAGCGGTTTCTGTCATTCGATTTTAGATTTTAGATTTTTACCACAGATGAATCCGAGGGCTTTTTTGTATGTTAAATAAAACTTAAGCGAGCCACTGGTTACCCGGCTCTGCCTGGGAACCAATTTCCTGAGGCTGTGCCTCGCTTACGATCGGGAAAATTGGAGACAGAGCCTCCCTATCGGCGTTACCAGGCAGAGCCTAGTAACGAGTAAAATTGGGGGGGTTTGTTTATATATTAAATAAATATTTCGTCGATTATAGCAAGATTTGGTAGCCAATCCCTGGGAGTTTCTGCCGGAAGATTTGGTGAGGAAACTTGGGTGTCAGGTGTGCGGTTGCAGCGAGTGGCAAATTGACAGGAATCGCAAAGATTGGAAGTAATTTCTACTTGGGGTAAGAATTCGCCGCCTTCGGTATAGCGCTGTAGCCAGTCGGTTAGCTGCTGTAATAGGTGGGTTAAATCTTGTTTTGTGCGATCGTGTTCTGTTTGGCTGTAATAAAATGTGAGTTTTTGCGGCGGTTCTTCTCCTTGCAATTGTACGAACCAGTATGTCATGGAAACTTGTTCGGGGGAATAGTCGCTGGTTTCTACTAAGACGTATAAATAGAGGCGAGTTTGCCAACTTTCGGCTATCCATTTTGATTTTTGAGGGCGCGGATAGGTTTTCCAGTCGAGAATTTGGGCGGCGTTTGCTTCTGCTATTAGCAAGTCATAGATAACGGTGAATAGGTAGTCTTGGAAAATTAGAGTGCGGGGGTGTTCGGCTTGGCGAAAAATGTTGTCGCTATTTTCTGAATCGCCGAAAAGTTCGGAGGCGGTGTTGATAAATGCTGCCACACAGCGTCCCAGTTCTGGGTCTTGTTGGATGATAAATTCAAGGGGAAGTCCGAGTTCTCGCTGCTGCATTAATAGGTGAAAGTGGCTTCCCCAGGTGAGTTTTTCTTTGTGTTCTGGGGAGGCGGTGGTGGCGAGTAGTTCGAGGTAGCTGTGTTGGAATTTGCGGGGACATTCTTCGAGAATTTTGAGTTGGGTTTGGGAGAGTCGGAGCATTTTTATTTAGGATATTACGGCTGGGATTTATGATGGGATAATTTGAGCATTGCCTTTTTGGATGAGATTGCGAGCGCACTTCTGTTAGATTTTTTGGATGAACGCGCGCTCTTAGTTTACTCACTCAATACAGAAGAACTTTATTTTTTCACTTATGAGTCATATTGACGCTTAACAAAAACTCTAAAAAGTAAGGTATCAAAATTACATTTATTAGAATATCCCGGTAACATTACTTTGATGGGAAGATGTCCCCGTGGAGATTTTCTGAGAGAGTATTTAATATCAGAGTAATATATCCAATCATCCTTCACGTACCAACCAACCTTCTCAGCAAACTTCGCTTCAAACTCATTATAGTCCGACGAGACGTTATTGTTAGGTTTATTACCAACAATGCTTTCCCAAATCTGCTTTTGCACACTAAAACCAAAGAGTCCTTTGCTATGTTGTACCCAGAGCTTATCCATATAGTCGAGATCTTTAATCGGTAATCTTTCAATGTCGAAACCAGATAAGAACTTGTAAGAAAATAGAGTATTTATTATTGGGTCTTTACCTAACATTTTTAGTATAAGGTTCTCAGTTTCTTCATCAGCTTTCCTCCATTCTTTAGCTTCGAGCAAGCTATCTAATTTATAATACTTTCCCCCGACCACGGAGGTGGATTTAGCAGGCGAACTATATTGAGAAGCAGCCGCATATTTAATAACTTCTTTAGCTGCATCATCTTCATTATTTATTCGATTAGACATATTATTTAAAGAGTTTGCCCACTTAACCACTCTTTTTTTGACTTTTGGGTTACTGCGGGCTTTTTCTTCTAAATCTTGGGCTACTTGAGCCTCTGCTTTATCCGCACTATATCCCTGATTTTTAAGTTGCTCTACAACCTCGCGCAACTCTGCGACGACATCAGATAAGTCCTGATTGGTGTTAATGTAACAACCTTGTATTTCTATATAGTCTCCCTGGATATAGTCGCCATAAATAGATTGATTATAATTACCACCCCCTGTGTAAATATTGCAATCTCTATTTTGGGTATTGTCTTCTAAGTTAGTTTTTGATTCTTGTGGAGTATTAACCCCTAAATCCCATAACAATTTAGAAGATCCGAATATTACAAGGCTAACTATCAACCTAGTTAGATTCAGAACGCCCGTGCCAACAATCGCAAAGCTTATTAGTCCAATTAATACGCTAAAGAAGTAATATCGTTGCTTTTTACTTCCTGGTAGCCGAGATATTAAAATACTGAATTTCTTAAAAATTTGTCTTATCTTACCTATCATTAATTTAGCGAAATAAGCTGTTCGGGATTATAATTTAACTTGTAGGGTGGGCATCCTGCCCGCCCTACAAGAGTTTGAATAAGCCGGCCTCTCCAGATTAAATGCGCGACAGCTTATCTGTCCTTCAAAGAGAAATACCTAATAATCCTAGCGCTAGCTTGACTACCCCTACCACTGCTTCACCAATCAGACCATTGGCACCAGCATCAAATACATACTGTCTCAACTTCAGTAACCTGCTTTTGGCTTGAGAATCATTATTAGCCTGAGACGCTAAGTCACTAGCGACTTTCTGCTGAGCATCCTGTGGAGTGTATCCCTGTGTTTGAAGTTGAATTAACGATTCTTGAATTTGAGCCGTTACTTCAGATAAGTCCTGACTCCTACTTATGAAATTGCCTTGTATGTAATTGCCTTTAATTGATTGGCTATAGTTACCAGAACCCATATAAATGTTGTGATCGTTCGCCATATCTATGTTTCCTTGAATTTGATAGATGTGAATAGAGAATTAAGGAGTATTATTCTTAATTTCTAAAAATTTTTAACCATTATAGCCATAATTTTCGTCATAGTCAATAGTAAGGAACAATTATAATACTTTTAGTTGTTTCTCTTTGCAGCTTTAGCGGCAGGATGGATCAAGTTTTCAGGAAGGTGATTGCGTTCAATATAAATATTTATGGCGTTGCTGATTTACGGTATGAAACGTTAAATATGCCCGTCATAGAAACCAGTATCCACAAAGCTTTTGGATTTTAAAGTTATTTTTTTCATACTCTGATTAAGCAACGTCGTATTTATTTCTTCTTCGTTATCTAAATAAAAGCTCAGCGCGTCAAAAATTTGAACTAATTGCAGGTGAGGTAAGTGCATAGGGATTTCTTCAGGAGTAATACCCAAACGCCACAATTCCACGATCACGCGAACGGAAGTCCTCGTTCCTACGATAATTGGTTCGCCTTGCAAGATTTCAGGATGACGTGTGACATAACGCGAAACAGCTTGATAAGCGTTTTGTGACATAATTGTGTTGTATTCGTAAGGAGTACACAAAAGGCGTTAGTAAGTTTCTTGGCGGGAATGTACTAACGCCTTTTTCATTAAAATTCCAGAAAACATCACAACAATTGTCACTTGTGAATCCTTAACGCTAAGTTTTAACGGTTATCCTATCTGAAGCTTTTATCGGCTACGGATTTGAGGGTTTTAGCAAGTGTTGAATTGTTTGTAAAAGTGATCGATTTTTGATTTTTAACCCCTGATGAACGCGAATAAACGCGGATGAAAGAAAGATAAATTGAGAATGAGTTAAGGGGCGATCGCACTTGATCGCACCTCACAAAATTACTCTTTTGTCAATACAAATACGCTTTCTTTATTTCCCCGTCCAATCCGCAAATCTTTATCCAAATAAGTGATATCAAGCCATCCCTGCTGTTCGCGAGTATCCAGGCCGAAATCTACAGCAGCGAACTTTTTTCCCGACTCAATCTCATCGATAAACTTCCCCGGAGATTCATAGCCAATCAACCTGCTTAAACCTACTATAGACCGCTCAAACTTCACCTGCACTCGCCGTTCTGAAGTTGGCTCAAATCTTGCGGCTACACTGACAATTCCTTCCAAATAAGGCAAGCCGTAAAGTTCGCCAATGTTGTAAATTTTAGATTCTTTGACGCGGATAGATTGATAAATTTGACCCAATTTTACCAAGGGAAAACTGTCAAGATTCAGCAGTTCGCGACTGGTGGTGTACAATAACCGCCAATCACCATTTAAAAGCTCTGCAGCTTCGACAGGCCGTGATGTGGGGTTGTAATCTTCCAATTGGGCGATCGCACTTAAAATCGCTTGTTTGTCGCTGGGACTCGCCAGCAAACCGCGATTCTTACCAGCAATTATCTCTAATAGTGCAGATTTTCTAAGCATGATTTTTTAAGAAGGAATAAGGAAGAGGGAATTTGTTATTTGTAATAAGCTGTCGGGCATCTTGCGTTGGATTTTTCTGGCGGGCGGGACACCCCACAATAATTTTATCAAACTTGACTGTAAAATTGAGATGAGCCTAGGCTTAACCAATTACCAATAAGTAATGATGGCGTTGCTGAATACAGGTATGAATTCAAGATTTTCCAATTGCTAGAAGCCAAGTATGGTGAGTTTTGTAACATCAAGCGAAAAGTGGATTCATACCGTGACTCAGCAACGCCGTAATGATTAATCCCTAATTACTAAGATATCAAATTTTACCAAATAAAGCAGAGTCCGATACAGGTCGGCTAATTGTTGCTCGTTTTTAACGTAGCGTCGGATAACTTCCCCCACGCTGATCGCACCTTCCTGCTTAATTGTATCCAATATTTCCCTCTGAATGCTAACAGATATTCTCCTATCGTCACCAAAACTGGTAAACCAAATTGTCTGTACCTGCTTTAAAAGTTCTGGTGTGGCGATCGCACCCAGACTCAGCATCATCTCATTGCTTAAACTTCTAGTCGCATAATTACCTAATACCCGAAACGGATCGTCGCCTAGAGGATAAGGCGGCTTCCCGGGTTTTAAAGGTGCTGACTCCGGTGCCGCAAGGCGAATCTCTGCTAATTCCTGCCACAATTGTTCGTAAGCAGCAATTACTACTTTCCAATCATAAATTTCTCTCGCCCTTTGTCTGGCATTTTCCCCCATCCGCTTTCTCAATTCGGGGTTTTCAATTAATTGGCACAACGCCAAGGTGCAAGCATCAATGTCAACTGCTGTGGCGAGGGAAGTGTGACCCATGTAAGTCGGCCAATTTAAGCTGCCGTCGAGATAATTTAGCGCTAAATCTAAACAAGATTCCGGGGGCGGGATGAGTGTGGGAATGCGGAAGCCGTCTATTTCGTGGCGTACAGATTCTTTGTATCCGTTCCAATCGGAGACTATGGCTGGCAGTCCGTTCGCCATGGCTTCTATGGGTGTCAGTCCGAAGGATTCTTGAATGTTGTCGGACAGCGAAATGAAAATGTCGGCCGCCGACCAAATATTTATTCTAATTTCCGGCTGTCTCCCATCTAAAAAAATAGCATTCACCGAGGGACAAAATATTTGCGCGCTATTTTTAAAGTCGGGTTCTTCTCTCGGATCTTCTATCCAACCGGCTTGAATTAAGTGGATTTTGGCTTTTGTCTGTTGTGATGCCCGTTCTAGGGCGATGTACATGGGTACCGGATGACCTTTTGCAGAAAAAGTCAATCGACCGACAAATAACACAACAATATCTTCGGGAGAAATGCCGAGTTCTTGTCGAAGTTGGCGGCGACTATTAACTGCTTCCACACCCTGGGGAAACGCGCTGCAATCCACTCCTAGGGGAATAACGGGGAATTTAACCAAAATTTCCGGTTTACCGCCGTTACGCTGGGCTAAATATTCAGACCACTCCCTCATAACTCCTTCTACTGCTGTTTTCACGGCTGCAGAGGTGCAGATCAGGGCGTCCCAAGGCTGCATGGGTGCGGTGATCAAATCGCCGATCGCCTCCATGATGTATTTTGTACCGATCGTGTGAGTAACGCCGCAAACGCTGTAGGCCCGCTGATCGACAAATCTGCGCGCCCACACCATCTGCGACAAAACCGGATCGGGTCGGTAAATTGTGCCCGGTTGAGATAGCAAATCCGGTCGTTCTGTGGGAATCCAGCGAACTTTCCGAGGTTTTTGCAGCCAAGGTTGGATGTGCGAACAAAACTCCTTAAAGGTTGTGGCGCTATCGGCGCAACAGTAGAGAGATTCAGCGGTTCCGTGTTGGACTAAGCTTTTGAGAAACCCTTCTCCGGCTGAATGACGCCCCAGAAGTTTTTTGCCTCCGGTGTGGTAGCCCTCTTTGTTGTATAAAACCGCTGCCGTTGTATCCATTCTGAGATTTATTGCTTGAGAGTTGACTGAAGAAGCCAGAGGGCATTCGGGCTCAGGCTTTGACGAAAATCCAGGAGACTGTTGTGAATCAACCCCTTGCCGTTAGGGAAGCTTGCACAATAGGATCGCCGCCTGTCCCGCGATATCTTAAAGACGATCGTCTTAGATTACAATGCTTACGGCTAAAGAAGGATTGGCAAGAGCGGATTTTAGTGTTATCCTCATGCCCATGCTTGGGGGCGATCGCCTTTTGGGTCTCCCATCTTATCCGATCCGGAACCAAACAGTGCCTGTGGTATAATGCTTTAGCCTTGCTAAATGCCCGATTTGCAAGTGCTTGATCAAAGGAGCAGTTCGTCGGCAAAACGTTACCTCACTCGATCGCGTCTTTGTCTTTAAAAACCGATAATCATGTACAACCCATCTCTGCGTCAAATTCCTCGCCACTTACCTGCGGATGTAATTCCATTAAAACAGCAATCTTCTCTTTTAGACTGGTTGGAATCTAACAATCGCCTGTTAGCAAGGGATGTCCAAGAACCCGACTATCTGCACGAAGAAGAAATTTCTGAACTTATGGCAGTTGACGACAGTCCTTACGATGATTTAGAAGAGGAAGTAGAAGAGGATGTGAGTGTAGGCGAAGAATAACGGGTAGAAGGGTGAAGAAATCAACCGGAAACAGGGAAGAAAAACTAAGAGATTTCTCAATCTCCTGTATCGCACCCTATTCCCCATTGTCAATTGCTTATTCTCAAATAGTGTGTGGTGAGGAGTGTTATGGATAACTTTTTGGATGAGAAAATCCCTTTTAGTCTGCCTTTCAAACTTACAGGAAAGAATTTATTCCTGCTGCTGGGTTTGGGGCTCGGCACTGTAGCGATCGGTTTAGATGTAGCAGCGGATAGATTTTTGAATTTACCTGCATCGCTATTTATGCCGCTAGTTGTTTGTGCTTTAGTTGCGTCCGGGTTGGGCTATGCAGTTGTTCCCGTACTCCAGCAACTAAAAGCTGGACAAATAATTCGCGAAGACGGCCCCCAAGCACATTTGAAAAAAGCGGGAACCCCGACAATGGGAGGCATCTTTTTTGTACCTGCAGGGGTAGCAGTCGCTTTACTTTGGTCTAAGTTTAACTCAGATGTTGTTGCCGTATCCGCTTTAACTTTAGCTTACGGTTTCATTGGCTGGATTGATGACTGGCAAATTCTGCGACGTAAGTCGAACAAAGGTATTTCACCTCGGATGAAATTGGCTTTGCAAATAAGTTTTGCTGCTCTATTTTGTCTGTGGCTGATGTTTCATCAACCTGCTATTTCTACGAATGTTGCTTTGCCTTTCGGTTGGGTATTGCCATTAGGTTTGCTGTTCTGGCCAGTGGCTGGTTTTGTGCTAGTTGCCGAAAGCAATGCTACTAATCTTACCGATGGTGTTGACGGATTGATGGGCGGTTTGGGCGCGATCGCACTTTTGGGATTGGGCGCATCTGTAGCCTCAACTTCGCCTGAATTAATGATATTTTGCGCTTGCATCAGCGGCAGTTGTTTCGGTTTCTTAGCACACAACCGCAATCCAGCCAAGGTCTTTATGGGCGATACAGGTGCTTTAGCTTTGGGCGGTGCATTGGGTGCGGTAGCTTTATTAACAAATAGCCTTTGGATATTATTAATAATCAGCGGGATTTTCTTTATTGAAACGCTGTCAGTAATTGCTCAAGTAGGTTATTACAAAGCTACAAAAGGGCCGGATGGAATCGGCAAGCGTCTGTTAAGAATGGCTCCCCTGCACCATCATTTAGAGTTGTGCGGCTGGTTGGAAACTCAGGTTGTTGGCATTTTTTATTTAACAAACGGGGTGTTAGTGTTAATGATTTTGATGTTAACTAACAACATTTGAGAAAAGATTGCGTCACGGATTGCACAGGGGATGTAAGAGATATTTTCTACTATTTCAAAGACACAGGCAAGATGCCTGTTCCACAAGAACTGAATGCAGTTGTGGAACAGGCATCTTGCCTGTTTAAGGCTCAAGCCACACGCTTTTGGGCTGTTCCACATTTCTTAGTCTCTTAGAGAGGGACTTCGTTTCTCTAGTAAGTAGCAGTTTCAACCGCTGAACAATCTATAATATCCCTAGTTAATGCAATGGAAATCAAAAAAATCAGGGGCAATATTGGGAGAATTTTTTCTACAAGCCTTCTCTTGCTGGCTGCTAGCTCAGTTTTTTACTGGAACCTCGTTAGGCTGGGTTATGCTGTTCCAATTCCCTACATTTTAGACGTTTTCTGCTTAAATAACTGTCCGGCTGATGATTTAAATATTTTGCATACCCAATTCCCGCCCGATAATTTATTAAACTACGACAAGCCGCTAATACAAATTTTAGGCGAACCAGATAAGTTAGATAAAAACAGAATTTCCATCCTAGTTGAAAAATCAAAATACAGGCTGACTGTCTACGATAGCAAAAAGCCAGTAAAATCTTATCCTGTAGTATTTGGTGGCAATCCCACAGGTAATAAATTAAAAGCAGGGGATTTGCGGACCCCTGAAGGTGTTTTTAGTATTAAAGATATGTACCCTCACGAAAGTTGGTCAAAGTTTCTGTGGCTGGATTATCCAACCAAACAATCTTGGCGCAAACATATAAAAGCTAAGCAAGATGGTACAATTAGGTGGGGCGACAGTGTAGGCAGCGAAATCGGGATTCACGGCGTTCCTCCTAATTCGGATAATATAATAAAATCTCGATCGAACTGGACCTTGGGATGCGTTTCGCTGGAAAATAAGGATGTTGAGGAGTTGTATCAGTTTGTAGAGAAAGGCACAGAAGTAGAAATTATTCGATAAGTTAAGTTGCCATAAAACTTGTTCGTAATAATGACTTTACTCCTAATTGACTCAAAAAACTGGATAGAGGGCTAATGAACAGTGACGACGGGTTTTTACCTCAAGTTTCGGTGGTTGTGCCTGTTTACAACGGCGAGATGGATTTGCCGGAGTTGATTGAGTCCCTGCGATCGCACACTTATCCGCCACACAGAGTAGAATATCTCTTAGTAGACAACAACAGTCGCGATCGCACTTCAGCAATCATCGAAACAGCAGCTAAGTTGGATCAAATAACCATTCGCCATCTCACCGAAAATCAGATTCAAAGTTCCTACGCCGCCCGCAATCAAGGAATTCGCGCATCAACAGGCGAAATTATTGCATTTACCGATGCCGACTGTCGCCCGGAATGTGACTGGCTGGAAAATTTAGTTAAGCCATTTGTTGACTTAGAAATAGGAATTAGCGCTGGGGAAATACTCGCATTGCCCGGTAAAACTATCTTAGAACAACACGCCGATCGCCAAAATACTTTATCTCAAAAACATACTCTCGCTCACCCTTTTTGTCCCTACGGTCAAACCGCCAACTTAGCTGTACGGAGGCTAGTTTTACAACAAATAGGATTATTTCGCCCTTACCTCACCAGCGGCGGCGATGCTGACTTGTGTTGGCGGATTTTGCGGGAAACATCCTATAAAATGTATTTTGCCGAAAATGCGATCGTCCGACACCGCCACCGGTCTACAATAAAACAGTTGCAAAGTCAATGGTATCGGTACGGCGAATCTAATAAATATTTGCACGAACTCCACAGTGTCGATTTGATGCGAGAATTCACAACAGGGGAATATTTTTATCGGCTGGCTAGGTGGCTTTTAAAGGAATTTCCGCTTGCTGCTGCCAAAAGTGCGCTCGGCGGAGCCGCTCTGGTAGATTTGTTTAATACGCCGATCGGTCTTTTGAATGTTAGGGCAAGGTCCATTGGGCAGCGCCAAGCCCAACTTCCCGAATCAGCTTGGGACATTGAGCGGTTTTAATATTTTACAACATAAGCCTTTCACGGGCAGGCAGGATGCCCCACCCCTCCTCCGCAAAAAAAAATTGAACTATGAGTGGAACAGACATCTTGCCTGTTCTAAATAAGCCTTTCACGGGCAGGCAGGATGCCCCACCCCTCCTCCAAAAAAAAATTGAACTATCAGTATGAGTGGAACAGGCAAGATGCCTGTTCCTCAAAATGGTGCAAGATGTGCGCTCGACAAATATTCGTTTGTATACAATCCGCCCCTATAAATACCTATAAGTCCTGTTTATTGGTGGATATAGATATGCTGAATGAGAAATATGAAAATTTAACGTAATCCTTAATATAAAATTAATAAGTCTATTCTGAAGCGCTCGGTTTGACGACGGGAACCAACTCAGAGGCAAACCCCCAAATTTTCTTTACTTCTGCCTTCTGGCTTTTCAGTGCTGTCGTCAGCGCATCTGAATTATTCTCAGAATTTTAAATTTTTGTAACCTTTACAGGTAATGCCAATGGCTCAAATCTTACTCCAGACCGTTTGGTTTATACCTTGCTATCCACTCATAGGCGGAGTTCTGTCGATGCTGTGGTTTCCGGCAGTTACCCGCCGCACGGGGCCAAGACCATCCGGTTACGTGAACGCCATATTAACCTTGTTCGCTTTCTTACACGGGGTCATAGCCTTGACAGCTATCTGGAACCAACCGGCGCAACACGAGTTGATTCCCTGGCTGAATGTAGCAGGTTTAGACTTAACCATTCCCGTAGAAATTTCTGCAGTCACCGTCGGGGCGACTGTTTTGATTACCGGACTGAACTTGCTGGCGCAGATTTATGCTTTCGGTTACATGGAAATGGACTGGGGCTGGGCTCGGTTCTTTTCTCTTATGGGGCTGTTTGAAGCTGGGATGTGCGGGTTGGTACTGTGCAATTCCCTGTTCTTCAGCTACATGATTTTGGAAGTTCTGACTTTGGGTACTTACCTGCTAGTCGGGCTGTGGTTCAATCAATCTTTGGTGGTGACAGGAGCCCGCGACGCTTTCTTAACAAAGCGGGTGGGAGATTTATTCCTGCTGATGGGAGTAGTTGCAATTCTGCCGCTGGCTGGAACTTGGAATTTTGACGAGTTGGCTGTTTGGGCTCAGACTGCAAAGCTTGACCCTACTGTAGCGACGCTGTTGAGCTTAGCCTTGATTGCCGGCCCGATGGGCAAATGCGCCCAGTTTCCCTTGCACCTGTGGCTGGATGAGGCGATGGAAGGCCCGCTGCCGGCGACGATTTTGCGGAACACCGTAGTTGTGGAAACTGGTGCTTGGATTTTGATTAAGTTGCAGCCAGTGATTGCTTTGTCGCCCATCGGACTGAAGACAACTATTATTGTAGGCGCTGCGACGGCGGTGGGTGCTTCATTAATTGCGATCGCCCAAATCGACATCAAGCGCACGCTTTCCTATATAGTCAGCTCATACATGGGCTTAGTATTTATCGCCGTCGGCACCGGACAAGCCCAGACAGCCCTGACATTGATATTTGCCTACACCTTGGCAATGGGTTTGCTGGTGATGAGCATCGGTTCGGTAGTTTGGAACAGCGTCACTCAGGATGTCAGAGCTCTCGGCGGTTTGTGGGGAAAGCGGCCAATATCGGCAATATCGTTTATTGTTGGTAGCGCTGGATTGGTGGGACTGCCGCCCTTCGGCTGTTTCTGGGCTTTAGAAGACTTCACATCCGGGCTTTGGCAAACTCACCCTTTCTTGTTAGGAATAGTGCTGTTTGTAAACGGCGTTACTGCTTTTGGCTTGGTGCGCGTCTTCGGTTTAGTTTTCGGTGGCAAACCAAAGCAAATGACTGAACGTTCGCCGGAAGTTCACTGGCCTTTTATCTTGCCGATGACTGTTTTAATGGGCTTTACTTTGCACGTTCCGCACTTGCTGGCGACGTGGCAGGTCTTGCCGGGGGCAAGTTTGAATTATACCGCAAGTGGATTGCTAGTTTTGTCAACGGCGATCGGCATCGGTGCTGGAGCATTTGTTTACCTGAACGAGAAATGGGAAAAACCGGTGCGAATTGGTTCTGAAGCTTTGCAAGACTTTTTTGCTTACGACTTTTACACTGCCCAACTTTACCGCGTGACAGTGATATTTGCAGTCGGTCTAGTTGCTCAAGTTATCTCCTGGGTCGATCGCAATATTGTGGACGGATTCGTGAACTTAATCGGTTTTGCAACTGTTTTCGGCGGGCAGAGCCTCAAATACAACGTTAACGGTCAAACTCAGTTTTATGCCCTGACAATTCTGTTCGGAGTAGCAGTTTTGGGACTGCTCATAAGCTGGCCGTTGCTAGTTCGCCTCTCGCTGATTGTGGGCGGGTAAAGAAATATAAGCGTGAAGATTTTAGGTGACAGTTTTAATCTAAAATCTTAAAAACATGAAGTCTTGAACAAAGATTTCAAACTCGATACAACAAGGAAACCTCAATGAACCCAAATAACAGACAATTCACTCTTTCCCGACGCAATTCCCTCAAATTTGTCGCAGGAGCCATTGGTACAGGGATACTCGCAGCAGGAGCAGGCGCTGATTTGGCTGCACCCGAACCAGCAATTGCTCAAACTGACTTGACTCCCGATGCAGCCCTGAAACAGTTAATGGACGGCAACCAGCGGTTTGTTGACAGCAAACGCCAAAATCCCCACCAAGACTTTGGGCGTCTCACCGAAGTTGCCAAATCTCAAAAACCATTTGCTGCTATTCTCGGCTGTGCAGATTCCCGCTTTCCTTCGGAAATTATCTTCGATCAAGGATTGGGAGATTTATTTGTCTGTCGCGTGGCCGGAAATGTTGCTACCCCAGAAGAAATTGGCAGCCTGGAGTTTGGCACGCTGGTACTGGGAGCAAAAGTGCTTGTGGTAGTCGGGCATGAAAGGTGCGGTGCGGTAGACGCAACCATCAAAGGAACTCAAGTTCCCGGTCAAATTGGCAGTTTGATCGAGGCAATTAAGCCGGCTTTAGCAAGCTCGAAAAACAAACCGGGGGATAGTCTAGAAAATGCCGTCAAAGCGAATGTTATGCTGCAAGCTAACAGGTTGAAAGCCTCTCCAGTTATCTCTAAGTTAATTGCGGAGAATAAACTGAAAGTTGTTGGTGGGTATTACGATTTAGACACGGGTAGAGTCACTATTGTTTCTGAGTCGTGATGCAATTTTGGATGGATAATTGAAGAAAGTTTAACATCTAAACTCTTAAGTTATCAAAGACAAGAGCCTGCAAAATTGATTGTTCACTCTTCACTCTTCACTTCACACATTATGCTTAGTGCCTTGCTCTGGTTGCCCGCGTTGGGCGCTGCGGTAGTCGGGTTCCTGCCCGGAAATATCAATGGAATGCGTCTGCGTTCAATAGCCTCGGCTTTTGCTGCTGCTATTTTCATTTTGAATATCTGGCTGTTGACTCAATTCGATCCAGCCAATTCGGGACTGCAATTTCAAGAATATTTGCCTTGGATCCCACAATTAGGTTTGAGCTACAACTTAGGCATTGACGGCTTGTCCTTGCCGCTGCTGGTTTTAAGTGCTTTGCTGACGCTATTAGTCATTTACGGCACTGGCGAAAAGATGGAGCGCCCCCAGCTTTACTACGCTTTGATTTTGCTAATCAATGCTGGTATTGCCGGAGCTTTGATGTCTCAAAATTTGCTACTGTTTGTACTGTTTTACGAAGTAGAATTAATTCCTTTTTACCTGTTGATTGCTATTTGGGGCGGAAAGCAGCGGGAATACGCTGCCATGAAGTTTTTGATCTACACGGCAGTTTCGGGACTTTTAGTGCTGGCAGCATTTTTGGGTGTGGCTTGGCTGAGCGGTTCTTTAAATTTCGATTACAGTGCGATTACCACTCAAGAATTGCCGAGAAATATGCAGTTAATCCTGCTAACAATTTTGCTAATTGGGTTGGGAATTAAAATTCCCTTGGTGCCACTGCACACTTGGCTGCCGGATGCTTACGTCGAAGCTTCGCCAGCAACAGCAATTTTGCTGGGAGGGATTCTGGCGAAGTTGGGAACTTACGGTTTAGTACGGTTCGGCTTGCAGATGTTTCCCGAAACGTGGTCGATTATAGCTCCCGCTTTAGCGATTATCGGGACTGTGAGCGTCATGTACGGGGCTTTGAGCGCGATCGCCCAAAAAGACATCAAGCGCATGGTAGCCTATAGTTCGATCGGACATATGGGCTACATCCTCGTTGCCTGCGCCGCGGGTACGAAGCTGGCATTAATCGGCGCTGTCGGGCAAATGGTAAGCCATGGCTTAATTTTAGCTTTGCTATTTTATTTGGTAGGCATCATCGAAACCAAAGTTGGCACGCGGGATTTGGATGTACTCAACGGTTTGATGAACCCGATGCGGGGTTTACCGACTGCCAGTTCCCTGTTAGTTTTGGGCGGTATGGCAAGCGCGGGAATTCCCGGTTTGGTGGGTTTTATTGCCGAATTTTTAGTGTTTCAAGGCAGTTTCTCGATCTTTCCAATTCCAACTTTGCTCTGCATTTTAGCTTCGGGTTTAACAGCAGTTTACTTTGTGATTCTGCTGAACCGCACCTGTTTTGGGAAGTTGGACAATGCCACGGCTTACTACCCTCCAGTTACGTTTGCTGAAAATATGCCGGCGCTGGTTTTGGCGGGCATCATTTTTGTGTTGGGAATTCAACCTGCTTGGCTACTCAAGTGGAGCGAATCTACTACAAATGCGATCGTTGCTACTCTGCCGACTGACAGAAATACCCAAGTTGCTATTAGCTATCCCCTAGAACACACGGAGCTGGAAATCGCGTCTACACAAACGAATTCCGCCTCCGCCGACTAAGAATCTACTCGTTTCCAGGCAGAGCCTGGAAACGCATATCCGGAGGCTATGCCTTCAATTTTCCGGCTCGTAGGCCTGGATATCGGTTCCCCGCCTCTAGCCTGGTAACCCGTTAAAGAATAGCAGCTTTTGGCAATAATTCAAAATATTTAGATTCACTCACTCAAAGGAAGAAACAATGGTACAAACCCCTAATAAACCAGCAACTAAACTACCTCCTTCCAAACACGAATTTGCCGAAATAATTCACAGGCTAGAAGCTGGCGGCGCAATGATTCCAGATACGCCGGAAAATCTGATGCAAATCATCGCTATCTGGAAAGCTTACGCAGTGCCGATGGACTTTTACTGGCGAGATTTGCTTTACATCGCCGAACGGGTTTTTTTACACCCGCTTCCTTTCTTTAAATACTTCTTGCCTCAAGAGTATTTAGACTTGCAAAATCATTATGCAGGCGACGGGGCAGATTTGCGGATTTGGCGCGGCACTGGAAGTGTTCACCCGGAACTTTTGGAGTTCATGGAAAAGGGAGAAACTGGTAAACTCCCTCGATTTGTTCACCATTTGTGGCACGATCGCATTAACATGGAATTTGCCGAAGAGTGCATGAGGTCAATGCTGTGGCACCGGGGCTTGTACGTGCCAACCAATCAATTCGATCCTTATTTGGACAGTGACGAATATAAGGCTAATGCCGATCGCGCAATTAAAGCTTACTTCAAAAAAGACCCGTTCATGCTGGCACTTCACAAAGCATTTCCCGAAATGTTTTTAGAACAGTGTCGCCAAATGTCTTATTACAGCAATCTCGGTTTATTCTGGGAAGTAATGGCCCCGGTGTTTTTTGAAGTTTCCGACTTGTACGATGAAGGGAAAATTACCACAGTCCCTCAAGCGATGGATTTTCTGGTAAATGGCATATTTGCGATCGCCGGACGCCCGATTTACCACCACGTTCAAATCGACGGCGAAACCTACGAAATCATCCCCAAATCTAAGGGTTTCACTTGGCTTTATGAAGCAGCGTTACCTTACGTGGAAGCTGTATTTTATCGCACTTCGCCATTCCGAGGCACCAAATCTTACAACGCTCAAGCTAAGGAAGTTCCTGACGACCAAAAAGACTTCCACTTCGGAGTGCTTTATGCAGACAAATTCCCCGTAGGTACGGCGGGGATTCCGCCGACTTTGCTAGCACAAGATATGCTGCATTTCCTGCCACCTTATTTGATGGATTTCTACAAACAGCGCTGTCGCGGCGAAGATGATATCCTCAATCAAATTGGGGTGACCTTCCAGCGATCAATGTATTGCGTAACTTCGGCAGTGATTCAAGCTTTGCGGACTGCTCTTTTGTATCCTTTAGATGACCCGAATCCGAAGCATTTAAAGGCAAATCGGGCTTTCTTTGAGTCTCAGATCGATCGCTTCTGTCGCCCGGAATACGGCATGAAATATGCGGCGAAGTTGAAGAATATTCAGACTTCGGATTACAGGTAAAAGATGTTTGGGGAAGGCATCTTAGCTGAAAAGTCCGAGATTCCGTTAGTCCGCCAGGGGTTTCAACCCCTGGCTCAAAGCTCAAGTCGGTTGAAAGCGACTGGGAAAAATCAGAGATTTTTAAGCCGTTTCAAAAGTCCTATAATATTAGATTAGTTGGTATCAGAATTATTCATCTCTCTCTTCTCTTACTCTGCATTCTCTGCATTCTCTGCGGTTTAATCATTCCGATATAAAAACTAACCAATAACTATGGACAGCAAAGAGCTAGCCCAATATATCGAAGCAACCGATGGGATTTCCAAACCTTGGCTGTTGGTGCAACTGCGACTGAAAAAATTGCAAGAAAGGCGATCGGAGATTTCTGCGGAAGAGTATATGACAGAACTTACCGACATTCACAAAGATTTAATGAATCTGGGGGAATGGTGGCTGGGAATCGAAGATGAAGTGTTTTAAAATTTTTTAATGGAAAGTTCAAGTAGGATTAAGTCGATCACACTTTAAAATTTATCCATCAAATCTTTTTCTTGGGCATAGACATCTCGTAGCTGTTGCAGCGCGGCCCCAGAAATTGGCGATTTAACTCTAGCTACCAATTGGCCCCACTCCAGCAAGCTGTCAACTAAAACAGCTTTTTTGAACTTGTGGGTGTAGAATTTCGTCCAAAATGCTGGTGCTAGCTTGCTTTTCCAGCGTTTGTACCATCTGCCAAAATCTTGAAGTGCGATCGCATTTACTCGGACAATCGGCGGAAAATCGGCGTAGCTGACAAACCGGCTGATGCCTTTGCCGTGCACGTACACCATGTAGCGACAACATTCTATGCGGTAAATCTCGTCTGTTGAGATATTGAACAGGAGTGCAACTCTTTCTTCTGTGACAAATCTCGCCAGCGGATGCAGGATGGGAGATTTGTGAATTATTTTGGAGCAGGCGAAAGTGCTTGATTTTAGCTGGGATGATGCTATCATAGTAAGTTAGACAGCTAGTAACTGTCTATTTAAGTTTTGAAAACGATCGCCCTTTAGTTGTCCAGACCGGGGGGCGATCGGCTTTTTAGATAAATTTATTCTAAGGTGTTATAGCACCCATTGTCAAGCATGGGTTTAGTAAGAATTAAAGTCAGAGAACTAGCAGCAGAGAAAGGTTGGACATTCAAGGAAGTTTCAGAACGTTCTGGGGTAATGTACAACACTGTCAAGCATTATGCCCGCTGTCCAGGGCTGACAACGGTTGACTTTACGTTGCTCCGGAAGTTAGCTCGGACTTTTGATGTGATGATTGAGGATTTGGTTGAGGTTTTGGAGGAGTAGGTCGATCGGCCTTGAGTTGTCTAGACCAGGGGCGAGCGCTTTTTTGTATTTTTTACACTATATCATGATTAACTGTAATTTGTCAAACATTATCGTACTTAATCGGAGTGGGGATGGTAACATCAAGGAAAGTTATTAATAGTTGATTATTCTTCGTGGCAAAAACTAATACTGCGATCGCGGTCAGTTCCGTAATTAAGGAAGTCATTCAAAAACAAGCCCAAGCGACAAGACTAACTCAGAAGGAAGTCGTGTACTTGGGAATGCTGGCAATTGATGCACTCGATAAGGAAAGCCGCCAAGAGTTAGCTGACAAGGTGCATCAGATGCAGGTGAATGGGGAAATTTGAGGCGATGAGGGCGATTTCCTACGGGATAGCTACGCTTCACGCACTTCTGGGGAAGTAAAGCAAGGGCGCTCCTATGGAATTCGTCTACTGAAACAACTTCTCATTTTTTTACCAATAAATTGGGCGCTTCTTCTCCTCAACAGGAACCTTTTCCCATCTAGTATTTGTACCCGTTTCGGCGCTCTTAGCCCCACACAGTCTGCTCAAATCAACTATCGTGCTATCGCAGCGCTGATAAAAACAAAAAGGTTGATCGTTGGATTGAGCATGGGGTGGAGCAAAAATAGCAGGCATGGAAAAGCGCTCAGAAGACTGCCTGGGCATTGGGGATACTGGAACTTTCATCTCGGTGGTTGGCTCTGATGGTTTTGCATGGGCTGCGTCGGCCGTTACCATTCCTGACAGTAGCAGAAATGCCACCGAAACCAGGAGAAGATGGGAGTGTTTCATATTACTTTTCGACAATCTTGCTTCTCAGACTATTGACAAATCCCAGCACTTCGGCTTTATCTGGTGGATTGACCCTATTTTTATCGAGAGCTTGGGATATATCATTAGCAAAAGCATTAAATTCACTGTCCGTCAAACCTCCATCCATTCCACTATGGGAAAGCTTCATAGTCCGCCCTGTATAAACACAAGGCCCACCTGCTGCTTGGCAGAATTGATCCACTAACAACTGACGCAGCCTCTGTTGTGAGTTTGTTCCCAAGCCAATAAAGTATTTACCAATTATTGGGTCAGCGAATATGAAAGTTGCTGAATCCTCACTGGGGGGGTGACGACCCGCCCCAAACCCATAGTTAGTAAGGATTGAGCCAACTTGTGGTAAAAAAAGATAGGCAGCAGAGTTGTTACACGCTTGCCTATCCAAAAAAATAATGATACCAAGATTCTACCAGACTCATTTACAAAAACACCTGACGCCATCTCAGTTTTTGGTGATGACAATTTTGCTATCCTTGATGCAATCAGAAAAACAAGTGAGATTAGAGCGGCTCTCCCGAGTATTTCCCTGTCTAATTACAGCCGAAAGTCGGCGACGTAAATTACAAAGATTTTTAGATTTACCTCACTTAACAATCGAATTAATTTGGTTCCGTGCGATTCGTTTAGCCTAAGTGAGTAAAAATACTCAGGGACGGCTAGTATGGTTCACAAAGCCATAACAACTAAAT
>NZ_JAUBQX010000020.1:0-4862 GCF_036701505.1 Microcoleus sp. Pol11C2
CCTTGACCGGCTTTTAAGGCAAAGATATCGTTGCCACTACCGCCAATCAAACTATCATTGCCCATGCCTCCATCAAGAAGATCGGATCCTTTCCCACCCGTGAGAGTATCATTTTCTGCGCCTCCGAACAGAGTATCATTTCCGGCGCACCCTCCCAGGATATCTGCTCCTTCGTCACCATTGATTAAGTCATTGCCTTCACCGCCGCAGATGGTATCATTTCCCTGCTGTCCAAACAGATTGTCATCACCTTGACTGCCAAGCAAGATGTCGTTACCTTTGCCTCCATATAACGTGTCATTATCCTTGCCACCATCGATGAAGTCATCATCTTTGTTGCCATAAATGATGTCAATACCTTCGCGGCCATGTAAGAAGTCATTGCCTTTGCCTCCAAAGATTAAATCGTTACCAGACTCGCCAAGGATGATGTCGTTACCTTCATCTCCATAGAGAGTATCTTCATCTTTGCCTCCGGCGATGAAGTCATTACCTTGGTTGCCATTAATAATGTCATTATCGGCACCACCGTATAAGTTGTCATCCCCGGATTGGCCCTCGAATATGTTGGCAGCATTGCTACCTAGTAATTCATCGTTTTGGGCCGTGCCTATCTGAATGCCAGACGCGCCGAGTATGGTATTTTCAACCGAGTTGGGTCGGTTTAAGTTGGGATAGGTAATTTGGTCGCAGATGCACTCATCGTCTGAGAGGTTATTAGTTGTTGGCGTGGGGGTTGGTGTTTCCGATGGTGTCGGTGTTTCCGAGGCTGTTTCCGATGGTGTTGGTGTTTCCGAGGCTGTTAGTGATAGGGTGGGAGCGATCGATGGCGTCGGAGCGCTCGGTGGGGTCGGAGCGATCCCTGTTGGGGTTTCGGTGCCGATTTCGGTGCCGATTTCCCCAGAGGTAGGTTCAAAAGGAACGAGCAGATCTTCAGGATTGATTGTCTCGAAGGTGGGGCGAACGGTAGGGTCATTAACCGCTACTTCCTCCATCTTCTTCTGGATCGCTTCCTTGGTGTTGTCGGCGAGGAACTGCTTGATCGTCTTGGTTCCCGCTGCCAATTCCGGCAGTCCGACTGCGATTTGACCAACTGAGACTGCCTGCAATTTGGTAATTTCCGTAGCGATCTCACTTAATGGGCGACCGCTAGTGGCGAGTTCCTGAACAATTTGATTGCCTAGGGCCATTATTTGTGCAGCAGCCGAGGCGACGCTGGCTAGCTGCTGTGTGTTGAGATTGCTGTCTTGAGTGGCCGCAGCAGCGATCACGGACTGTATAATCGCCCCAATTGTCTCTAGTTTGGTCAAGTCAACTGGAGTACCGGCTTTAAGCGTATCGGCGATCGCGGCTGCTGCGGCATTTCCGAGTTGAGTGAGCGGTGTTTCCGAAGCCCCTTCAATAAATTTCGCCGTCTGGACGATCGTGTTTTGCACCATGATCATCGAGGCAAACACTGCCACACCCTTCGCGTCGCCATTGGCGATCGCTTCTAGGGGGTCGTAGCTGCCCAAATCAACATCAGCCGGCAGCCCCAGAGCCGATTTCACCTGAGTTTCAGCAGTTTCAGGGTCAATCCCTTTGCTAGCCAAATCAGCAATAACCGTGGTTAGAGGCGTGATCACGGTGGAATCTGGAGTAGAAGTAAGCGGCGTAACCAGAGGCAAATATGTTGCGATATCGTTCCCCTCCATCAGAACAATCTTGCCTTCACTCGGCTCGATTCGACCGTTCTTATTGGTGTCGAATTGGGCAACATCGACCTGCAGATCGAAACTCCCATCAGGATTGGTAACGCTGACTGGCTCGTCTTCATCCTTGATACCATTAAAGTTGGCATCTAAAAACACGAGTCCACCCGATATATAGCCATCGATCGCGCGGCTTTTCCAGGTAGCACCCACACCAAAATTAGCCAGATTGTAGGTGCCAAAGTTTTGCCGCCAGACATTTTCACGACTTATGCTGGGTACCCAATAGGGGACGCTTTGCTTACCACCAAACCACCCTAAATCAATAGTGTAGTACCTCTTCTCAAACCCCGGTCGCAGGTAATCAAACCCAGCATCCAATGAAGCATTGATTTCTCCCTTCACCGCAATCATATCCAGAGGCTTGCTAATCCGAGAAATAATTTCCGAACCCCGAATTTTGCCATCGCTGGTGCCATTTTCTTCACCCACATCGATCAGGTCAGCTTTGGCGTTCCCGGTCAGTCGCCCTGTGACGTATGCCTTGGCCAGAACAGCATCAAGTGAACCAGTTAGACTGATATCGGCATTAAGTTTGACTTCCTGGACATCCGGCCCCGTACCGTCGGCATTTTGGCGATCGCTCACATAGAAGCCATCCAGAACTTTATAGGCATCTGAGACAGAAAATCCTGCCTTTTTCCACTGATTTAGCCCATTGGTGTCAAAGCCGAAACCAAAATTGGTTTTAGCACTAAAGTTGCCTTTCAGATTGCCGTTCAGACCGATTCCTGCAAAGCCATAGATCGGAAAAGTGCGATCCATGTTGAAGCTGAAATCCAATTCCGGCATTTTGTAGGCAAACAGCGTCACATCTGGTTTACCCAGCAGTAAATCAACCACTGTGCCGGGGTTGGTTAAGATTGGGAATTGCAACCCAGGCATATTTTGCAAGGTTGATAAAAACTCTGTCACCTTGCCTTTAGACTTCGATTTCGCTTGATCGGTAGGCGAACCTAGCGTCTTGGTGCTTTTCTTAGTTGCTTTTGAGGGATCGGCCTTGGGATCGGTAGCATCAAAACCTACTTCATAGTCACCCAGATCGATTTTAATATTGCCATCTTGGGCTGCCAGTTCCCCGATCAACTGACTCGCTTTGCCAACTGCGTCCACTGCCGTCAAGAAGCTACCATTGACTTTCGTGCCAGTTAGCGCCATACCAGTTTCGAGCAGAGTGACTTTGCCATCTTTGTTTTGATCGAGATAGTCGCGGATGCTACTGATATCCGACAAAAACTTAATATCGCTGTTCAAAACATTGATCAGGGGACGAACAGGGGTGATAACCTTATCGATCGTCGTGATAATTGGTTTGGCAAAGCCAGTGACAAAACTACCCAAGTCGAGCTGCATATTATTGAATGCCAGCGTGGGTTTTTGGGGCCCACTCCCTTTCCCGTCCTTATACGAAAGCGGCGAAAAACCTGCGTTGAGGTCAAAGTTGAACGACGGAATAGCAGCACTGCCATTAACGCTGGTTTTTGCGCTCAGGCCGAGGTTGGCTTTGGTGTCTAAACTCGTACCAATCAAGTCCGAGAGTTTATAGTTGCCTTTGCTCAGTTCAGTGTAGGTCAGTCGCCCGTCATTTATCCCTCCTTGAGCAGTAGTTAAATCTTTCAGAGATGCCTTAAAGTCACCGGTAATTTTAGTGGGGTTAGTACCGTTGTTCGCTAGATCCACTTGCAAGAAACCTAGATTGGCCTTACCCGTAAAATTATTGGCTAAGCCGACTTCAGCGTTGAGGGCAAGCTTTGTATTCGTTGTATCGAAGAAAAAGCCATCCTGATTCAAACCTAATCCCAAGGAAAAGTCGTACTTGAATTTGGCGTTGGCATCGCCCTGAGTATTCAATCCCAGCGCCGGTAGTCCCAAATCCCCATTCAGTCCTAGCGTTTTAGTGTACTCTTTGCTCAGGTTCACGATAACTTTGGCTTCTCCGTTTGCCCCAAGTGAGCTTGTAATTTTCAGGTTGGGGAAGTCTTTGCCAAGGGAAGTCTTGATAGTGTCTTGAAACTTCACCTGATCCCAGCTCGGCGCTGCTTTCAGGTCGGTGATTAGCCTGTTCTTAATACTGTTTAGAAAATCAGGGGCAATGGCTTTGAGTTTATCGCCCACCACTGGCAGTTGAGCCGCCAGATTGCTGGTGAGGGACTCTTGCAGCTTGTTGAAGCCCAAATCAAGAACGCTGATATCAGGAGGCTGCGTGTTAATAACGATCGCTTTATTGGCTCCCAAGGATTTGGGGGCACCAGGAACGGGTAAAGTCAAAATCGCGTTATTGAGAGCCGCGTCTTGAATCCGGCCACCGTTTAACGATAAAGCTGTAGTAGAAGCATAGTCCAAGTCTGGGGCGTTCTGACCCGTCGCGACGGTGTAGTTAAATGTGAGGGCATTGCTGCCGCTGCCAGAAGCATAAGTGGCTTTGCCGCCGCTATTTAACGTCAATTGGGGCGTTCCCGTAACGTTGACCGGTTCATTGAAAGTGACGCCGATGGGGATAACTTTACCCACACCATACTTGCCATCTGCCAAGGTTGACGTAATATTGGCGAGCGCGGGGGCTGTGGTGTCAGCAGTGGTGAAATTCCAAGCAGTTGCGCCTGTAGTGCCGGCATAATTATTACCAGCTAAGTCTTTAATCGCACCGTTGGCAATTTCAACGTAGTAACCAGTACCTTGCGCTAAATCTGCCGTGGGATTAACTGTGACGCTACTACCGCTAACGGTGACATTTGTGGAACTCACATTCACAGTTTCGACAACTGAGTTATCCGATACTTTCTTGATAACCAGATTGCCAGTGCCTTTTTGGACAGCTTCACTCAATTGCACGACTAAATTAGCACCCACAGCCACGCTGGTGGCATTATCAATCGGGGTGAAAGAGGTGGCGGTGGGCGCTGTGGTGTCAGCAGTGGTGAAATTCCAAGCAGTTGCGCCTGTAGTGCCGGCATAATTATTACCAGCTAAGTCTTTAATCGCACCGTTGGCAATTTCAACGTAGTAACCAGTACCTTGCGCTAAATCTGCCGTAGGATTAACTGTGACGCTACTACCGCTAACGGTGACATTTGTGGAACTCACATTCACAGTTTCGACAACTGAGTTATC
>NZ_JAUBQX010000020.1:4962-96652 GCF_036701505.1 Microcoleus sp. Pol11C2
ACTAAATCAGCAGCAACTGCCACACTGGTGGCGTTGTCTGCGGGGGTGAAACTGGCAGCGGTGGGGGCTGTGGTATCGGCCGTGCGCGTCAAAGCAGTGGCCGCTGTATTGTTGTTGCCGGCGGCATCCGTAGCTATATTGGCGGGGATGTTAACTGTAACTGTCCCACTCCCTGTGGGAGTGACGGTGAAGTTGTAGGTGGTGCCGGTGCCACTAAAGCCGCTGACGGTGCCGTTGGTGACGGTGATATCACTGGCGATAAAGTTGGTTGTGCTTTCACTGAAGGTGGCGGTGACGGGAAACGCTGCGGTGACGGTGGCGGCGGCGGCCGAAGTCAGGCTGACGGTGGGAGCAATACTATCAAAGGTACGGGTTAAGGCGGTGGCGGCGGTGTTGTTATTTCCAGCCGCATCGGTGGCGACCCCAGTAGGGACGTTAACCGTGACAGTTCCTTGGCCGGTGGGAGTGACGGTGAAGTTGTAGGTGGTGCCGGTGCCACTAAAGCCGCTGACGGTGCCGTTGGTGACGGTGATATCACTGGCGATAAAGTTGGTTGTGCTTTCACTGAAGGTGGCGGTGACGGGAAACGCTGCGGTGACGGTGGCGGCGGCGGCCGAAGTCAGGCTGACGGTGGGCGGTGTGGTGTCAGCGGTGGTGAAGTTCCAGGCTGTTGCGCCTGTAGTGCCGGCATAATTATTACCAGCTAAGTCTTGAATCGCACCGGCAGCAATTTCAACGTAGTAACCAGTACCTTGCGCTAAATCTGCCACTGGGTTAATGGTGACGGTACTACCAGTAACGGTGACATTTGTGGAGGTAACATTTATAGTTTCCACCACTGAGTTATCTGAGACTTTCTTGATGACAATATTGCCAGTGCCTTTCTGTACGGCTTCACTCAAGGTGACAACTAAATCAGCAGCAACTGCCACACTGGTGGCGTTGTCTGCGGGGGTGAAACTGGCGGCTGTCGGCGGTGTGGTCTCTAAAACACCTGTGGCTCCCAAAACTCCCAGATAATTAGTAGTTAACGAACCCGTCGTTTTAGTGACGGTAATGCTTTGAAGCGTTTTGGCTGGGTTAGGATTGAACCCAAACCCAAATAGGGCAACATCGTTGGCATCATGATAACTTGTTCCAGTTTTATCAAAGCTCCTATCCCTTCCGTCGATCAGATAGTAACTGGAAAATGATTCAGTGGTAATTTCGTTAAACCAGTCGGGAACTGTGGCTGTGGCTGTCCCAGTAGTGCCATCGCTATAGTTAAATGTCACCTGCATCCCAGCGTCGCCATTGGAACTGGTGGCCAACAGGTGGATTTCTGAATACTGATTGGGCGTAACTGCAAAGTTAAAGGATGTGCCGTTAGCTGTGAGGACTTTGGCGTTGTTGCCGTTATTGGTGTTGTTGTAGCCTAGCTGAACGTCGGGATGGTAAGCATTCGTGGCGAAAAAGCCGTTGTCGGGTAAACCGTTCCCATTAGCACCGGCTTTAAATGTGGCAAAGGACTGAGTTATTAGGGTTCCCCCCGAGGAATCCAGTCCGCTCTGTGTCGTGTCTGTGACTCCTCCCGTGTAGTTGATAATGACATCGCTATCAAATACTGATGTGAGGTCAAATTGTACGGGTGGGGCTAAAACACCGGCATAATTTGCGATCGCTTCGCTGGACAAGGCAAGTCCGGCTTCAATTGAACCGGTGGTTTTTTCCAATTCCCAGTCGCCCCCTAGTGCTGCATTCCCCGTCTTGTCGGTAGATGCTGCCACATCTGCCCCTGTTATTTCACTGAGGCGCTTTACGAAGTTTTCTCCAACTTCTCCGGCTGCTACGTCGCAGCCATAAAGTAGGATATCGCCATTTGCTGTCAGGGCATTTCCCCACTGTTTTAGCTGATTGCTGAAAGTTTCTAGGTTATTCTCATTGAGTACGTCAGCACCGAGTTTTAAACTGCCTTCGCTGCCGTGAGAAACTATATGAACTGCTTCAATATCTTTTTTATCGGTCAAGGCGTTAGTAATTTGGTCGATCGCGCTGGAATTTTCATTGAAAATCACAATTTGAGCGGGATCGATGCCTTGAATCAGGTTTTGATAATCTTGTACAGAGGAGTCAACGAAAATAATTTGCTTGTTCATGGTTGGTACGTTCATAATTGCTGAAATTCTTTATATCTATTGTTTACATTCAAGTAGGGCAGGGGTTGAAACCCGCGCCTCGCTTAAGTCCTCGCTATGAGGACTGAATAATTTATTAGTCGTATTGCTCAAATCAATCGGGCGGTAAAATTGTTAGCCCGTTCCCCTTTTTCAGGGGAAATGAACACGGAAAACTCATTGTCTTCGCTCACGGTTTCCAGCATTCGATCGACTGGCATCCCCAATAGGGGAAGTCATAGCGCTGTAAAACCGGGGGTTTTGTCGTAGTAGTGCAGCCAGTAAAGTAGAGCCTGAGCGGGGTAGTCCTGATATGAAGTAGGCTTTCACTGGCCTCGCGTGGAAATGAAGGGGAGTAACTTAGATGCAACTTTAATGTATCCCCCTAAAGGCATATTTTTTATAGCATATTTTTATTTAACCTTTCGCAACACAACATCCAGGTTTACGATATCTTTACAATCTAGACATCGTGGGTTGGCTTTCCCTATCTCTAATCATTGCTTCGGACCCCTGCCTCTGTAAAGTCGGAAAAGTCGGATCGTAAAGTCGGAAAAGTCGGATCTTTGTCTTTGTGATGAGTAGATAATAAGGTTTACGATATCTTTACAATCTAGATATCGCTGGGTTAATTACTTAGGTATTTTAACCCCCGATATCAGGAGATATACGCGGATATACGCAGATGAAGAGATGTTATTTGATGAGTTCTTCGAGGGATGGAAAAAGCAATTTTTCTGCGCTCACTTTTTCGCAATCGCAACCTTGTTGAATTGCGGATATTGCTGATACTTTTCCTCGCAGCAATTGGATGCTTTCTATTAGCAAGGGTAGGGTTAATAAAATAATTGATGCTGATACCAGCAAGCTAATTAAGCCGTCAGCCCAATTCCAGTGTAGCCACGCTACCGCGATCGCCGCTAAAATTACTCCAACCGACGAAAATATGTCGGCCACGGCGTGCAGAAACGCGCTTTTGAGATTCAAGTCGCCGTGACAGCAGGAATGCAAGCAACAAGCATTAATCGAGTTGATGCTTAAACC
Organism: Microcoleus sp. Pol11C2; assembly: GCF_036701505.1. Classification (NCBI taxonomy): domain Bacteria; kingdom Bacillati; phylum Cyanobacteriota; class Cyanophyceae; order Oscillatoriales; family Microcoleaceae; genus Microcoleus; species Microcoleus sp. Pol11C2. The sequence goes on from NZ_JAUBQX010000020.1 coordinate 8,160, forward strand.
GACTATGGCGGTAATTAACATCGGCAGCCCTTCTACTTCGGGTGTTGGGGACTGCAAACGGGCGATCGACTCTGCGGCTATCCAAAGGGCGATCGCCACTAAACTGATACTATTAATTAAAGCAGCAATGATTTCTCCTCGTTCAGGGATTGGCGATTGTGCGATCGTACAATCTACGGATTTACTTTTGCGTTTGACTGAGGAGTACCAAGTCGCTGTCAAAGTTATTGCTAAAGCTGCTACATCTGAAAAAACGTGACCTGCATCTGCTAATAGGGACAAACTATGAGAATTAAGTGCGGCGATTAACTCTGCTACAAAAAAGCTGCTAAGCAGTACCAATGCTGTTTGTAAAAGTCGCACTTTGCCAATTCTGGGATTTGTATTCTCGCATTGTGCGATATCCTTGGCGTTTTCCGAGTCAAAATTGTCCCTAACTAGAAATGTCATGCAGCAGTCCTTAAGGTTAAACTCGATTTTAAATTAAACATTAAATTAACTATCAATGACCGATTATATACCAAATCCGAACCAAGATCCGGAAAATCCGATTGCAAATTCCCCAAATCCTGAAATAAACGATCGCCAAATTAGCGACAATCACGCCAATACTTTGACAGGCGAATCTTTAGTCGATTTGCGCCGCTACGATCAATCAAAGTTTGATCGAGGAAAGCCTAGTTGGGTAATTTTGGTTTGGTGGTTCGTCCAGGCGATCGCATTTCCCCTCACTCCACACCCTTTTAATCGCATCAGAAGGGGGTTGCTGCGGTTATTTGGAGCGAAAATAGGTCGGGGTGTGATCATTCGCCCCACGGCTCGTTTTACCTATCCTTGGAAAATTGCCATCGGAGACTACAGTTGGATCGGAGATGATGTTGTATTGTACAGTCTCGATCGAATTGCGATCGGCAAACACTGCGTCATTTCTCAAAAAAGCTACCTCTGCACCGGCACTCATGACCCTCAAGACCCAGCCTTTAGCTTAATCACAGCACCTGTAATCATTAATAACGGCGTTTGGATTGCCGCCGACTGCTTCATTGGCCCAGGTGTCGAAATCGGTGCAAATGCGTTAATTGGAGCTCGCAGCAGCGTCTTTAAAAATATGCCTGCAGGCTTTATTTGCACAGGAACACCTTGTCGTCCCCGCTGTCAGCGAGAAATTAACCAAAGTTTGTAAGAGATATTACACCAGGAAACTAAGCAGCTTTACAAGCTTGCTGCCGAATAGGAATTTCAATGACGAATTCTATTCCCTTTCCTAATCCAGGCTGGCAGTATAATCTGCCCCCATGCTTTTCAACGATAATTTGGTAACTGATAGATAGCCCCAACCCAGTTCCTTTACCGATAGGTTTGGTGGTAAAAAAAGGGTCAAATAGTTTCGCTTGTAAACTTTCGCAAACTCCCCGACCATTGTCACTAATATAAATAGCAACCCAATTCTCGTCAATTACTTTTGTAGCAATTTGAATGCGGTTCTGGTGTTGTTTAATTTCTGCAAAGGAACGGTGCTGATTCGATTCCTCTAAAGCATCAATGGCATTGGAAAGAATATTCATGAACACTTGATTTAATTGTCCGGCATGACATTCTACTGCTGGAAGCTGACCGTACTTTTTTATTAGTTCAATCTCAGGATGCTCTGGTTTTGCTTTTAAACGATGATGCAGGATGGTGAGTGTACTATCAATTCCTTCATGAATATTTACAGCTTTCACCTCTGCCTCATCTAGGCGAGAAAAGATTCGCATAGACTTAACAATCTCCTGGATGCGCTGCGTTCCTAAGTTTATAGAGTTAAGAACTTTGATAAAATCTTCCTCCACAAATTCCAGTTCTATTTCATCCATTGCTGCTTGAATCCGAGGGGTGGGATTTACATAATCTTCTTGATAGAGATGTATTATTTTTAGTAAGTTATGAGCGTACTCTTGGGCATAACCCAGATTCCCAGAAATGAAATTTATAGGGTTGTTTATTTCATGAGCAATCCCAGCCGCCATTTGCCCTAAGCCGGACATTTTCTCGCTTTGGATTAACTTAAGTTGCATTTGTTGTAAATCTTCATAGGCTTGGCTAACCTCTAAAACTTTTTGCTCCAATAATGTATTTTTTTCTTCTAACTTGTCAGTTAAAACATGAAGCTTTAAATGCAGCTTGACGCGAGCTAATACTTCCTCCTGTTGGAAAGGTTTGGTAATATAATCTACAGCCCCAAGCTTAAACCCCTCAACTTTATTAGCCGTATCCGAGAGAGCCGTCATAAATATAACGGGAATCTGTTTAGTTTCTGGATTAGCCTGTAATCGACGACAGGTTTCAAATCCATCAATTTCTGGCATCATGACATCTAGCAAGATTAGATCGGGGAGAGCATATTTGACTCGCTCTAGTGCCATTTTGCCAGATTTCGCGACCCGAACTTCAAATCCTTCCTGACTTAAGGCATCAGATAAGACACCCAAGTTGGCTGAATTGTCATCAACTATAAGAATTGTACCATTTGCTTGAATTTCTGAATTCATAAACCTTACTTGTAGGACTGAATAAACGTTAAAATCTCTTCGTCTTGAAAGTCCTTTGCCATCTGATGCAATCTTTTAGCAAATGGAATATATTGGGGATCTATTTCTTCAAGTAATAGCGCCTGCTTAACTATTTCTAGGAAATTTCCTTTCATAGCCAGTTCGTATAGCATTTCCATTTGTGTAGCAGGCGGGGCAATTAGCTCATCGGTGTCTGAGGAGCTCGCCTGTGGCTCTTCATTAGCTTCATAAACCCATTCCAAATCAAGATACTGTTGTAATTTTTGCAGGAGCTCTGTTGCCTGAATAGGTTTGGGAATAAAAGTGTTGCCTCCTGCTTCTAAACTTCTGTATTGATCGGTTTCAAATACGCTGGCAGAAGACACAATAATGATGATGTCTTTGAAATTTTCCGATTCTCGAACCCGCTTAATTACCTCGAAGCCATCTAGTTCGGGCATTAATAAGTCGGTAACAATTAAATCGGGCTGCACCTCTATAATTTTTTCCCAGCCTTCCTGCCCATCGTTCGCTTCAAACACCTCAAAGCCGATCGGACTGAGTAAATTGCTAATTACCGAACGGTTAGCCCATTTGTCATCAATAACCACAATCTTAGGTTGGCGGTCTTTGATGCCGATAATCTGCCCGCGATGGTCGATTTGAGATGTTTTCACCCATTCATCGGCTTGAGATAGATGGACATCAAACCAGAAAATACTGCCAACATTCATCTCACTTTGAACCTGAATGGTACTGCCCATTAGTTCTACAATCCTTTTGCTAATTGCCAGTCCCAATCCTGTACCTTCCGTCTGCCGCCTGCGATCGCCTACCTGCTCGAAGGGCTGAAAGATAGCTTGGAGTTGATCCTGTGCAATGCCGGTACCTGTATCGCGTATTTCAAAGCGAATTTTTCCTTCTGTTGCAAAACTGACGATAAAAGTGACACTGCCCTCATCCGTAAATTTAATAGCGTTGCTTAAAAGATTAATTAACACTTGTCGCAAGCGTTTTTCATCCGCACGAATACCGATCGGCAGTTCGGGGCTTGAAGGAAAAAGAAAGTGAATTCCCTTAATTTCAGCTCGGATGCGACACATTTCTGCTACACCTTGCAGGAACGCCGGGAAATGAAAATCGGTGGGCATTAGTTCCACTTTCTGTGCTTCAATCTTCGACAAATCGAGAATATCATTGATTAACGTTAGTAAATGGGAACCGCACTGATAAATGACATCAATGCGCGATCGCTCTTCTTCATTCAAGACTTTGGAACGCTGAAGAATCTGTGCGTAGCCCATGATGCCATTAAGGGGAGTCCGCAACTCGTGGCTCATGTTAGCAAGGAATTCACTTTTGGCCCGACTAGCTGCTTCTGCAGCTTCCCTGGCTTTTGCCATTACGAATTCTGCTTGTTTGCGATCGTGGATATCGATACAAGTGCCAACCCACTCCCGGAGGCTGCCATCTTCCTCCAGAAGTGGCACCCCTCTAGCTTGGAAATAACGATAATTTCCATCCGTTCCGCGCATTCGATATTCCATCTCAAACAGGCTTCTCGTTTGCACTGCTTCCATCCACACCTGAACTGTTCGTTCACGATCGTCCGGGTGGATTGTATCTAACCAGCCAAAACCAACCCCCTCAGCTTCCGTTTGTCCGGTGTAAGCTCTCATACTCGGTGAATCCTGGCATCTTCCTTCAGCATCCGTTGTCCAGACAATTTGGGAGATGGCAAGGATTAGGGAACGATAGCGTTCTTCGCTTTGTTTGATCGCATCTTCGGCTTGTTTGCGATCGTGGATATCGCTGGAAGCGCCAACCCACTCCCGGATGCTGCCATCTTCATCCAGAATGGGTACCCCTCTAGCTTGAAAATAACGATAGTTTCCATCCGCTCCTCGGATGCGATATTCCATGTCATACAGGCTTTTCCTTTGCACTGCTTCCATCCACAACTGACTCGTTCGTTCGCGATCGTCCAGGTGGATTGCATCCAACCAGCCCAAACCAACCACTTCGTCTACAGTTTGTCCGGTGTAAGCTCTCCAACTCGGTAGATCCGGGCATCTTCCTTCAGCATCCGATATCCAGACCATTTGGGACGTGGCAGCGATTAGCGAACGATAGCGTTCTTCGCTTTGTTTGATCGCATCTTCGGCTTGTTTGCGATCGTGGATATCGCTGGAAGTGCCAATCCACTCCTGGATGTGGCCCTCTTCATTCAGAATTGGCACCGCTCTAGCTTGAAAATAACGATAGTTTCCATCCGCTCCCCGGATTCGATATTCTATGTCATACAGGCTTTTCGTTTGCACTGCTTCCATCCACAACTGACTCGTTCGTTCGCGATCGTCCGGGTGAATTGCATCTAACCAGCCAAAACCAACCACTTCGTCTACGGTTTGTCCAGTGTAAGCTCTGAAAGTCGGTGTATCCTGGCATCTTCCTTCTGCATCCGTTATCCAGACCATTTGGGACGTGGCAGCGATTAGCGAACGATACCGTCCTTCGCTTTGTTTGAGAGCATCTTCCGCTTGTTTGCGATCGTGGATATCGCTACAAGTGCCAATCCACTCCTGGAGGTTGCCATCTTCATCCAGAATTGGTACCCCTCTTAGTTGAAAATAACGATAGTTTCCATCCGCTCCCCGGATTCGATATTGTACGTCATACAGGGTTTTCGTTTGCACTGCTTCCATCCACACCTGAGTCGTTCGTTCGCGATCGTCCGGGTGAATTGCATCTAACCAGCCAAAACCATCAGCCATTTCAGCTTGGGTTTGTCCGGTGTAAGCTCTCCAACCCGGCTGATCCACGCATCTTCCTTCAGCATCCGCTGTCCAGACAAGTTGGGACGTAGCAGCGATTAGCGAACGATAGCGTCCTTCGCTTTGTTTGATAGCATCTTCGGCTTGTTTGCGATCGCTAATGTCATTATTAATTTCGAGTTGGGCACAAGGCTTGCCTTCCGCGTCGCGCTGTAATGTCCAGCGACTTGCCACAATAATATGCCGACCGTCACGGGTGGTGTGCTGCACTTCTCCTTCCCAACTTCCCTGCTGGAAAAACTCTGCCATTACGGTTTCTAACGGTTTAGGGAAGAGGGTTTCCAAGAATGTGTGAATGTGCTGCCCTACTACTTCCGCTTTTGTCCAACCATAGAGCTTTTCTGCACCTTGGTTCCAGTAGATGATCCGGTCATCCATATCCCTAATAATGATACTATTGCTGGCTAAGTCCAGTATTTCTAGGGTTTGACGGAGTTTTTGCTCGACTTGTTTGCGCTCGCTAATATCTCGTGTGGTCGCGATGATACCCAGGATATTGCCATGACCATCCCGCCAAGGAGCTTTTGTAGTGAAAAAAGTCGCGGTTTTTTCACCGTCAGAGACATCTTCCTCGTAAGTCTCAGTGATGCCTGTTGCCATGACTTGACGATCTTTAGCCATAATTGCACAGGCACTCTCAGGCGGCAGTAATTCCAAATCATCTTTGCCGATGATTTCCTCAATTGGCTTGCCCATGAAGTTTGCCAAATTGGAGTTAAGGGCAACATGACGCCCTTCCCGATCTTTAACGACAATGAAGTCGGGTGTACTTTCCAAAATAGAGTTTAGCAGTGCATTACGATCGCGCATCTGGGCTTCAGCTTGTTTGCGATCGTTAATGTTTCGTGCTATGGCGATAATACCGAGAATATTGCCTTGACCATCCCGCCAAGCGGCTTTTGTGGTTAAAAAATAATTGCTGCTCTCACCATTAGAAATTTCTTCTTCGTAGGTTTCAGTAGTGCCTGCTTCCATAATCTCGCGGTCTTTTGCCATTATTGGAACGGCGGCCTCCGGGGGCATCAGTTCCGAATCATCTTTACCAACAATCTCCTCTATGGGTTTACCGTCAAAGAAGGAGTTTGCCACAAAAGAATTAAGGGCAACATATCGGCCTTCCCGGTCTTTAACAACTATTATGTCTGGCGTACTTTCCAAAATAGAGCTCAGCAAGACGTTGCGCTCGCGCAACACAGTTTGCTGTTCGCGTAGAGCTTCTTCAGCTTGTTTGCGATCGGTAATATCTGTATTAGCCCCAACCCATTCCCGAATTGAACCATCCGCGTTCAGAATTGGTACACCACGACAACTCATGTAGCGATATTCCCCGTCATAGCGACGCATACGGAATTCAGATTCATAGAATGATCGATTGGCAACAGCAGTTAACCAGGCAGTTGTAATAGACGAGCGATCGTCTGGATGGATAGCGTTGCTCCCACCCCTTCCCTTGTAATCATCAAATGTCTGTCCTGTAAATGCACTCCAAGTAGGTTGCTCGATCGCCATTTCGCCGTCGGCATTGCAGATCCAAATAATTTGAGCGCTGGCTTCGATTAAAGAACGAAATCGTTCTTCACTTTGTTTGAGGACATCTTCTGCGGTTTTGCGATCGCGAATATCCCGGGTAATAGTGGCAATCCCTACGGGTTCATTAGTCTCTGGATGGTTGACCAGAAATAGGGTGTAATCTACCAGGATGGGTTCACCTGTCACGAAATTTCTGAAGCGGAAATCACTCCGCCAACTTCCCTCTTGCATTAGAGTAGGTAGAACACGCTGCTGTACAAAGTCCAAATCTTCTGGCATGAAGAAGTCGGTAATGTGTTTAGTTCTGGCTTCGTCCAAACTACTGAGTCCAACCAAATCCAGACCAGCCTGATTCAGTAGCATCGGGCGACCATCCATTGAGGCAACGCCAATAAAGTCACGACTGTTCTCGATCGTTGTAGCGAGCAATTGCCGTTCTTCCTCTGCTTTTTTGCGATCGCTAATGTCCCGTGCAATAGTGGAAACAAACTCGACTTCGCCTGTTTCCGTTTTGTGGACGATTAAAACTTGAGAAACTGGAATTTCTTGCCCATCGCGTGACAAAAACACGGTTTCACCAGCCCAGCTACCCTCTCTTAAAGCGGTTGGAAAGACTTCATTGTGGAATTTGGTCGTTGCCGAGGGAGCTAATACAAAATCTACACTAAACGGAGAGCGTGCCTCCTCTGGAGGTACCCCCATCATTTTCTGTCCGGCTTTGTTGAGGTAGACGTTATGCCCTGTTGCATCCGCAATCCCTACGAAGTCGGAAGTTGCTTCCAAAATTGCCGTCAGTCGTGCTTGCTCTTTTTCTGCCCGCTTGCGATCGGTAATTTCAATTACAATCCCACCCAGACCAAAAACCAGGCCATTTTCATCCAACAAAGGATAGTAAGATGCTTGCCAGTAGCGCAGGATGCCCGGTTCTTTCGGCGTTTCACCTACTAATTCATAGTCGAGAATGGGCTTGCCCGTATCCAGAATGCCTTGCAGCATTGGTTCCACAGTCGGAGCCAATTCTGGCAGCACTTCACGCACTGACCTACCAATATGGTCTGCCACACAAACGCCATTGGTCTGGGCTAAAACTTCGTTGACTTGGACGTACCGAAGTTGGCGGTCAAAAATCAGCATCCCGGCGTTAGCACCTGCAAAAAAAGCGTCGAAGTGAGCCTGTCGCAATGCCTGTGCTGTTGTGCTCTCTTGCTGTGGCGGTTGGGTTTTCTCTGGTGGGAATTTGCTCATGTTTGCTCGTGCATTTCAGCTTTTATTCTATAACTTCTGTCCAATTGTGCGATCGCAAGGTTTTCGTTGCTTCCAATTTGGGTACTGAAGAAAACGTTCAGTAGCGCCACTATTAGGCTTTCAATCTGCGATATATGTATCCCTTGCGACACTATTTCCCTTAATTATTCGGATGTATCGCCAAGTATTTCTATTTCTCATCAATTCTATTGCTAATCAATCCTATCGGTAGAACATTGGTGACAGCTTAACCTAGGAAAGCATTTGTCTATCAGTAATTATGCTCAGTATTTACTTAGATTGTGGGTGGAGAACTTAGATTTCGGCGATCTAGGAATCATGTCTCGCGCCATATTTATGCCCACCTACCCCCAAATCGCCAACTTTCCACTCCTAAACAAGCAGTATTTTCAGTAAAATTACGGATTGACAAATGCAATTAAGTTATAGTTAATCCCCCATGTCGGTAGAAGGCCAAGTATTCTTGGAACGTTATCAATTTTAGCTAGAACGGTTAAATTTTTACTTAAATATACACAAGACGGACGCAACTGGCAGAGTAATAGCAATATCTCTCCCACCAGTTAAAGTCATTGTAATACTTGGATATTTGACTTGTCCACTTAAAGAGTCATTGAATAATCCCTGCTTAAGTTGATAACGGGACTTCAAAAAAAAAATAGTGGAGAGTATGATAAAATCGAATCGAGTTAATGTTGACTAAAGTGACTAGAGTGATTACTTTAACAATAGATGAGTCGGCTCTCGGATCGCGAAAAAGTGGCACACTAACCGCCGGCCTGCGAAGACCAGGTATCTGAAAAATTGGCAATAGGGAGAACTGCGTAGTATGAGGAAACACATATCTATGTAACGACTTAACTTTTTTCACCCTAAAAACAGGTTAAAATTTATGATAACAATCTCAGTCTTTTATTTTTACATTGGACCATGAAAACTTTATTTCTTACTACTACCATTAAAAATGATCACACAAAAAACCTTATTTCCAGAATTTAAATTGAATACAATACCCGAAGAAATATTAACACAAATTTCGCAAATATTTACCGCTACCCTATTTAAAATAGGTGAAAATCCTGTATCCTTGCAGTCACTGGTGGAACTAATAGTCTTGTTTATGGCGATCCTTGTCATAGCACGATCTTTTACCAACTTTCTTAAGGAACGCTTGCTAGTCAGACTGGGAATTGACGAGGGAAACAGGGAAGCCATCGCAGTAATTATTGGGTATTTAATAGTAGCTTTGGGCGTGATACTCGCCATCCAAAGCATCGGCTTCAACCTCGCTTCTTTTGCAGTAGTTGCGGGGGGATTGGGAGTCGGAATTGGCTTCGGAATCCAGGATTTAACAACTAATTTTGTCAGTGGCTTAACGCTGCTTTTAGACAGACCGGTGAAAGTCGGAGACTTTGTGGAATTAGAAGGATTAATGGGAATCGTCAAAAAAATCTCGATTCGATCGACCATCCTCCAAACCACTGAGGACTCCAGCGTCATAGTTCCCAACAGCAAAATGATTAGCAACAAAATTGTTAATTGGAGTTACGAAAACTCGCTACTCTGTCTGCGAGTTCCCATAGAAGTAGCGGAGAATAGTAACCCGCTGTTAGTGACAGAAACTCTGTTAAATATTGCTTACGCGGAAGCGGGAGTTTTATACGAACCGAATCCGAAAGTATTGTTTGTCGAGTTTGGTGATGATAGTTTTAAATTTGAACTTTTAGTTTGGACGGACAGGCCGACTGAAAGAGAAGTAATTAAAAGTTCTTTGAATTTTGCAATTGAGTACAATTTTCGCCAGCAAAAAATCGAATTTCCGTTCAATGACAGAGAAATTTATTTGCAAAACCCCGAAGTTCTGTTATCAATCTTAAACAAAAAAGAAACTGCAATTGACATCCCGAACAGTTACCCTGAAAACGAGCAAAAACAGCCACTGTTTGCAGAAAAACTGCAAAAGCCATCGTCCCTTAGCTGTTTGCTGCGAGAGGTGGAATACTTTGAAAATCTGACTGATCTTGAAGTGCGGCAATTGATTGAAGTTGGATACCGCAAACGGCTGCGATCGCAAGAATATTTGTTTCACGAAAACGACCCCGGAGATGCTTTTTACATGATTCTTTCAGGTTCAGTAGAAGTTTTTGTAGAAGCTATTAACAAACATCTGAATAACCTCGGTACTGGTCAGTTCTTCGGGGAACTTTCTTTGATGTTGGGAATCCCCAGAACGGCTTCAGTGAGAGCTTTGGAAGAAACAATTTTGTTTGCTATCAATAAAGAAGGCTTCCAAAAAGTTTTAACAGAACGACCGGATTTATCTGAACAGATTATTAAAGAAATAGTCAAACACAAAGAAGAACTCCGCGAGAGACAGCAATTATTGCGAGAAATGGAATTAGTAGATGCAGCAGAAGAAGATGAAAATCCTGTAGAATGGGTGAGAAAAAGGTTAAAAAATCTATTTAGTGATTGAAATAATTTATTATGACGCGATTCATTCACGATCTCTTTGCCAAAGAATAGCTGGAGGAATTGCTGTCGCCGCTCGGAACGGTTAATATCGGCGGCGATGTGACTTACGAAGTCCCAGAAATCGATATTTATTTCACTCCCAACACCGCAATTACCGAATACTCAAAAACCCTGGGGTTGTTGGGAAAAATGGCAAAGACAACTGCAATTTTTGAACCGTTCCGCAATCCGGCAAACGTCAGCGAAATTTGTAGCTGTCTGGGCAAGTTATTGGACGTGCGAGGTGAATTGGAGCGAAAATTTAGGAGAGAAAATACTCGCTATGATGATACTCAGTTACCCAAACTGTGGATTTTGATGCCCACAGCATCGAAAGGATTGCTCGATAGCTTTAATGCGATACCAGACACAGGGAATTGGATGCAGGGAATCTATTTTTTGGGTGAATCTTTGCGAACTGCAATTGTGGCGATTCACCAGTTGCCAGAAACTCCAGACACCCTGTGGTTGAGGATTTTGGGCAAAGGGGGAGTGCAGCACAGGGCTATTTCCCAATTAAGCGCTTTAGCTGCCGACGATCCGTTGCGGATTATCGCGCTAGAATTGCTGTATCGGTTACAGTCAAATTTAGTAACCGATGCGCCACAAGGATTAGAGCCAGAAGAGCGGGAGTTAATTATGGCCATTGCACCACTTTTTCAACAACAAATACAAGCTGCACAACAACAAGCTAGAGAAGAAGGACTAGAAGAAGGACTAGAACGAGGCAGACAAGAACAAAAGCGCTTAATTTTAGAAAACTTTCTGCGAGTTAGATTTGGAGAATTAAGTCCAAAAATGACTGTTTTTCTATCTCCAATATCCAAGTTGGCGGCGGCGGAATTTACAGTTTTGTTGCTGGCAATCTCGATGCTGACCGTTGATGAAAGTGGGCAGGAAGCAGCGGTTAAATTGTTAGCTGAAAGTGCGTTGAAAATACGATCGCCTGAATTGGGCGATCTTCTGCCTACGGCCGTTACTAATTTATTGGCATTGCCTGTGGCAGAATTGACATTGTTTGTAGAACAAATGCCGCAGTTATCGGCTGAGGAATTGAGGGACAGGTTAGGAAAAACACCTGACTAAAACCTGCGATCGCAGCCATAGAGGGATCTCGCTCTTTATGGCTGCGATCGTTCTCACATAAAATTCCTAAATTCTGTCGATCGCACTTAGGAATTGGACTGGGCGGATAAAATCAAGTGCAGCAGACCCTCGATCAGTCGATCGCGCTCCATTGGGATAATATCTTTGCCGTGCATCATGTGCTGCGTTAACTGGAAATATACCAGCGATCCAATAAAAATCCGCGCCGTTGCCTCCGGATCGGGCAATTTTAACTCTGGATGCGATGCGAAATATTGAGTAAGCCGCTCAATTCCCGGTTTCGCTAAGTTTTTCACAAAAGTCTGCGCTAGCTGGGGAAAACGCCCCGACTCCGCAATCACTAACCTCACAAAATTGAGGAATTCAGGTTCCTGCGTCACCTGCTCTAATAGAGTTGTGGCAACGAATCGCAGCGCTACCGCCGGTTCTTCATCCAGAACTGTAAAATGGACTTTTTCTCGCGCCAGCCGCTGTACCAAGGCCACGAATAATCCTTCTTTATCTGCAAAATAGCTGTAAACCGTGGCTTTGGAAACTCCCCCCGTCTTCGCTACCTTGTCCATACTCGTACCTGCGTAGCCGTGGGCTAAAAATTCTTGCATCGCACCTTGCAGGATTTGCTCGGTTTTGTCACCTCCTGCTGCGTCTGGTTCGATCGATTTTGTCCTTGCCATACCTTGCTTCTGTAATTTTTATTTAGGATCTTGACATTATTATACTGAACGGTTTAGTATAAAGATATATCAGAACTAAACGGTTTAGTTTTATTTTTCAAAAAGAGGTATGTCATGGTACACCAACCAACAGCAGACAGCTTATCCTCAAATCCATCCCTAGTTAAACAACTCCTAGTTGTGGCAGCACTAGCAACCCTGGCGGCAGGAGGAACCACAGGCTACACGATCTGGCGATCGCGCATACCCGATCCCAACGCAGTAGCAGCAGCAGCCGCCGTCACAGCATCCCAATTAACGACAGTTACAGCCTTGGGACGACTCGAACCCAGAGGAGAAGTAATTAAAGTCTCCGCCTCCGGTGCGACGGAAGGAAACCGAATCGATCAACTCTTGGTAAAAGAGGGAGACATGGTGAAAACAGGTCAGGCGATCGCAATTTTGGACAGTCGCGATCGCCTGCAAGCCGCTCTCGACCAAGCTCAAGAACAAGTGCGCGTCGCCGAGGCAAACCTAGCAAAAGTGAAAGCTGGAGCCAAAAACGGCGAAATCCAAGCCCAAAAAGCGACTATTAACCGTTTATCAGCCGATCGCAGCAACGAAATCGCAGCGCAACAGGCGATCGTCAGCCGCCTAGAAGTCGATCGCAGCACCGAAATAGCAGCGCAACAAGCCACAATTGCCCGCATAAGGGCCGAACAGCAAGGGGAAATTCAAACTCAAAAAGCCGCAATTGCCCGCCTACAAGCCGAACTCCGCAACGCTCAAAGCGAGGATCGGCGGTACTCTCAACTCTATGAACAGGGAGCAATTTCCGCCTCAACTAGCGACAGCAAAAGCCTGGCCGCCGAAACAACTCAACAGCAACTCAACGAAGGAAAGGCAAAACTGAATCAAATTCAGCAATCGCGCCAACAGCAGATTAACGAAGCCGAAGCCAAATTAAATCAAATTCAACTATCGCGCCAACAACAGATTAACGAAGCCCAAGCCAAACTCAGCCAAATTCAGGAATCTCGACAACAGCAGATTAATGAAGCCGTGGCAAATCTCGATCGCATCGCCGAAGTGCGTCCCGTTGACATAGCAGCAGCCACCGCCGAAGTCAGTTCCGCCGCTTCAGCAGCCAAACAAGCCAAAGCCAATCTGGATCTAGCTTACATCCGTGCTCCCAGAGACGCCCAAGTCCTGAAAATTCACACGCATCCGGGAGAAAGGGTAGGAAACGACGGCATTGTAGAAATCGGACAAACTCGCGAGATGCTGGCTGTTGCGGAAATCTACGAAAGCGATGTGGACAAAGTACGCCTCGGACAAACCGCCAAAATTACCAGCGATGCTTTGACAGGCGAATTGCGGGGAACTGTCGAATATATTGGTTTGCAAGTGCAGCGGCAAAACATTGTTAACACCGATCCTTCTGCGAATATTGATAGTCGAATTGTGGAAGTAAAAGTGCGTTTGGATGCAGCTTCCAGCCCGAAAGTAGCGGGATTAACCAATTTGCAAGTCAAAGTGGCGATCGGGGAAATTAAAGATTAAGAAGACTTAAACCGCAGAGTCGCTTTCTTCAATCCAAAATCCAAAATCTAAAATCTAAAATCCTATGATTGGACTCATAAAACCCTTACAACAGTTAAGACGCAGAACTTCCCTCGGATGGCTGCAACTGAGTCACGACAAAGGCAGAATGGCCGTTGCAGTAGCAGGAATTGCCTTTGCTGACGTTTTGATGTTCATGCAGTTAGGCTTTCAAAATGCGCTTTACACCAGCAATACGCGGCTGCATCAAGCCTTGCAAACAGACTTAGTTTTGATTCACCCCCAAGCGCGAAATTTGATTAATTTGTCCTCCTTCCCCAGGCGCAGATTGTATCAAGCAATGAACGTACCGGGCGTGAAATCAGCCGAGCCGCTTTACGTAAAAATTGCTAACTGGAAAAATCCCGAAACTCGGCGCGAAACGTCGCTGATGGTGGTCGGTTTCAATCCGAATCACCCCGCGTTTGCGCTTCCAGAAGTTAACCAAAATTTGAGCGCGATTAAATTGCCGGATACCGTCTTGTTCGATCGAGCTTCTAGGGGAGATTACCAAGCAACGATCGCGCAAATCGATCGAGGAAAAGCCGTTAAAGCTGAGGTCGAGCGACGCACGATTAACGTCAGCGGTTTATTCACAGTTGGGGCATCTTTTGCCGCCGACGGTATTTTGATGACTAGCGATCAAAATTACCTGCGCCTGTTTGCGAGACAAAACGCCGCGAGTGTTAATGCCGGATTAATTCAACTGCAACCGGGTGCTGACCCCGTGGAAGTTCAACAAGTTTTGAAAGCATACTTGCCGGCGGATGTCAAGGTATTAACCAAACAAGAATTTATCGATTTTGAGAAAAACTATTGGGCTAAGAATACTGCGATCGGCTTTGTATTTAATTTAGGCGTCGCGATGGGTTTTGTCGTTGGGGTGATTATTGTTTATCAAGTTCTCTCAACCGATGTCAGCGACCACATGGGAGAATACGCTACTTTCAAAGCGATGGGCTACCGCAATGTTTATTTACTCGGCATCGTTTTTGAAGAAGCTCTAATTCTTTCCCTCCTTGGTTTTTTGCCCGGAGTAGGAGTCTCTTTCGGACTCTACTCTTTAACTCGCAAAGCTACAAATTTACCCCTTTATATGACGCTGCTTAGAGCAGTTATAGTATTACTTTTGAACGTGATTATGTGTACTATTTCGGGAGCTATTGCCACTCGCAAACTGCAAGCAGCCGATCCAGCAGATATGTTTTAATGGAAAATGAATCAGAGAAGATAAAGGACTCAATTTCTGACTAAAAACATACTTTTTGTAATCCTTCTCTTCTTTTTCCTGTGCGTTCTATGCGACGACGAAAGGGGTTTATTAGACTTGAATTGCTAAAATTGCCAACAATCTTGAAATCCATCTGCGTTCATCTGCGTTCATCTGCGGTTTCCCTCTCAATCAAAGATTTAGGCAACCTTGTCTCTTAATTAAATCTCTAACCTCAAACCAATAACATATGAATTCTACTACTCTCAACCCAACAGCCAACGCATTACAGATTCCTGCACCTGTAGTTTCTGCGCACCAACTAGACCACTACTTCGGTCAAGGTCAACTGCGAAAACAGGTACTTTTTGACATTAATCTCGAAATTAAAGCAGGTGAAATCGTGCTGATGACGGGGCCTTCCGGTTCTGGAAAAACTACGCTTTTAACTTTGATTGGCGGATTGAGATCCGGTCAATCGGGAAGTCTCAAAATTCTCGGTCAAGAAATGTGCAAAGCGAGTTCAGACCAATTGGTAAAGGCGCGACGCAAAATTGGCTATATTTTTCAGGCGCACAACTTGCACCGCAGTTTGACGGCGCTGCAAAACGTGCAGATGGGTTTGGAAGTTCACGGCAATTTGTCGCGTTCTCAAATGCGCGATCGCTCTGCAAAAATGCTAGAGTTAGTAGGACTCGAACAGCGGATTAACTATTATCCAGATGATTTGTCGGGAGGACAGAAACAAAGAGTTGCGATCGCCCGCGCTTTGGTCAGTCAACCGCAAATTGTTCTAGCTGACGAACCGACAGCCGCGCTGGACAGCAAATCCGGTCGCGAAGTGGTGAATTTGATGCAGCAACTTGCCAAAGAACAGGGTTGTACTATTTTGTTAGTAACCCACGATAACCGAATTTTGGATATTGCCGATCGCATCGTTCACATGGAAGATGGAAAATTAGCCTAATTTTTAAATTTCCGAAGAATAGACATCACCCATAACTCCCCCATTCTCAATTTTGGATATCAAATTTTAATCCAAAATTGCCAAACTCGAATCTCAACTCATCATAGGACTGTTGACTAATTGCGAACAATCAATCCTTGGCGGTAAATCCCCAAATTTTGCAGGTACATTGCTTCGAGTTTGGGCATCGAGGATTCCACAGAACCGCCATAACGGCGAAAAGAAGGCCAGATGTAAGCGAGTTTTCTCACTGCTGACTCTAATCGACCCGCTTCTATATCTTCTAATGCACCTTTTTCTCGGATTAACTCTATAGCCATCAAATCTTGATTTTCTGGGCTGAAATCGCGGACGCTAAATTTTTTGGCGAATCTGTCCCAAGTGGTGCTGAGAAACTGATACCGCCCTGCAGCGTCGGAACACAGCTTTTTGCCATAGCGGCGGCCGCACCTCATTTCTCTGGGATGATCTTGAAAGCTGACAAATTTGGTGCCGGTGTACTGGGTGCGGTAGCCGTCGGGGCTAGCGGTGCCTTCGGCGGCGGCTATGGTGTCGAGAAAGGCTTTGACTCGACGTTCCGGGCCGATGCTATCGAGTCTGTTATCCTGTATGGGCTCTGGTGAATTCAGGGTTGCAGTTTCGGGTGATCGATCGCGCTCCATTTTATCCTGTCTGGGGTCTGGTGGCTCGATCGCCGCAACTTCCTGCAGGCGTTTCGGGGCGGGCGAGCTTTCTGGCGAGACCGATTGTGCCCACAGCAGTCTCGGCGTCATTCGACCTAAGAAAAAGCACAAACAGATTAATAAAGTCCACGAAAGTTTAAAACGGAGGCGTTTGGACAGTTGCCTGCGCTGCCGCACAGGCCACCCGTGCAGAGGGAGGGCTGCAGGCAAGATTCCCGTTTGCTGGCCGAAGGCGAACAGCGATTTCAGCGCTAGCAAGGTTTGCTTGTAGAAACCGGGTGCAAGTTTCCGAGATCTCATTGTTGCAGCGAAAGTCTCGACATCAGTCAGAGTCACTTCTGCCAGCGGTTTTTCTACAAACAGCCGAAAACGGTTGGCCGCCTGCCAGCTAAAGCGCTTGCTGCGGGGGGATTTGCGTTCCACCCACAGCCGAATTAGCTCGATGTCTGAAATGGGTTGCAGATGGCTTCCCAGATGTTCTGGCGCGTACAAGAGTACCTCCTGATATCACTTATAGTTGAAGGTTCCCAGTTAGAACGGATGAGTGAAACAGGGATCAAGGGAAACTGGCTTCAACTATACTAAGTGATACTACTAAGCGCTCACGGGGTCAAGCTCAAGGGCCGATTGTTCGAGCAGTTGAGTGTAAAGTTGACTGAGTTGGGAGGCGATACCGTCCCAACTGAAATAGGTTTCGACGCGCTGGCGGGCTGTGTGTCCGAGTTGCTGGCGCCATAGTGAGTCAAGTAACAAGCGATCGATCGCCTCGGCAAAGGCTGCTTCATTTTTCGGCGGGGCGAGCAAACCTGTTTGTTGCGGCACTACAGTATATTTCAGCCCTCCTACGTCGGAGGCGATTACGGGCGTGCCGCAGGCCATCGCTTCAATGGCGACTAAACCGAAGGGTTCGTAGTGGCTGGGAACGACGCACACATCGGCGGCGGCGTAGTAGCCGGGGAGAATGTCTCTGCTCAAGGCGCCGGGAAAACTGGTAATGTCGCTCAGCCCGAGTTCTTCAACGATGCTGCCGATACGATCGCGCTCTAGGCCGTCGCTTTCCCCCGCACGCCACCCGCCGCCAATAATGAGTTTTAAATCGGCTTTGGGCACTGCCGAAAGACTGACGGCGCGGACTAAGGTTTCGATGCCCTTGGGGGGGTCAAAACGGCCGACGTACAACACGACTTTGGTTTCGGGGGCTATGCCCAAGTGGCGGCGGGCGGTCGATCGGGCGATCGAGCCGAACCGTTCAGTGTCGGTACCGCAGGGAATGATGTCAATATTGCCTTTTAAGGAAACCAGAGACCTCATGTGTTCTTTTTCTTGGGGACTGGTAGCCACTACGCGATCGGCTGTTTCCAAAAGAGTTTTTTCGACTTGCAGCCTGGTTTTGGCAATCATCGGAATTGTCGAAACCGACTTGTATTTAACTGCTGCCAAAGAATGGTAAGTGTGAACTTGCAGCAGAGGTTGCGATTTTTTCAACTCCATTCCCACCCAAGAAGACAGCCAGTAATTCGTGTGAACTAAGGGATATTGAAAGCCTGATTCTAACTGAAAATTCTGAAATTCTTGAACAAAGATTGGTAAATATCCGTATAGTTCGTCGCGGGGAATAAATTCTTGTGGCCCGGCTACTAGCCGAATTGTCCGGCAATTGGGACTGTGCTCTACAATCCTTGCTTGTTGCCGATCGGATGAGCGGGTGAACATATCAACTTGCCACCCCTGTGTAGCCAGAGCTTCGCCTACTTGACGCACGTAAACATTTTCCCCGTCCGATTCTTCTTTGCCAATTTCCACAGAGGGATCACCGTGTACTGAGATGAGAGCGAGGCTTTTTTTATTTAATGAAACCATGATTGTTTACCAAAAATTAAAAATAATTTCTAAGAAGATTAAAAGTGCAATTTTGGCTGTTGCGCGGGGACTGGAATCTTCTAGCTAATTTGTATTAAAGTGAAACTGGGGGATCGATAAATCATCCTTCAGGGATAAGTTCCACGAAAAAATTCACAGACGACTTCCTTCTGCTGACAGAGACGTACAGCAGCTCAAACTCTAGATAATCAAAATATAAATGAACGAGGGTGAAGGGAATTTTCCGTATTCTGACCGCTGTCAAACTCGCACCTTTTAGCTATCTCTAACTCGAGCCTGCTTTCAGCTTGCTGCTAGAGATGCGAGGTCAGCAGAAGGTAGAATTTTACCCCTCTGAATAAATAACTCGGGCTTTCGAGAAAGCAGAAGTCTGTCGTCCCAAAGACCGAATGTTACAGGGCAAGCGAAAAAAAAAGCAAAGTTATTGCATTCAAAATTTTTCTTTCGTTCCGCCTTGCACCTTCTGCCTTTTTCCCTCTTCCTTCTTGCTTCTTCTGTCAAACCCGGAGTGCAAGTTTAACGTCAAATTTCCCGTTTGTCTAATGTTAAGAGTTCTTCCGAGGTTTGCGTGCGGAGGATTCTCCGTTTTCGCTGTTGAGGATATTATTTCGCGAACCTGGCATTCTGGAGCCGTATCGGTTAGTCCAAACTTGGGTAAACTCGGCACCTAAGAAGAGAATTTGAGCGGAATAATTAATCCAAAGCAGGATAATCACGAACGAACCCGCAGCACCGTAGGTAGAGGCGATACCGCTACCTCCGAGGTAAACTCCAATTATGGATTTGCCGATCGTAAACAGCACTGAGGTGATGGCGGCGCCGATCCAAACATCATTCCAGGCAAGATGGACATCGGGCAAAAGTTTGTAAATTAAGGCAAAAAGCAGCGTAACTACGCCAAAGGAGATAGCAAAGTCCACAATCTGCCAAATGTTGATTGGTAATTGCAGCAAGCCGTTCAACCAATAGCTGACGGCGGCTAAAATGGCACTAATTACTAAAGATACTAGCAGTAGAAAGCCTATGCCTAAAATCATTGCAAAAGACAATACGCGGTCTTGCAGAAATCCCCAGATTCCTCGTCCGGGAGGCGGTGAAACATTCCAAATAGTATTGAGGGCTTCTTTAAGATTAGTAAACACGTTGGAAGCACCCCACAAAAGTGTAGCGATGCCGATTAAAGTAGCAATCATTCCCGACTTTGGTTCGGAGGCTTTGAGGATTAGTTCTTGGACGGTTTGGGCGCCTTCTTTGCCGATTAAACTTTGGAGTTGGGCGACGATTTGACCTTGGGCTGCTTCTGCACCAAAGACTAAACCGGCGATCGCAATTACGATAATTAGCAGCGGGGCGAGGGAGAAGACTGTGTAATAGGCTAGGGCGGCGGCTAAGGTTGGCGCTTTATCTTCTTGCCATTCAGTAAAAGTTTGTTTGAGCAGCGATATGACTGTTTTTAATTTCACGGCTTTTGGTTTCCTGATACTTAGCGTTCACCCAGGGATTTTAAGAGTTTAGGTTTTTTTTAGCGTCGGCCACAAGATAGATTTATCGATTAGCAAATTCGGAATATTACTTTTATGTCAGATTCCCACACAACTGTTAACAACACCGATGTAAAATCGTCCAAAAAAACAATTTCTTGGGCCAAAATGAGCGCATTAGTAGCGGTGGTCAATTTCTTGCTGGTGCTTTTCCATTTCAGTTACGTTCAGTTGCGCCCTGTTTATCAGAGCTATTTTCCGGGTTTAGTTAAAATTTATGACCCGATTAAAGGCATTGATTCGAGTTTAGCTAATCCCGAATATTTGAAAAGTGCTGACCAGTTTTGGCGAATAGATACGTTTTTTATTGGTTTTTTTGGGGCGGAATTTTTGATTAAAAGTCTGTTCCACACCCGCCGCAAACCGGGGGTAACTTGGTTTGATTTTGTGCTGAGGCGCTGGTACGAGGTGTTTCTGGTGATCCCGATTTGGCAGGGGTGGCGGATTCTGCCGGTATTGGTGCGGCTGCACAAGTCGGGTTGGGTGAATCTCGATCGCGTAGTTGCTCAAGTTACGTACGAACCGGTGGCTTATTTAGCCCATACGATGTCGGAATACATGATGGTGCGGTTTATCAATCAAGCTAAAAGTTCGATCAAACAGGGCGACGCGGCGCAGATGTTGCTGGCGCAGCAGCCGTACCTTCATGTCAATCAGGAAAATACGATCGAACAAATTACCAAGCGGATTTTGGATCTGACAATTTACAAAGTTTTGCCACAGGTGCAACCGGATTTGGAAGAATTGCTGCACCACAATTTGGAAACAACAATCAAACAGTCGGATTTTTATCAAATCCTGCAAACTTTCTCTCCGATTAACATTTTGCCGACGGAGATGACGGAACAGCTAGCAAATTATTTGGCTCAAACTGCTGTGGATGTGGTATCTACTACTTACGAAGACGATAAAGGTAGAAAGATTCTTGATAATTTCAGCCAAGAATTTAATCAAAGTTTGCGGCGGGAATTGCAAGATGAAAAAACTCTCGGTGAATTGCAGTCGCTGCTGTCGGATTTGTTGGAAGAAGTGAAGTTGAATTACATTCAAGGCGGGTTGAAGTCCGATCCGGTGCAGACTTTTACGGAAATTAACTCGCTCCGGGGAGTAAGGGAGAGTTGATACAGCAATGAGTTCCGGTGTTGTCAATTAGATTTTTTTAACGAACCGATCAAACTCGCGTTAGCCCTATTATGGCGAAGGAGGATAAGAGAAGAGAAAGAGTTTACAAGTTCTACGAGTAAGGTGCGCCTCCTCGGCGCACCTACGAATAAGGGAAGTGGGGATATCCGAAATGTCGGGGGATAAACCTATCTGAATTCCAAGCTAAAATAAAAAAAATAACCTAAAACCTCTATCATATTAGATATCTATCTTGAACAACCTTACTTGCCTAGAAATAGAAGTCGCTCAAACAATGTTGAGGTTAGCAACGTTGGTGGGCTTAACACTTTTAATCGCCTTTTTTGTAGCGTCAGAACTAGCATTAGTATCAGCCGATCGCCATCAAATCCGCCAACTTGCCCACTTGGACGATCGCCCAACCGCTAAAACCGCCGAACTCGTACACCAAGCTCAAAACACCATACCGCATTACCTGTCTGTGACTCAAACTGGCACAACAGCAGGTAGTTTGCTGTTGGGTTGGTTGGGTGAGGGAGCGACTGTACACTGGATCGAACCGTGGATCGACAAATTGCCGATCGGTCATTTGCCGGCCGTGCTGACTGCTCATTCGATCGCAGTTCCCGCAGCTTTTATTTTAGTAACTTACGTCGAGATAGTATTAGGAGAACTAATCCCTAAAGTATTAGCAACCCATGCCCCAGAACGTACCGCTTTGCTGCTGATGCCGGCCCTCGAACTCTGCTCAAAATTACTGTGGCCGCTGCTAGCAATTCTCAACGGTACCGTGCGGCTGCTGACTGGTTGGATTACCAGTAAAGAGTCTCAACCGCTGGTGTCCCCTTCCGAGGCAACTCTCGTCCAAAAAGATGCTCATTCGGCACTAATTTCTGGCGTATGGGAAGTGACAGCAGTTAACGAAAAACTCGGCTTAAATCTGCCGACTAACCAAGCTTACCAAACAATCGCCGGATTCGTGATCCACAATTTGGGTAAAATGCCCAATCCAGGCGATCGGCTATTGTGGGGCGAGTTGGAAATAGAAGCAGAAAATGTGGTAGAAGGCAGTTTAGAAACAGTGCTACTGCGTCAGGTAACTCGCCCTTTATTTGAGACTCAGCAGCCAGAACTTGTGTTAAATTGAGCCTAAATCCGGCTTAAATACTGCCTCGATCTATGTGTGTGAGGTTGTAATTAGTCCCTCAGTGCGACAACCTACCAGAAATCTCCAAATTGCATAAAGCACAGTTTATGAGGTGGATATGCTAAAAACACTTTGGGCTACTGTTAGACAAGGGAAAATTGAACTGCTGGAGTTATCAGAATTACCCGAAGGGGCAAAAGTATTAGTAACAGTTTTACCTGATGAAGAAGCTGAGTTTTGGCTTCAAGCCAGTCAAACCTCACTAGATACAGTTTGGGATAATACTGAGGATGATGTCTATGCCCAGCTACTCTTAAAATGACATAATTTTGGTTAGATATCCCTTTTCAGACTTGTCTAGTTCCAAGCTAAGACC
The DNA here is from genome assembly GCF_036701505.1 of Microcoleus sp. Pol11C2. NCBI lineage: Bacteria > Bacillati > Cyanobacteriota > Cyanophyceae > Oscillatoriales > Microcoleaceae > Microcoleus > Microcoleus sp. Pol11C2. The sequence continues at coordinate 31,124 of NZ_JAUBQX010000020.1, forward strand.
ATCAATTGTTGTGAGTGCGCCGCACCTATCTCAAGACATTACGATTGTGCCATTGACAAGCAAAACTGCATCCTTACTGGATGGTGAGTTCGTACTTGCTGAATGGTCAACAGCAGGGTTAAATGTGGCTACAGCAGTCAAGCGAGGTTTGTATACAGTGCATGAAAGTTTGGTTGCAATGAAGATTGGCAAATTAGCCGATTCTGATGCTGAGCGACTTGACCAATCTCTTCGAGGTTGGTTAGGGCTTTAGTGCAGCCATACACTATAATATCTTGTGTTTTCGATACAAATTACCTTCGTTTACTTCACAGCCACCTTAACCGCACTTCCAACAAACTGCTCGTAATCCGCCAACAACCACGGAGGCAAACAAGTATCCGCATCCTGAACCCGCAACTGTCCAGGGCGACAATACAGCATCGCCGCCAACAAATTATTTACAGCGTTAGGCGATCCAAACCCTTTACTCAACTCAACAACCAACGAGTTAAAAAACTCGCGATCGCTCTCATGCAGCGGCTCATTAATAAACCCGCTGCCCAGCATTGCTTTGTAACCCTTACCAAAATCGCTCCGGTACAAAACTTCTACTTGTTCGCCGGAAACGCTCAGCCACAAATCGGCAATTTGCTTGCGAATAGGCCGCAAATCTGCTATTACCAATTCATCCGTTGGGTCGATTTCATAAAGATTGACAGCAGCAGTTAATTGATTGAGAAACTGTGGCAGATAATCGGGTTTTGCAAGTGTTGGTTCTGTTGTCGCGAATACGCTTTCAAACACCTTTTCGTAATCTTCAAGCAACCACTGCGGCAAGCGGGTGCGAGCATCAGGAACCCGCATTTTTCCCGGAACAAAATACAGCATCGCACCCAGCAGAGCATTGATTGCTTGAGGCTGCACCAACCCTTTGCTAATTTCAGTCAATTTCTGCAAAAACTGCTGTTCGGCTTCAGTCATCGATTCTGCTTGCAAGCCGCAGCTAAGTATTGCTTGATATCCTTTGCGAACGTCTCCTCCGTAAAAACTTTCGAGTTTTTCTGAAGGAACAGTCAGCCAAAAATCAGCCATTTGTTTTCTGATTTGGCGGAGTTCCAAAACTATCGATTCGTCAGATGGATCGATGCGGTAAAGATTGACGCAGCCTAACAGTTGATTCGCAAATTGCGGGGATTGAATGTATTGAACTAGCAACTCAGAAGTTGACTCAGACTTGACAGCGGCTTCACTCTCAAAAACTTGTTCGTAATCCCCAATTAACCAGTGCGGCAAACGGTTGCGAGCGTCGGGAATTCGCATGGTTCCAGGCGGGAAATACAGCATCGCGGCAAGCAAGGCGTTGACAGCTTTGGGATGCACTAATCCTTTGCTAATCTGGGTTAATTGCTGCAAAAATATTTGTTCGCTTTCGATCATCGGTTGACGTTGGAAACCGCTCTTGAGAAGGATTTGATAGCTGTTACCGGAAGCGCTTCTGTAGGCGGTTTCGAGGTTTTCGGCGGGAACGTTCAGCCAAAAATCAGCGATTTGTTTGCGGATTTGACGCAGTTCGGATATTGCTGAGATGTTTGAGGAGTTTCGTTGGTAAAGGTTGACGGTGTTCGAGAGAATCTCGTCCAAATCTGGCTGCTTGGGAATGCTATCCTGTAAGTTGCGCGATGCTTCCAGGTGGCTGCTTTGCCAGTTGCCAAAGAGTTCTTGGAATAATTTGCCGATCGCCCCAGAGTATGCCACACTGTCAAAACAAGCCGGATTAGCTTGCATTTTTTGCTGAATTTCCTGGCGATAGCGCTGCCGAAGTTCAGGATTAGTGCCGAGAGTAACTGCTAGTTGAATGTAAGATGCTTCGCTATTGGCAATTAAATCGGGCATAGAGAGCGATCGTACCACCGCAGCCCCCATTCTCGATCGCAAAGTATCACCATCCCTCACAACAGTTGGAAGTCCCACCTCTAACGGATCTACAAGGGAAGTAGTCCCCGCATAGGGATAGGAATCCAAATAAACATCCCCCAACTTCAAAACTTCTTTAACATCCGCACGGTTAGGAAAACTTTTCAACACCCGCAAACGATTACTCTCAATGCCATACTTAGCAAAAACGGCTTTCATATTATTCACAAAAGCCCCCCCAGGATAATGATTAGTCCAGCTAGGGCCGAAGGGCATTAAAAACAGCACAGAATTAGGAACAGCCGCCATAATCTTTGCCCATGTTTCCCTTAACTCCGGCACTAGCTTATACAAATTCGCACTCGAAATAAAGACAACCGATTCCTCGGAAATGCCGATACTATTTCTAGTGAAATTAATGTTAGGAGTGTAAGGTTCGAGGGTATAGCTAAAACAGCAACCAGGCCCGTCAATAGTTGCTAATTGCTCGCGATAATGATCCTGTCCTTCAGGTGAAGGTTCCATCAACTTACCAGCAATGTAATAGTCAATGTGTCGCATTCCTGTGGTAATGGGAGAATTAAAACAGGTAGTTTGTACCCGTGCCAATCGATGCAACGCCAGTAAACTAATCGGATGAGTAACCGCAGTAATATTGGTAGCAATCAGCAGAATATCTAAGTCATCAGCCCGGATTGTCTGAACTTGACTTGGCAAGTCATTAGACAGTTTAACCAGTCTGTCAGCGCGAGTTTGACAATACTGTTCTAGTTTATTCCCGTCAAGATTGAGAGCGTATAAAATAATTTCAAATTGCTCTCGATTCAGATATTCAAAAGCTGGCAAGGTAGCGAAAGTTTCCGTCATCGCCCCGAAATGTTTAGTCAGGACACCAAGGCGAATTTTCGGCCTGTTAGCAGGTCTAGCCGGAAAAATGCAATCAATCGCAGCGCCACGATTTTTCATGGCATATTCAATAATATCTGCCCGCTTTGTGTATACCTCCTTGAGATTTTCACTATTAAAGTACAGAGGAATAAAGTTAGCGCTTTTCGTGAATAACGAGGCGATTTCCTGCCAGACTTGTGACTTTTGGTTCTTGAAGATATTGCTATGCAAATAACTGACCCACCCCTGCACATACCGGCAATAATTGTCAGCTTCTCCTATTTCTTGAAAAAGAGTAGGCGCAGCAAACATAAATTTGAGGTAGTCGTTGACAAACCAATTAGGTATAACTGCCTTTTCATAGTTCAGCAGTAACTGATCGGCACGACGATAGAGGGCGGCTGTTAGTAGGTAGTTAATATCTTTGGGATTTTTAACTCCCTGGGATAGATGTGCTGCTAGTCGATCGATAACAGTCTTTTCGGCATCTGTCAGCGCTTCATCTTTGATATTGCTGTTTAGCAGTAGCTGCTGCGCCTTACCTGCATCACCGCCATAGGCATTTGCCAGTTGTTCTGCGGGCAGATTCAGCCAATAATTGGCAAGTTGCTGCCGGGATTGGCGGATGTTAGCGAGGTTTACTTCATTAGCTTGGTCTTTTTGATACTCTCCCACATATTGGGACAGCAAAGTTAAAAATTGTTCGGGTTTGTTTAATTCAACTAATTCGTTAGCAATTAAATTGCCGTGTTGCTGCAAAATTTGCTGTGACCAACGCACTTCTTCTGGGTTGTAAAGTTGAGAGTGGAGGTCAATAATTGTGGCTCTCATTAAGTCTAATTTGGGGCGATCGCCTGCCATTTTTTGGGTTCTGCTAGAGCCGTCGCCGTGCTGCCTGTAATAGAGGTAAGGCTTAGGTAATCGATCGCCTAACCAGCCTTTTTCATAGGCAGAAACCCAAAATTCCCAATCTTCGCATCCCAGCTTCATCACTTTTTTCAAGCCGCCTACTTGCTCGTAAATCTCCCTTCTAAATAGGGAAGTAGCAGGGGCTTGATTGTCTCTCAAAAACCGATTGGCATCAAAGTCACCGTGAACAACTAAATCGCAGTTGGCTCCGAAGTGCTGCACATCTGTATAGACAAAACCAACCTTTGGTTTGGCTAATAAAATTTCCACGCACTCCTCTAGAAATTTGGGATGAAGTTTATCATCAGCATCTAGGAATAAAATAAACTTTCCTGACGAGTGCTGAACGCCAACATTTCTCGAATCAGCGGGTCCCGTGTTGGGTTTATCTATGAGGCGAAGCGATTTTTGAGGATACAGTTTAATTAAATAATTGGCGAAGTTACTGGTATCATCAGTGCTGCCATCATTGACAATTATGCACTCCCAGTTTGGATAAGTTTGACTGACAACACTTTCAACAGCTTCTCTGAGTAAAGTTGCGTGATTGTAGCAGGGAATGATTACGCTGACGAGTGTTTCTGCGGAGGTGCGGTAGGGCATGGCATTTAGCTGTGATGGAGAGAGTGAAACAGGTACTGTAGTGGCTGGTTTTACACCTCGGCGAGTGATCCCATATTCATCCCATATTTGCCGAGTTTCTTGGTACGATATTGGCGATGAATGTTGCAAACCTTGTTGATTTTCGTAGTACAAGCCGAGAATTTGGGGCAGGTGCACAATATTTTCGCTTTTGCCAATCCGCAGCCAAAATTCGTAATCGCCAGCCGCCGTAAATTCGCTTCGGAAATAGCCGTGTTTTTCGTGCAGCGATTTTCTCCACATCGGCTGAGGGCCAATAATGCAGCGCCGTTCGAGTTCGCTGTAGTCAAATGCTGGCCACTTCCAGGCTTTTTCTGCTTTGGTTTTTGCAAAAGTATCGTTAGCTGTGCTGGTGATTAATTGGTCAGCATAAACCAGACTTACTGTGGCATTTTCATCCAAGTATTTCGCCATGATTTCTAGGGCATCGGGGCGATGTCTGTCATCGGTATTAGCATTAGTCATGTAAGCTCCGCGCGACATCTTAATGCCTTGATTCCAAGCTGCATATAATGTCTCGCGGTCAGAAGTGCGATCGTACACTATATTCGGATATTTCGCTTGAAATTCCCGCACAACAGACTGTTCGTTTTCTTGGGAACTGCTGTCAATTACTATGATTTCGAGTTGGCCTTGTTTGTACAGCGTTTGCTCTACCAAGTCCTGCAAGCAGCCGCGGATAAATTTTTCGGAATTGTAAGTAGAAACGATCGCAGATACTTTAAAAGCGGAGGGGACAGGCTGGGAGTTCTTAGCATTCCCGAATTCCCCCTGCAAACCTGCATCAGTTGGCTGTTGAACGGAAGCATTCTCATGTGCGCGATCAGCTACTTGAACCAAAACAGAGCTAACAATTGCAGCCATTTTCGACCAGGAAAACTTCTTAGCTTGCTCTAACCCCGCCGCAATTAATGAGTTGCGGACAGCGGGCTTCTGTATTTCCCCTAAAGCATTGACGAGCCCAATAACATCATCCCCGTCCACATAAACCGCTGCTTGTCCTGCTACTTCTGGAATCGAACCGTTTGGACAGGTGATGACTGGACAACCGCAAGCCATTGCCTCAAGGACTGGCAACCCAAATCCTTCATATTTCGACGGATAAACTAACACTGAAGCACCAGAATAAGCAGCTCTCAGTTCGCTGTCGCTTAGTTGCAGCGTGTGGACAGTATTCCCAGAACAGTACAATTCCAGCTCTGGTTCTAATATAGGTTTGCCACCTGCACAGACTATATCAAAGTCAAACTTGTTGGTAAGTTGAGAAAAGGCTTTGAAGAATAAGATTCCGTTCTTGTAACCATGCCAGCCTACCCTTTCGCCTACCAAAATAAAATAGGGCTTGGTAATGCTGTATTTTGACTTAAAGCCTGAAATTTCTTCTCTATCGGCTGGCGAAAAATTGGCCTCAATGCCACAGTGCGCTACAGCGACAGAATTTGAAGAAATCTGCGGAAAAACCTTTACTAAATCGCGGGCTGTGTTTTCGGAAATGGTGATGTAGGCCGAGGCGTGGCGGATACCGCAATGCTTTTCTCTCCACTCGGAATGACCAATATTTTGTCCCATCAACTCTGGGATCATGTCATAGGCCATGAATACCGATGGCGTTGACAAAGGGGTTGTATAATAAGTAGAAATAAATAAATCGGCTTTTTCTTCATCGCAGATTTGTTGGAGCATCGCGCGATCGCGCTCGGTATTACCATAATCGTAAAGAGGAATAGTTCGATAACGGATACCGGGAATTTTTGGGGCAGTTCCGTTTCGATCTAAAATGATAATATTTTGAGCAAAGTTCGTATTTGCCCATTCTTGCCAGAGGGATTTCCAAACGCGAGCAATGCCTGTATTATTATGTTGAAAAAATACACCATCAATGAGAATTGTCGGATATTTTTGACTAGGGTTAACAGCAAGTGCAGGTAAAGCAGACACAGTTTTAAAGTGCCAAGTTTTTGTACTAATATCTCGTTGTGCAAGGGGTTCGACTCCACAGGCGATCGCGCTATTGACTTGACTCTCATCCTTAACCCAATCAAAGTATTGACGCAATAACACAGGAAATTGAGTCTGTTGTTGCAGATTTAACCATTGGAAAGTCGCATTTTTATAACCATAATATTGCTCTTTAAAGCGCAATTGATTCGGGGTAACGTAGGCAAAATGTTGGAAAACCAACCCCTCTTTTTCAGTTTCTTGATGTCGAAAAGGATTAACAAACGCGACATCACGCCATTTACCGTTAGGTAAGGGTTCCGCTAATCTCGGCGGTTCATGGGTTGCCCATACCATACCTGGTTTAAAACGCCAAGTGCGTAGCCATTCATATTGAGGATTATTTGCATAACAATTACGAGTGCTAATAACTAAATTTTCCCCAACAAAATACCAACACCAATAAAAAGCCGCTGTTTTTTCAGGATGTTCAATAAACATCTGTCGAGTTTGGCAAATCTGCTCAAAAGTCCAGAGCTCATCTACATCAATTTGCCACAATAAACACTCTTCAGAAATCCGGGAAAGAGGAGCATTTATCATTTCTCGTTTTCCTTCCCAAAATTCGCCTTCTGGCTTACGATAAATGCTAATATTTTGGGGATAAAGACGAGCCAGTTCATCTAAATATTCGGTAGTCCCATCCAGGCTGCGTCCGTCGCGATGAACATCATTAGAAATGTTACCGCCCAGAGTGACACTCCAAGCCGTATCATGTTTTAAATCTGCCACCCCCTCGACAATATGCCAGTGCCATCGAAAGGGTAATTTTTTCAAGACATCAATATGATAACGGATGAACGGTTCACCATTGAGAACGATGGTAAAGAAATGAAGGGGAAGTGATGGAAACGCAATATAATTTTCATAGAAAGCCTTAGAGTTGACAACTGCTCCACCAATCGCACCCGTTTTTTCTATACAATGACACTCATAACCATTAGCCATGAGTAAATCAAAAGTTTCTTTGGCGGTGTGCTGCATTCCCTCTAACATTTTTTGAGATATTTCAAACTGAATAAACTCAATTGCTTTTCTTGCTAAAAGATTCAGGCAACCATTAAGAACATCACTTTCAGCTCCTTCTACATCGATTTTTAAGTAATCAATTTTCTCAATATTATGTTTTTGACAAAATGAATCAACTGTAATCGCGCTAACGGTTTCGCTTTTTACAATAGGTACATATTCCTGGGGATTTTCGGGATTTTCCATCTGCGGTCTGCCGATGCTGTTCCAAACCGAAAACTCATCAGGAAATTCATTAAATTCAATCAGTTTATTCTCGGAAAATACTGCATTCTGAAACACGAAAACATTCTGATTATTTTCTGTTCGTCGTTTAAGTGTATTAAAAGTAGTTGAAGTCGGCTCAAATGAATATACTTTTCCTTCACGTCCGACTAAATTACTAAACAAAAGAGAATAGTTACCAATATTTGCTCCAATATCGAAAACAGTCATCCCTTGACGAACTAATCTTTGTACAAGCCGTTGTTCGATTTGTTCTTCATTAAACGCAAATTTTTCTTGCTGGAAAATGGCATAACCATTTCGCAGATGAAGATTATGCAATAAGAGTTTATAATTAGGATCTTTGAGAAGTCTATGGTAATTTTTATGGTTTTTAAAGGTATTAATATCATCTAGCAATATAAATTTAGCCCCATAGACTTCATCTAATTCAGCTTCCCCGGTAAATTCAGAACCATCTATTAAGACAACATCAAAAAAAATAATTTTATTTTCTGATTTTATTTGCTTAATTCCTGCCTGAGATACTCTAGAAGCTTGGAGATATTTTAGGTCTTGTCTGAGCCACTCTAAAACTCGTTCTAGGGGGTATTGGTTCAGTGCAGTTTGGTAAGAATTATAAAAATCAATAACTTCTTTTTCTTGAGCAAATTTATTAATTCCTACTGATGAAACATTATAACATTTTACAAAGCCGTCCTTAGCATATCTGTTTTGTAATGCGGTAAATCTTGCCTGGGATATTTCCATGCAAAAAAGTTGAGGATGATGGGAATTTTCTCTAATGCCTGTGACAAATGCTTCTGTACTTCCCTCGCCGGAAGATGACCCTATTTCTAAAATGGTTTGGATATCTTCTTTCTGCGCTATTTGTTTAATAGCCTGATAAAATTGATCGTACTTAATTTCGGCGGGAATGATTTTATTGATTTCTGAAGTCATGATCGAATTTTCTCCTTAATTCATTTTGTTATTAATCCGGGAGGGCGTTTTCCAAAAAAAACCCTGAAGTTAAATCTAGTTACGAAATAAAGCGGATTTTTGAGAGCAGACTATGGGGGTAAATGACGATTTTTGGTAAACACACTTGGTTTCTGGGTCAGTCCTACTTTACCTTAACAGTTTAATAGAACTTAGGCTTAACTACCAAATAAACCGAGTTTTTCCCTCCAATTAAAGACTCAAGTGCAGTATTTCCGTCAACAAAACCGGTTTCTGCATGGCTATTTAAATGAAAAAGGGATTAACTCGATCGCCACCACTTTTTTAAATCTTGACAAATTCTGTCTTATAGTGTATGAGGAAACGCAAAAATTAGGACAACACTCGCATCTTTTGACGAAGCCCAGGGCAGTTCCGTTCCCGCGACCTCAGACCGCCACAGCATGGCCGGGATTCCTCACCACAGAAAAACAAGTTACAATTACGTTAAGATTGATGAACATAAATAAAAATTCCCAAATCACAGGGACTAAAAATTAGGAGGATCGACCTCGGTGAATAAACGGTGGAGAAACGCTGGCCTGTACGCACTGCTGGCTATTGTAGTCATTGCCTTAGCAACGGCTTTTTTTGACAAACAGCCCCCAAGCCGCGAAGTTTGGAAGTACAGTCAATTCATTCAGGAAGTCGAAGGCAAGAGAGTAGACAAAATAAATATCAGTTCCGATCGCAGCAAAGCCCTGGTCACAGCCCAGGACGGCAACAAGGTACTCGTTAACCTGCCCAACGACCCCGAACTGATCAACATCCTGACCAAAAATAACGTAGATATTTCAGTTCTGCCCCAAAGCGACGAAGGCTTCTGGGTAAAAGCCCTCAGCAGCCTGTTCTTCCCGATCCTGCTTTTGGTCGGACTGTTTTTCCTGGTGCGGCGCGCCCAAAACGGGCCCGGCAACCAAGCCATGAACTTCGGCAAATCCAAAGCTAGAGTCCAAATGGAGCCGCAAACTCAGGTGACTTTCGGCGACGTGGCCGGCATCGAACAAGCCAAGCTAGAGCTCGCAGAAGTCGTGGACTTCCTGAAAAATGCAGACCGCTTCACCGCAGTCGGAGCAAAAATCCCCAAAGGCGTGCTGCTGGTCGGCCCTCCCGGAACTGGCAAAACCCTGCTGGCAAAAGCAGTTGCTGGAGAAGCAGGCGTTCCCTTCTTCTCGATTTCCGGTTCAGAATTTGTGGAAATGTTCGTGGGTGTCGGTGCTTCCCGCGTCCGCGACTTGTTTGAACAAGCTAAATCTAACGCTCCTTGTATTGTATTTATCGATGAAATTGACGCGGTAGGTCGCCAGCGGGGCGCTGGTTTGGGCGGTGGTAACGACGAACGGGAACAAACCCTGAACCAGTTGCTGACAGAAATGGACGGCTTTGAGGGCAATACAGGCATCATTCTGATTGCTGCCACGAACCGCCCCGACGTACTCGATGCAGCGCTGCTGCGTCCGGGTCGCTTCGATCGCCAAGTTGTAGTCGATCGCCCCGACTTCGGAGGCCGCCTAGAAATTCTCAACGTTCACGCCCGCGGCAAAACTTTGTCGAAAGACGTGGACTTGGAAAAAATCGCCCGCCGGACACCCGGTTTCACCGGTGCGGATTTGTCCAACCTACTCAACGAAGCAGCAATTTTAGCCGCCCGCCGCAACTTGACCGAAGTCTCGATGGATGAAGTCAACGACGCGATCGACCGCGTGCTCGCAGGCCCGGAAAAGAAAGACCGCGTGATGAGCGAAAAGCGCAAAACTTTGGTAGCTTACCACGAAGCCGGTCACGCTTTAGTCGGCGCGCTGATGCCCGATTATGATCCCGTGCAGAAAATTAGCATTATCCCCCGCGGCCGCGCTGGCGGTTTGACTTGGTTCACACCTAGCGAAGATCGGATGGATTCTGGCTTGTATTCTCGGTCTTACTTGCAAAATCAAATGGCGGTAGCTTTGGGTGGCCGCATTGCTGAAGAAATTGTCTTCGGCGAGGAAGAAGTAACAACCGGTGCGTCGAACGACTTGCAGCAAGTGGCAAGAGTAGCGCGCCAAATGGTGACTCGCTTCGGAATGAGCGATCGGCTAGGCCCTGTAGCTCTCGGTCGCCAACAAGGCAATATGTTCATGGGTCGCGATATCATGGCTGAACGCGATTTCTCTGAAGAAACCGCAGCGACGATCGACGATGAAGTGCGTTTGTTGGTAGAGCAAGCTTACCGCCGCGCTAAAGATGTACTCGTCGGCAACCGCCACGTCCTTAATGCTTTGGCAGATATGCTAGTTGAAAAGGAAACTGTGGATGCTGATGAATTGCAAAATTTGCTGGCCAACAGCGATGTCAAGATGGCGACGATCGCCTAATCGATTTTACAATTTAGATTTGGGATTTTAGATTAAATCTAAAATTTGAAATCGATAATTGGGGTGATTCTGGGATTGTCTGGAATCGCCCCGATTTTTTTGTGGACACACAGGAAGCAGCGAAAAAAAGCATTGGAGTAGCAAACCATGATCGTCACTGAAGATAGAGCGCGTGAACTTGCACTTGATTGGGTAGAAGCTTGGAATACTCATAACCTCGATCGAATCATGTCCCATTACGCAGAAGATGTAATTCTGATATCGCCTGTCGCAGCGCAACTGCTAAACGAACCATCTGGGACAGTGACAGGCAAAGAAGCGCTACGAAACTACTTCAAAAAGGGGCTGGAAGTTTATCCTGACCTCAAGTTTGAGTTGCTTGATGTGATGTGGGGAGTTTCCAGCCTTGTCCTTTACTACATCAACCAAAAAGGCACGATGGCAGGTGAGTTTATGGAAGTCAGTTCAACCGGAAAAGTGACTAAAGTTGTTGCTCATTACAACGGGTAGAGCGAGGTTATGCAAATGGCGGTAATATGGATGGCACAACCGAGCGATGCTGAGGCTTTACTTACTCTAGCTAGCAAGTCAAACGCAGTCCACTCGCCTGTGGTGTAAAGAAAATAACGCAATTTTAACCCCCCATCGGAAACCCACGGAGGTGGGTTTTGTTTGTATAGATGCGGTTTCAACCGCTCGGTCTTCCGATCTGAACTTTATTGAATTAGCTGGGGGCAAAATCAGTTAGCATGAATCATCAATCTTGGTTGACACTACTAAAAAAACACCGGGCGATCGCAGTCATCCGTTCCTCAGAAAAGGAACTTGCTTGGCAGATGGCATCAGCGGTAGCAGCAGGCGGAATCCAGTTTATTGAAATTACTTGGAACACCCACAAAGCCGCTGAATTAATTGCGGAACTCCGGTCGGAATTTCCTACTTTTAGTATTGGCACCGGCACTTTATTAAACTTAGAAGAGTTGCAAAAAGCAATAGAGAGTGGCGCTCAATTTCTGTTTACTCCCCACACCGATGTAGCGATGATTAAAACAGCCGTTGACGCCGGAGTGCCGATCGTCCCTGGTGCTTTTTCTCCCACGGAAATTGTCACCGCGTGGCAAGCGGGCGCTACCTGCGTTAAAGTGTTTCCGATATCGGCTTTGGGAGGCGCGGCTTACCTGAAAAGCTTGCAAGGCCCCCTGGGAGACATTCCTTTAATTCCCACTGGCGGGGTGACGTTGGAAAATGCGAAAGTATTTATAGACGCCGGGGCGATCGCCGTGGGTTTAGCCGGAGACTTATTTCCTAAACACTTAGTGGAAAATCGCGATTGGCGTGCGATCGTCCAAATTGCCCGAACTCTCGCCCAAAACTTAACAACTTGTTAAGTCCACTTTCCCAATCCAACATTTCAAATCTAAAATCTAAAATAGGACAAGCCCATCTAAAATCTAAAATCTAAAATCTAAAATAGTACGAGGTGTGAGAAATGAACAGCATTATCAACTCAACTTACTTCCGTCGCGCTGGAACTTTATTTGCCGGCTGCGCCCTCACTTTTGCTACATTCTGCGGCGGTTCAATGACCGCATTTGCCAGCGAACAGCACAACATAATTGCCAATAAAATTATGCTGTTGCAGCAATCCAGCGAACGCTGGATTGAAATAGATTTGTCAAGACAAAGGTTAATAGCTTGGGAAGGAAATACACCTGTTTACGCGGTGATTATTTCCAGCGGCAAATCATCGACTCCCACCCGCACGGGAACCTTTGCTGTTCAAACCAAACACCGCGTTACTAGAATGACTGGGGATGACTACGACGTGCCCGACGTTCCTTATACAATGTATTACGACGGAGGCATGGCAATTCACGGCGCTTACTGGCACAATTTGTTTGGCAATCCCGTTACTCACGGCTGCACAAATGTAGCTGTCAATCACGCTAAATGGCTATTTGAATGGGCCTCGGTGGGAACGCCGGTGGTGGTGCACAAATCTCAGGTTTAGGGCATTGGGCATTGGGCATTGGGCATAGTCAAACACTATTCAATCTGTTAGAACCCCGACTTCTTAAAGAAGTCGGGGTTCTGGGTATTATGTTTTTTTAGGTGTGCTTACTTAACTGCTGCTTTTAACAACAATCCCAATTGTATAAAACTTTACTAAAATCTAATTCTCTGAGTGCTGATTCATCAATAAAAAAGTTACCTACACCACTGTCTCCCCACATGATATCTACTGTCTCATTGCAATCGGTATCCATTTGGAATAGAAGAATATCCGGCTTTTGTTTTTGATCGGAGTTACTATTATATTTTCTTACGTCGTCTTGTGTAAAATATGGATAACCACCTATTTTATGACCAAAGGAACTCGATATTTCTCGGTACTCATCCTCAATTTCATGGTTCATAAATAACTCGTTAATTTCTTCTCCTAATAGTTCAATAAATTGGTAGTCATTGGTACTAATCGGCGCATATTTTTTAGTAAATTGCAAGCTGCAACAGCCATGAACAGGAAAATTTTCTAGTTCTGGCAAAAAATCATAATTGGTAATGATGTTTTCAACTTGGAAGTCTGGCTGAGGAAAATAGATTATTTTGAATCTGTCTTCGGCTGTGGGATTATCTACATCGGCGGAAGTGCCTAAATCTAAACCATATAGGTCATCGTCGGCTATATAAAACTGCAAAATTCCGCGATCGGGAAAACCATCTAAAGGCGGTATTTCATCAAAGTTGAGTTGCGCTAGCAAAAATAAATATTTACCGTCAGAAGTTTTGGGATATTCAAAGCCTTTAGGTAAATAAGGCAATCTCCCAAATTTACTCTGCCACCAATTAACGTCATCATTATTCTGGGTTTGAATTTCGATGTAAGGTTTAATGGTAGCTTCGATTCTGTCGCGATACTTTTCTAGTTCTGGAGAGAGTGGACATTCTAGTTTGTAGTTCATCTGCTTTTAACAATTTGTTTTGAACGCAATCAGTAGGTTGCGCCGAAGCGCACCTTACCTGTAACGTCTCTCCTTAACTTAGCTGCACCACGGGTTTATCCTCTAACAAAGTTTCATTTGTTAGCAAATCTTCCACGGTAATTCGCAAAAAGCGCTGTTCGTCAACGCGGAAGAAGATTTTAATGCGATCGCTCCCCGGATACCCAGGTGGCGTCAATTGCGCGATGCTGCGTGCTCCTTCTTTATCATTTAAGGGCTGTACCGATGTTTGACCCGCGAGTTGGCGAGTAATTAGCCTGTCACCGTCAAAATATATCTCCGTGCAGCCAGTTTCCGCTCCCAATTCGCCGATAATTAATTCTATACTTGGCTGATTTTCTAAAGAAGCTCCCAAGACTAATTCTACCGGTTCGCTCATCGGATAGGACTGGCCGGATTTGATTAAACTGTGCCAACTGTGGCAATTGTCGCGGCGGTTCCAGTAGCGAATGCCGTAACTGTGATAGAGAAAATCTTTGATTTCTAGCCCTTGACTCAGTTGCAGAGCACCTTGGGCGATCGCCTCAAAGGGTTTGTCGCAGCGAATTTTGGCCGGATCGAAATATTGCTGCACCCAACGCCCGACAGCGGGAATTTGTACAGTACCGCCAACTAGCAAAACTGCGTCGATGTCGCCAATTTCTAAGCCTTGACGCCGCGCTTGCTGCAATACTTGATTCATGCACTCGTCGAGTTTGTCAAAAAACTGATGTTCCGCAAGGATAGATTCAAAACGAGTGCGGTCTAATTCTAATTCATAACTCTCAAAATTTTCGTCATCAAAATAAACCTCAACCGCCTGATTCACTAAAGATAACTGAATCTTTAACCGTTCGGCCAATCTCGTTGTTATCGGAGATTTTGCCAGCCCTTTTGTTTTAACAAAATAGTCAACCAGCCAATTATCAATATCAGAACCGCCTAAATTTTGTCCGGCTTTAGCCAAAACCCGGGCAACTTTTGTTTTTTGCGATGAAGATTCAGCTAATAGTTTTTCGCCCCACTTCAGAATAAAACCAAGGGGCTTTTTGTCAGAGGAAGCGTCCAAACGCACCAAAGAAAGGTCTAGAGTTCCGCCCCCGAAATCAATTACTAACAGATTTTCGCGATCGGCCAAACCGTAACCCAAAGCAGCCGCCGTAGGTTCGTCCAACATCCGCACCTGTTCTACTTGCAGAGATTGTGACACTTTGCCCAACCAATGGCGGTAAGCTTCAAAACTATCTACCGGCACAGTAAAAATCAAAGAATCTACGGGCAAGGGCAGTTGGCGAATTGAATTCACAATTTGGCTCAAATACCACTCACCTACTCGTTCAAAAGTAATAAGTTGCCCGTCAAGTTCCGGCACAAAACCCTGAACAGATGTGCCAATTCCCCGCTTAAAATTGCGGAAAAACCGAGAATCTCCACTCAAATCCCGGCCTTGATCGCGGACTTGCTGACCGAGTATGACTTTACTTTGAGCAGCGTCCTCAACGTAGAGTAAACTGGGAATTAGGGGCGGATTTTGAGCCGAGATTGCCGACAATCCCGGTAATTTCAAAGTTTCGGGCTGCTGGAGGACTTGATTCCAGCGAGCGACGACGGTGTTGCTAGTTCCAAAATCAATTGCGATCGTCATTCAGCCAAAATACACAGCTACTAGGGATTTAATCATATTATGGTATTTCGAGTCACCAATGCCAACAGATTATCAAATTGTGCTTGAATAAAGACTTTTTTGCCACAAAAACTCCTTTAACGGCGGAGTCTTCAATTTTATGCAACTGCATATTTTTCGATGCCACAAATAAGCACCACTTTTATAAGCGACACAAAACTCATACCATTTTAAATTTTAGATTGAAAAATGGAGAATGAATAACTGCATAAAGGTTTGGAGCCCCGCCCTACTGTTACCTGGTTTTTTGAAAGTGGTAGCGCCTGTCTGCAGTGACCAAGATTTTACCTTTGATCTTAATCCAATTTTCCAATGAAGCGTGCAAAATGCTGGATATGGGCGCTCGCAAAACAGCACTATTGGCTCTAACACTGCTTGTCCCTGCGGCTAGTATGGGTATCATAGCAGCCTTGTATATTGCCCCTGGAAGCTGGGGACAAACACTGTCAGTCTTTTGTCAAGTTTGGTTGCTGCTTTTTCCGATCGCATGGTCTGTTTTTGTCGATCGCGAAAAGCTGCTTTTATCCCTGCCCAAGCGCCAAGAATTGCTGGCTGGAGCTATTTGGGGAATATTCATGTTTGCGGTAATTCTGGGTATCTATAGCCTTTTTGGTCAGCACTGGATCGATCCTGTAGTTGCTAAAGAAAAATCGTACCAATTAGGTATTAGCAGCCCTACTATTTACTTAATTGTAGAAGCATATTTTGTGCTAGTTAACTCACTGATTGAAGAATTTACTTGGCGGTGGTTTGTCTGCAACAAGTGCCAGATTCTCATACCGGGAACAAAAGCAATATTTCTGAGTTCGCTATTTTTCACGATCCACCACATTTTTGTAATAGCAGCTTACAGCGACTGGCAGGCTGTGATCTTAGGTTCTTTAGCTGTCTTCACTGCCGGGATAATTTGGTCTCAGTCTTATCTAACTTACCGTTCACTTTGGCCTAGTTATATCAGCCACGCGATCGCAGATTTTGCCCTGGCAAGTATTGGTTGGCAAATCCTCTTTAACTAGCTGCTTTTTCAGCGACTATTCCTGGCAATTATACAGTAAAAATTGACCTTTTGCCCAACTCACTCTCCAGATTAATATCTCCCCCCATCATCCGGGCGGCGTGCTACTGCCGCAGGCGATAATGCACCCTGATAAATTGTAAGCTTTTGCAAGGTATATGTGGCTGTAGCTGCGGTTAATGCCAACTAGCAGCGACAAGTGTTTGCTGGCATTCATGCTGATTGTACTGGGTTCTTGACTGATGCTGTGCAATAATCGAACGTTCATATCTTCCCACCGGAAGATGCTTTTCGTTAAGGCATCTGATTTTAATTCTAGGTTTGGTTTTGCTGGCATCGCATAATTTTAGCTCCATGAAAACTGGCGAACATATCGCTGCAAGCATCGGCGGCCGGGCCCCCAGAACACACCGATGGTCATCCAGAATAGCAAAGTCAGGAAAAATGATGATTTCATAACATGAAATTTTTTGTACGCGAAATCGTTTGATACATACCACGAAGCGGCTGCTACTGCTTAGGAGTTAAGGTGTACACAATATAGGCCGATTAACCTTGAGTGTTCTTTTGATCTTGATAGGGTCATGTGATCATTTGCTACTGATTTTTTTTACGGTAATTACTTATACACGACTTGGGCAGGGATGCTACATATACTCGGCTCCGCAGTGACAGTCTCTTTTGGGAACTTTTTCATGCGATCGCCTTTTATTAACACATTTAAAACTCAGGCACCTCATTAAATTTATATCTGTGAAACTCTATGTTCTGTAGCACGATTGGGAAACCTATTTTTTCAGACAGTGGACGCCTCAACCATCTTTTTTCAGGAACATACGACAACTGAGGGCGAGGGATATCTCTTGAAAAACAGGGTTTCTCGCCTTATTCGCACGTCCACAACGGTCATTCGCGCGATCGCGCCCCTGCAGGTATCTGAGAAAACCACCATCTCTGAATTTTGACAAACTAGGAGCTTGTATCAAGCAATACCGACAGCACAGTTACCAAAAAATTACAGTTACTGATTGGTATTTATATCTGTTAGTTCAATGGGGCAATTAACATTCTCCAGGTAAGAATTCCCCTCTGGAATCTGTATAAAATTTTGCCAAAGGCGATTTCAATCTACTGAATATTGTTGCTAATGCTACCTTTATCTCCCACCTTAAAAGTTGGCTAATATTCGGTTTCCCGTACATCCCTGTCTGTTGGATAGCAAATGATGTTATCTTGAACAGAGGGTGTTGTCGAGCTTGGTGTTTGTCGCGAACAAAGCTCATATTTGATTAGGTATCTATCTTTAGGAGGAACTTTCGCAGACCTGAAAATTATCCCTCTGGGAACTGTTTCGCGAGCACATCAATCCTTATTATCAATGCAATGACAGTGAACTTTTGGCAGATACATATTGGGGTGTTGCAAACAGTTGATCGGTTGCATTCTATTTACACACCAGGAAAGCGGTAATTAATATTCACCCGCCCCTCTTTCCTTTTAGGCTCTAACATCAGCGCTGGTAGCAGCGCCGAAAGCGAGTTAAAGTCGTCAGCGGGACTTAAAAATGAAAATCACCTTTGTGCTTCCTACTGTGTCTCTGGCTGGTGGAATACGAGTAGTATCTATTTTCGCAGAACGTTTGAGAAAGCGAGGACACTCCGTGTTCGTCATCTCTTTACCCCACCCGCAACCGAGTATGCGCCAGCAAGTCAAGTCGCTGCTGCGGGGGCGCGGTTGGATTTCCACACCTGAAAACGAACCCTCATTTTTCGATAACTTAGGTGTAGAACACAAAATTACCGATCGCTACCGCCCGGTAGAAGACAAAGATGTACCTGACGCTGACGTAGTAGTTGCCACCTGGTGGGAAACCGCCGAGTGGGTAGCCAAACTCTCTCCTAGAAAAGGAGCAAAAGCTTATTTTATCCAGCACCACGAAATTTTTGACTATCTACCTCAAGGTAGAGTAGAAGCAACTTGGATGCTGCCCATGCACAAAATTACGATCTCTAAGTGGTTAGTTGATCTAGCTCGGACTAAATATGGCGATCGCGAAGTTTCCTTAGCTCCTCCTACCGTGGACACCAAGCAATTTTACGCCTGTCCTCGCAACAAACAATCGGTTCCTACAGTTGGCCTAATGTACTCTACAATCTACTGGAAAGGAACCGACATCGCCCTCAAAGCTTTTTCCCGAGCTGCAGAAAATATCCCCAACCTGCGTCTGGTTGCCTTCGGTACAGGGGCCCCATCCTCGGAATTGCCCTTACCGGCCAATGCCGAGTATGTAATTCAACCCGACCAAGACAAAATCAAAGACTATTACAGCAAATGCGATGCTTGGCTGCTGGCGAGCCGCTCAGAAGGCTTCGGCTTGCCCATTATCGAAGCGATGGCGTGCCGCACTCCCGTCATCAGTACCCCAGCAGGCGCTGCTCCTGAAATTTTGAGCGGCGGTAGTGGCATACTTGTAAGACCAGAAGATCCCGAAGAAATGGCAAAAGCCATAGAGCGTATCTGTCAGATGCCAAATTCCAAGTGGCAAGCCATGTCGGAAGCCGCCTATGCCAAGGTGAACAATTATACTTGGGAAGATGCCACGGATCATTTTGAAGCGGCATTGAAAGTTGCTGTAGACAAATCTAAAGACCGAGACGTTAACGTAGATTCCTTTTCTCCCTACGAAAAATTGGCGGTTGGATGCTAAGTGCCGCGCCGCCATTTGCAATTCGGCGCTACGGGCGTTTTCGGCGCCGGATTCTGGGGAGAAACTCAATATAGTTTGGTGGGGTGGTTCTGCCACAAATAAAATCGCCCCTGTCCTGTTTTCTACCCAGCAGTCTAGAGACGAATTCTAACCGCAGCTACGAGGGAATACTGGTTATAAATTAATTGATCTGCCAAACTCTGAACCAGAGTGCAACGGAGGTTTTAAGGCTGCCTCCGTTACAGGTTAAACTTGTGTAGTCGTCAAACATCTGCCGATTTGTAGTTGGGGAAAGTCCCTGACGACAAAGTAAGATCGGCTCGACTATCGAGTTACGATCGCCTCCAGCAGAGATCCCCACCGCGCACCCAACCCAAACAGAGGCTGGTAAGTGCCAACTTGCAGTTATGGAATGGAGGAGTTTTAACCAGTATCAATCTTCCGTATCTATATGAAAATTACTTTTGTCCTGCCTACCCTGAGTCTTAAAGGGGGTATGAGGGTGTTATCTATCTACACAGAACTTCTCCAAAAGCGAGGACACAAAATATTTATCGTCTCTATGCCCCCGCTGCAACCGACTTTGCTCCAAAAATTGCGATCGCTGCTGAGGGGTTGGGGTTGGGAGTCCGCTCCCAAGACACAAAAGTCTCACTTTGATAAAGTGGATCTCAAAAGTCGAGTTATCGAAACCAACCGTCCAATTACTGACCTTGATGTACGTAATGCCCATATTGTCATGGCTACTTGGTGGGAAAATGCCGAGTGGGTGGCAAAACTCTCTCCCAGCCAAGGAACGAAAGTATATTTTCTCCAAGATTATGAGGCTTTTGACTACGTACCAAAAGGTCGAGTAGAGGCAACTTGGCGGCTGCCGAGGCACAAAATCGCTGTGGCCCAGTGGCTGGCCGACATAGCTCGGAATGAATACGGCGATTTGTCTGTATCTCTTGTCCCTCCTACGGTGGACACCAAACAGTTTTACGACCCCCAGTCCCGAGCGAAGCAGCCGCGAGGCAAGCAATTAGTTCCCACAGTCGGGATGTACTATACTACAACTCCCTGGAAAGGCTGCGATAGTGCCCTGAAAGCTTTCTCTATAGCTGCTAAAAAATTTCCCAATCTTCCTTTAGTTGCTTTTGGTTCCGGCCATACTCCTCCTCCCAATTTGCGGTCGGATGGCACGGAGTATAATAAAGCACCTACTCAAGACCAACTAAAAGATTTTTACAGCAAATGCGATGCTTGGCCGTTTTCCAGCAGCTCCGAAGGCTTCGGCTTGCCAATTTTAGAAGCTATGGGTTGTGGCACTCCAGTCATCGCCACTCCTGCTGGCGGGGGTGGCATACTTGTCAAGCCAGAAGACCCAGAGGATATGGCAAAAGCGATCGAGGAGATTTGTCACTTGCCTGATGCCGAATGGCGCGCAATGTCCGAGACTGCTTGAGAAAAGGTGATAAATGATACTGGGGAGGATGGAATTAATCTCTTCGAGGCGGCACTATACACCGCTTTGGAACGTCAGGCACAATTAACGAACAAGACGTAAAATTGAGGTTGATTTAAAAGATTGGGGTTGGGCGATCGTTTAAGCGAGAATTTTTATTGGGCAATTGAGTTGTCTTTCTATAATTTTACTGCCAAAAAAGACCTATGGCTGCATTAATCCCACTTGCTATGTTCGGCTTTATTCCAGTCGTTTTTTACCTGTTTGTGAGGTTTCCGGCTCAGCGGGCGGTAATTATAAGTTTTGTTGCAGCCTGGCTGTTTTTGCCGCAAGCTTCTTATCCTATCCCCCTACTGCCACCGTATACAAAAATTTCCGCAGCTTGCTACGGCATTTTGCTGGGGACTCTTATCTACGATCCTGCGCGCCTCACATCTTTTAAGCCCGGTTGGCTGGACGTGCCAATGGTAATTTTGTGTTTGTGTCCAATTATTTCACAAGTTAGTAATGGCGGCAGCCCGCTTTCTCCGACTATCAAGCAAATCGTTACTTGGGGTCTGCCTTATTTTTTAGGACGCTTGTATGTAGGTAATTTAGATGGGCTGCGACAATTGGCGATCGGGATTTTTGCAGGTGGGTTGGCCTACATTCCTTTTACTTTAATTGAAGGGGTTAGGGGCCCAATTCTGCACCAAATGATTTACGGGGTCAATGCCTTTGAGGACTGGGGTCAAGCAAGGCGTATGGGGGGGTGGAGACCGGTAGTATTTATGCAGCACGGTTTGATGGTGGGCCTGTGGATGATGACAGCGGCCTTAATTGCTCTTTGGCTCTGGCAAACTGGGACGCTCAAAAAGTTTATGGGCCGTAACATCAAGACTTTAGCAATTATATTAACTATCGCTTTTTTCCTGTGCCGTTCTACGGGCGCCTACAGTTTATTTGCAATGGCGTTGCTCGTATTATTCTCTGCCAAGTGGTTTCGCACCTCTTTGCCCTTGCTCTTGATAATTGCATATATAGTGTTTTATCTGTACGTAGCTGCATCGGGTCAATTTTCGAGCAAAGACGTGATTAATTTCATCACTCCAGTATTTGGCGAAGAACGAGCCGCCTCTTTGAAGTTTAGATTTGACAATGAAGAGATATTGGGGGAAAAGGCGCGGCAAAGATTTATGTTTGGCTGGGGAGATTCCGGCGGAAACCGCGTGTACGACGAGTACGGTAATGATATCTCGGTCACCGACAGCTTATGGATTATTGCCTTTGGCGTCAACGGTGCACTCGGTTTAGTTAGTTTATTTTCTTCATTATTACTTCCTGTTATTGTCTTTTGCGTGTTTAAATATCCCGCCAGAACCTGGTCTAATCCCAAGGTAGCACCCGCAGCCGCCCTGGGAGTAGCCTTAACTATGTACGTGTTTGACTGTGTTTTGAACGCTATGACTAACCCGATTTTTGCGATGATTGCTGGAGGAATAGCGGGTCTGGTCTTAAAAGCTCCTGAAAGTCTTAAGGCCAAGAAAACCGGTTCGCCACCAAGAAGACAGGCGCTGGTTCACCAAAAATCAGGATGATTTTTATGAAGGCGATCGATCCTTCACTTCAAGCTTGACACTATCTTGCCTTCCCTGGAGACAAAAACTAAAAAATCTACCACTTTTGGATGAAAGGCAGTTTTGAAGTTGCCAGATATTTGTCACTCGGTTAAAATTTTAACCTCATAAACTCTTTTTTACATTCATATCAAATCCGGTTGCATTGGAATGATTAAACCGATCTTGACGCAGAGAATACAGAGGAAGAGAACACAGAGATGAATAATTGCGAGCCAACCGGATTTGATATCATTTGCAATGCTTCAACAAGTATTAGCACTGGATGGCTTTTTTCTTGAAACTGTGTTGCGATTTATAAACTTAAAAGTGGGCTTTATACACTTTTTCTAAAACGAGATGATTCTTTACATAATCTTTAAAAATCCTCACTAGACACGCAGGGTTTAGGAGGATATACTGAGAAAAGTATCTTCACCTAAGCACCTAGGTAGTTAAAACACGAAACTGAATTGTGGGTTATAATAGTTTGAGTTGTAGTTTAATATAAATTGGGAAGGGAATCATAAATGAAAACAGTTAATTTATTGAATGTCTCGATAGATAACTTGTCAATCACAGAGTTGTTTGAAAAACTCGACTGCGAAGGTGGTGTGGTATTTACACCCAATGTAGATCACTTGATTAAGTTGCAGTATGACCGCGACTTCTATGAAGCTTACAATACATCTACTTATAGAGTCTGCGACAGTCAAATATTGATGTATGCCTCCAAGTTTTTGGGTACTCCTCTCAAAGAAAAAATTTCTGGTTCTGATTTGTTCCCTGCATTTTATATGTATCACAAAGATAACGAGAAAATTAAAATATTTTTGCTAGGAGCTGCTGAAGGTATTGCTAGGCAAGCCCAGGAAAAAATTAACCAAAAAATTGGTAGAGAAATAGTGGTTGAAGCACTTTCTCCTTCTTTTGGCTTTGAAAAAAATGAGGAAGAATGTGAAACAATAATTGACGCGATCAATAAATCAGGAGCGACAGTTCTGGCTATAGGAGTGGGAGCGCCCAAGCAAGAGAAATGGCTGGTTAAATACAGGAGCAAATTAACACACGTCAAAATTTTCTTAGCCGTAGGTGCAACCATTGATTTTGAAGCTGGTTGCAAAGCCAGAGCTCCCAAATGGATGAGCGAAGTCGGCATAGAATGGGCGTACCGACTGTTAAGTGAACCGAGAAGGTTGTGGAAAAGATATTTGATTGAAGGTTTGCCTTTTTTCCGATTAATCTTAGAACAAAAATTAGGGTTTTATAAAATGCCTTTCATGGACAGCAAAACCACCAATCTAAAATGGGAAGGTGGCTCCTAAAAATGGCAGCGACCAATCTCTAGCGTAAATTAAGCTGAGTATCAGAGAAAGTGCGTTTGACTTCCAGGCAAGACTGATGCCATCTGTGGATAGTCCGATCGCAGTTTCTCTCAAAATAATTCATTTTTGCTTTCAAGTCCAGGTAAAATCGGAAAGAAACCTTTTGTGGAAAATCCTAATTAGGGATGCAACCGATGAATCTGCCTTCTTTCTTGTGGTTGTGGAAAATAGCGGCTTGGTCAATGGGTGTTTCCCTGTTGGCTTACCTGTTGCTGGCCGTTACTGGAACGTGGATGTTTGCCGCTAGGAGTACCAAACAACCGCGCCCAAAATGGCTGCGTCCCTTTCATTTAGCCACTGGTGCGGGGATGGCGACTTTGGTAATTTTACTGCTGGGAATTGGTGTAGTTGGTACGCTAGGATACTACGGCAATTTGGGTCACTCGGCTCATTTACCGGCGGGGTTAGCTGTTGTGGCTTTGGTGTTGGTTTCTGTGGGAAGCGGGCTGCAAATTGGTCCTAAACATCCTTGGGCGCGTCCCCTCCATATCGGCACTAATTTGGCATTGTGTGGGGGATTTGTTACTGTGTTGCTCACAGGATGGACGATCGTACAAAAGTATTTGCCCAAAGTTTGAAACCTGTCTATTGGACCTCAAACTATACCAAATGTTCCACGGAAAACATATATGTAAGGTGCGCCCCAGCGCACCCTATGTTTAATTTTTTTGCGTGAGTCCGCCTTTGGTGATGAATTCTAAAATATGCTGGGCGGTAGTCTGTGGCTTTTCTAAGTGGGGAACGTGCCCGCAGTCAGGTATCCAAATTAGTTGAGAATTTGCGATCGCCCTTGCAAACTTTTCCGCATCCGCCGTCCCCAAAATCCGGTCTTGTTTTCCCCACAAAATCAGCGTCTGCTGCTGAATGTGCGATAATTTTTCCCCAAAACCTCCGTAACCGCCACTTTTGGTAAACGCAATTAAAGCTTGATTCCAGTTGGGCATTTCCAAGTGCAAAGCAGCACAAGTTTGAGCGTCTTGAGAAGCCAAATTTTTATCGAAATAAGCATTGACGCTAATTCGCTGGCGAATTTTGGGATTGCGTAAAAATGAAGTTGCCAGATATCCTAAAGGAGGAATTAAAAACTTTCCCTTATTAGAACTGATGGCAAAACCTGCGCTATCTATTAACACTAATTGTTTCACAGCTTCGGGATAATTGAGAGTAAAATCAATTGCGGCTGCACCTCCCATTGAAGCACCGACTAAGATTACAGGCTGCGAAATTAGCGTTTTCCAAAAATAGTAAAGATGACTTTCAATTGCCCTCGCGCTGAAGGCCAAACCTGGCGATCTTTCTGTAAATCCGAAACCCAACAAATCAACCGCCCAAGTTTCATTTTCGGCAGCCAGCAGCGGCAACAGGCGGCGGAATTCAAACAAAGAACTGTCGAAGCCGTGAATTAGCAAAATTGGGGTGTTGCCGCTGCCTTGGCGTACGTAGGTTGTGGCAATTGGTCCAGAAGATAGGGGAGTAGTAATTGCCTCTCGTTGAATGCTTTGGGCTAAGGCAATTGAGGTAGATTCTGTGAGTTGTGCGATCGATTTTGGCAGAAAACTTGCTGGCATAATTCTTGATAAATTGTGAATCGGTAGGGGCGATGCCACTCTGTCCGCCCTAACATTTAAGTATATATGCTTGCTCGATCGCTATTTTAGGAGTTCGGGCGAGTCATTAAAATTTGATCGATACTTAGTATCCCTCTGCCCAGGCTAAGGCTGAGTTTCTTAACCTAATGTTAATATACTTTATAATCGTGGCTAATAATTTCTGTTAAATCTATTATTACCTTACTCTGCGTTAATATCACCTCTTCGGTTCATTCAAAAAAAAACTGATTAACAAATCAAATAAAATTAGCCTACCATTTACTAAAACATCTGAATATAATTTAAATATTTTTTACAATTATTCTCAAATTTCAAAAAGAGACTGAGGATAACTCAAACTCCATACCTCAAAATTCTAGCAAATAAAATTGGCAGCATGGACTGGGACAACGGCGCCAAAAAAGTAGAAGCCGATATGCAAAAATTGCCATAACTTACCGAAATTAATCTAGTATTTGCCACATTAAGTTTCGAGAAATTGAACAACGAATAGCAAGCTTCACCTAACACTTAAAATTTAAAATTGCTGGGTGGTTGTGTACAGATAGCCAAAAATTTAGTATTTCTTCGCCCACTTTTTCTGGATAGAAGTGGTGAAAGAAATGTCTACCGTCTTGACATTCCCAAAGCCGAGATCCTTTTTTAAGAAATTTCGACCAGCGACGCATTACAACAGGAGATACCAGAAAATCTGTTTTGCTGCTGCATATTAACAAAGGTACTTCTACACCTTCATCGTGGGAATTACTAATCCTAAATAAGGAGTGAGGACAAGGAGAAGAGGCTAAGTCATCCTCAAAATATGATATTAATTTTTGATGGATAATTTGATTTTGGCATCCCAGCATATCGCCTACTATTTGATTCAAAACTTGTTTGCGACTCCGGGGAAAAGCTGAAAGATACGTATAGTAATGTGCTTGCCAATTAATAGCAGATGGCAAACCCACAGATAAAAGTCCCAAAGAACGTACTTTGTGAGGATAGCGGCGCGCATACATTAAACCAACTAATCCGCTGGTACTGTGGCCAATGAGATGAATTGGGCGATCGCGCAATGTTAAAAAATCGTGCAAAAGTTCAACAGCCATATCTAAAGAGCAAGCTTCGTCTTCAGTTTGTTGGTATTCCCATATCTGCACGGGTACAGAAGCATTTAAGTAGGAAAGCAGCGATCGATCGAAGAATTGCAAACTCGGACTTACACTTAACCAAAGTACGTCATCTGAACTAAACTTCATTTATTTTAAGTTGGATATCGAGTTATTCACAATTATAATTTATAGCCTTTCTCAGAAAGATGAGGTACTATAGGGCATAGGACATAGGGCATACCTCACTTTTTTGAGAACCGCTGTATTTGCTAGATTTTCGGGGCGGGTTAAGTGCGTAATTTTGATTGTCGCACATCATCTAATTGCCAAACCCGCCCTACCGTGAAGTCTACAAGCTAAATTCTCTCTTGAGTTGAGATACCCAAGATTTGATGCGCGATTCCGTCAGAGCGGATTGGTTGTCTTCATCAATAGCAAGACCCAAAAACTTGCCATCAACTACAGCTTTAGACTCATTAAAATCATAGCCATCTATCGGCCAATAACCAACTGTTTCACCGCCCTGTTCAGAAATCTTTTCAGCCAAAATCCCCATTGCATCCATAAAATTATCTGGGTAGCCTTCTTGGTCGCCAGTTCCCACATAAGCTACTTTTTTGCCACTAAAATCAATATCATCAAGTTCAGGCCAAAAACCTTCCCAGTCGCTTTGCAGTTCGCCGATATTCCAAGTAGGACAAGCGATAATCAGACATTCGTATGCCGCAAAATCATCATTTTCAACGCTGCCGATATCGTGCAAGGTCACGATATCGCCACCAAATTCATCTCGAATCATTTCAGCTACAGACTCAGTTTTCCCAGTTGTAGTTCCGTAGAAAAGACCAATTGATTTCGACATTGTTACTCCGAAGGTGAAATTTGATAGTGCTTGAGAATTATTTTTTTTGAGTCAGGATTTGGCATTTCCTGCCTGCAATTCAGACAAAAACAGTAGACACGGTTGTGGCGAACCTGAGAAATTAGGGAGTCAAGGCAGCAAGGACACTGTTTTTTCATCTGCTTAAAGTTGAAAATTCATTAACCAAGCTGACTCACTCAGATCGGGGTCTGGTTCGCAGTCAATTAGTAACAAATTCAGCGTCGTTTGTACTTTTAGACTGCGCGGGATGCCGGCGGGTACAAACACAAATACTCCCGGTGTTAAAGTGACTGTTTGATCGCATACCGTGAGAGTTCCCACTCCTTCTAAGACGGCGATGGTTACATCTTTAAACTTATCGAGGTCAGGTATTTCGGAATTTTTACCCAAACTCATCAGTTTTTGGCTGTCGGCTGGTTGTCCGTCGCTGATTGGCGAGGCTGACGCGGAAACTATTGCTGCTGTCACGGTGATTGACCTCCAGGTACTGTTAACTTCCGGCAGTTATTGCAATTAATATTCAATAAGCTACCATGCAATCTAGATAAATTGTCAATAGCTCAACATTAAGTTTTGTTGCAATAAGCTATGTATCTGGGTTTAAAAGCAGCGGCTGCACCCGTAGATTGAGACAGGGCGGTCATTTGGGTCAAAAAAACTGCGATGGGCGATCCGGTTCCCACCAAAATAATTGCTAATTATTATCATTTAATTTTAAAACACTCATCATTCATCATAGGACTTACGCAGAAACCGGGTTTGATGGACCAAAATATTGCATCCCGGCCTTTCACACTGATGAAAAACCCGGTTTCTTTAGTATTTATCCGTAAGTTCTACATCAGTCAACAGTTAACAGCCCACCACCAAAAGTCAACAGCCAACAGTCAACAGTCAACACACTAATTCTTCGTCCCTACGCCAACATACATAATCGACTTATCCTCATTAATTTGGATTTTAAACAACCCAGACTTTTTGTAATCCATATAGTTAGCGAGATTAGATGTTAGAGTTTCAGATACTTGCTTAAAAATCTGCGTTGAAGGAAATACCTGCTTTCCGCGTGTAAAATCTTCCCAAAAACCGTGCATCTCGGCTAACATAGCGCCAATTTCGCCAAACATATCAAAACCTTTAATTTGAATATTGCCAAAACCAATATCCTGCATTACCACAGATAGTTCCTCCGGGGTAATAAATTTTTCCCAATCGTGAACGCCCCGCCTAATTTCCTGCAAAATATTTTCCATCAGTCCAATCATCACAATTTGCGAGGAAAAAGTTCGGTTGATTGTATCAAAAAAGAACAGTCCCCCAGGCTTGAGAATCCTGTGCACCTCAGACACAACTTTTTTGTAATCGGCCACGTGTTCCAAAACATCCACGCAGATTACAACATCAAAGGTATTGTCGTCGTAGGGCATATTTTCGGCAAAGCCTTGCCTGTAGTCAATCTCAAAACCGCTGGTAACTGCGTGATTTTGAGCGGCTACAATACATTTGTCCGATCGATCTATTCCAGAAACAATAGCACCTCTCTCGGCCATAAACTCGCAAGAAAAGCCGCCGCCGCACCCGACATCTAAGGTTTTCAGCCCTTGCCAATTAGTCGCGTGTCTGTCGAAAAACTCAAATCTGGGTTTGTTTAGGTGGTATAAAGCATAAATTTTAGCATTTTCGTCCCACCAATTATCGGCATTTTCCTCATAAAATTCTAAATCATTTTTTACTTCTGTTTTCTGCACGATTTTCTCAGTCCTGATTAGTGGAAAATATATATGGCGATTGCACATTTGCGGGATTTTATAGGACGCCTATACACCTAATTTTTGTAAAAAAACCGAGGTTTCGTGACAAATTCGCAGGCAGACACCAGGTTCCTGAATCCGCGCGCGTAAGTTCTATTTTATCGTTAGTTGTGAATCGCCACAGTTTTTTATTATAATAGCTCTGGCATAAATTTCAACCAGATGGATCGCGTTTCTATTATCATCCCAGCCCTCAACGAAGCGACTTGTCTGCAACGCACCCTCCGCCAACTCAGCATCCTTAATCCTCCCGCTTGGGAAGTGTTGGTGGTAGACGGCGGCAGTCAAGACGAAACAGTGGCGATCGCACTTTCCGCCGCCACCCGCGTTATTTCTAGCAGTATAGCCGGACGATCCCTGCAAATGAATTTAGGTGCTCAAGTCGCCACCGGTGAAATACTGTGCTTTCTGCACGCCGATACTTTAGTTCCCGACGACATTGTAGCAGTCATCCAGAAAACATTGTCCGATGCCGAAATTGTGGGCGGCGGGTTTATCTCCCTGATGACTGGTTCGCAGCAAACAAGATGGGGTTTTTCCCTCCACAATTACCTGAAAACTTATTACGCGCCGCTGTTATTTCGACCTCATTTATTTTTCCAAGGATTGCGCCTGCTGTTTGGCGATCAAGTTATTTTTTGTCGCCGTACCGATTTTTGGGAATGCCAGGGTTTTGATGCTGCGCTGCCAATTATGGAGGAAGCGGATTTGTGTTTGAAGTTAGTGCGGCGGGGGAAACTTAAGTTAGTCAATCGGGTAGTGGAAAGTAGCGATCGGCGAGTTGCGAATTGGGGCGAATTTAAAGCTATTGCGATCTATCTTTCGATTGGTTTTTTGTGGGGTTTTGGCGTTTCTCCAAGGTATCTCAAGCAGTTTTATGAAGACATCCGCTGAAACACCAAATTAGATTAAACTCCCAAAATGTACTGCCTGTAATTTTTGGGAAAAACTTTTTCCAACAGGTAAATAATCGCCCAACAACCTAACAAAGTCCCCGTAACTAAAAAGCCGAGCTTCAGCAGGGGATTTACCGGGTCAATAAACTTATAAAACACTAACAACACATATTTCACTACTGTCGAATCCAGGAGATATATAGGGAATGAATAAGCAGGCAATATTTTGACTAACCCCGATGCTCTACTGGGAAGTGCGATACTCTTAGAAAATGCGAGGATCGATAATACGAACAAAATTGCGTATCCTTGAGCAGATAGTTTAAAAAACGATCCGAGAAACCATGCCTCCGAATTAACTCCACTTATCAGGTAATATTCCCAAATGCTAGCTAGATAAAATGCGAAAAAAAATCTACCTCAATTAGGTAGACTTTTAGAAATTTTCAAGCAATGAGTTCACTGTTGGCTAACCGTTGTTGTGATGGATGTGCGACGCAGAAACACTATCCAACTGATCGCGCCCGTTGCGGATCACGCGCAGCATATCGCTCAACTTGTGCTCGATATTATCGAGCACTTGGTCGGCATAATCATCGGCTCCGTTTTGAATTTCCTCGCATTCAGCCATCGCCCTGACTCTCATCTCCTCCAATTCCTCTTGAGCCTGGTAGCGAATTTGTTCGACTTCCGCCAGCGTGGCCTGCTGAATGGCCTCACAGTCGAGCAAAACTTGCTGCCGCAACTGATCTGCCTCTATCTTCGCCTGCTGAAGCAGGCCCATATCGTTTAAAATTTCTGCTGCTCTCTGTTCTGCTGCTTCTATCACTTCCTGAGCGTAAAGTTCCGCCTCTTGAAGCAAGTCGTCTTTGTGCCGGATGATCGTCTCGGCTTCCTGAAAGGCGATCGGCAAATTTAACCTCACCAAGTCTAACTGATCGAGCAACTGTTCTTCATCCACCAGAGTGCGTCTGGTCATGGGAATTCGCGGGCTGTCGAGAACAATTTCCTCAAGCCTGTTCAATTCCCGCTGGATGTCTACTCCTGCGGTTCGGGTGGGATCTCCGAAGGCGGCTGTGTTCTGAGGTGGTTCGTTCTCAGTGCTGATGCCGGTACTGTCGGGTTCGATGCGAGTTGGTTCCTGCTGGCGTAACATTTGTAAATATCTAGGGCGACGTGTTTCGGAACAAGATGATCTACGGAGCCACCAAACTTGGCTATTTCTTTAACTACACTACTACTTAAAAAGCTGTACTCGTTAGAAGTTGCCAAAAAAACTGTTTCAATTTCACCCAGAAGGGTTTTATTGGTGTGGGCCATCTGGAGTTCCATTTCAAAATCTGTTAATACCCGGAGCCCCCGCAGCAGCACTTTGGCTTGTCGAATCTTAGCATAGTTTACTGTCAAACCCTCAAAACTGTCTACTTCTACATTTGGCAAGTGTTGGGTAGACCGCAGGATCTGCTCGATCCGTTCCTCTACGGTGAAGAGAGGGGTTTTGCTGGGGTTTCTGACTACGGTAACAATTACCCGGTCAAACAGTTTAGATCCCCGCTCGATAATGTCTGCGTGACCGAAGGTAATGGGGTCAAAGCTGCCTGGATAGATTGCAATCACGAGTTTGGCTCAACGGAGTGGGGGAGTGGAGGAGTGGGGGAAGGGCAGAGTGGGTAGAGTGGGGCAGTGGGAGAATGGGAGAGTGGCAAAGCCGGAGATGTGGAAAATCTTCCTTCTTCCTTCTTCCTTCTTCCTTCTTCCCTCTACTTTTTCATGGAATGAGCTTTGTAGAAAGTTTCGAGGCTTTGCTTGTCGCCCACAAACCGCCAATGCCAAGGCTCGTAACTGACGCCTTGGCGATTGTTTTTGGGGAAGGACATTTCAAAGCTGAAGGCGACCGCGTTGGCTTCTAACCACTTGAATGCTTCGGTATTTTCAAAACTGGGGCTGAGGTTGTGTTCCGGGGCGCTGCCGTCGCCGATGTCGATCGCGTAACCGGTGTGGTGTTCGCTATAACCTGGAGGGGCACTCACTTCGGCTCGCTTACTGGCGTTTTGCCTGCGTTCGGCTTTCACGTCAAAAAATACGTGCTGTTGGTCTTGCAGGGAGCGAAAGCCGGATATGGGAGCGAAGTAGATGCCTGATGCCGCTGCGGCGTTGGCCATTTCTTGATATTTTGCTGCTGCTGAGGTGCGGAGTTTGACGCTACCGTCGGAGGTGACGCCTACCAAGTCTTTGGCTGGTGCTTCTGGGTACGGCAAGTGTCCCAGGAGGTTGTCTGGGGTTGTGGGGACTTTAGGGGTGCTAGCTGGACTCGCGACAGACGGAGATGCGGAACTTGTCGGCGCTGAGTTTTGTTGAGTTGGCTCTGCCTGACTGGTGGTTGGAAACAAGTTAAAGTTGAGGTGCAGCCAGATGCTGACCCCACAGGCTAGTGCGGCCAACCCTAGCAGTTTCCAAATCAGCCCTTTTTTCTTGGACTGACTCTGCCCTGCTTCTGGGTATGGGTGGTCTCGCACTGCTTCGGGAATTTCGTCGGCGACAAGCTCCGAGGCTTGCGGGGGTTTTCTTGACAGACTAGCGTTATCCAAGCCAGCTCCACTCCTGCACTTCAATAAGGCTCAACGTTACAAATTGTAGACCGATATGGGCGATCGAACAGCTACAATTGCCGCTGAGAATATATCATCTCTTTCTGACCTCGCCCCGTCCCATCCGCCAACTCTCGCATTTGTTACTTGGGCGCACAGTCGATCGTCCCTGCGAGGTCGAACTGGTTGGCGCTGGTAGCGCTGGTTTATTTTAAGTGTAATTTGTTACTGTTGTTCTACAAAATCCAACAATTCTTCGATCGACACATCAAACGTCCGGGCCAATTTTAGCAGAGCACCGATGTCAGCCATTGCCATACCAGGCGATCGGGCATAACTTTTAACAGTATTGTAGGATACCCCGGAGCGATCGGCTACTTCCTTTAGCGATGGGGCTTCGAGCGCCGTCAATGTCTAATTAGTAGCTTAAGGCTCGATCGCCCAAAATCAAACATTACCAACTTCCGCCAACTCAGCACCACCAACAGAACCTTCGTCTTCCGCTTTCTCCCCTTCATGAACCGCAACTGTTAACTTCAATCCCAAAACCTTCAGCCAATGGGCCAAAGCATAAATTGTCGTGCTTCCATTCTGCGACAACAAAGCATCTAATTTTTCCAAATGCAATGAGGCCTCTTCAGCATACATATTTGGTTGGCCCAGAGCCTCAAATACATCTCGAAGTGCTTTTCGCATGATTCCTAATTCCAAATCTCCTTTTTCCTCCTCAAGTATCTCTCTAAGATAGCCAGCAGAATGTGCCGGATCTTTGAGATTTGAAATTTTATAGGGGTGATAAGGTAAGCTCTTAGGCATTGTCATTGTCTTAACTCCTGTAATCTGCCCAGTATGTTTTAGCCTTCCGGATATCTTCCTCTTGAGTGCTTTTATCCCCGCCTATCAACAAAAGTACAATTGTTTCTTCTACTTGTCCAAAATAGACCCGATAGCCGGGGCCGTAAATTATCCTCAACTCATAGACACCTTCTCCGACTGCTCGATAATCTCCGAAATTTCCAGTCCCAACTCGATCGAGTCGCCGGTCAATCTTAAATTTTGCCTTGAGAGCCCGCAGGAAGTCTAACCACTCCGAGAAAGGAACTTTGCCGTCTGGCGTGCTCTAACGCTTAATATTTCAGGGTTGTACTTCCATAAAGTCGATCGTACTTGGACCCTCACCTTAATACGGGCGATCGCCCCCTATCCCACCTTCTTCACCTGGGCCAACTCAAGATCGTCGATCGAAAAAAACTCTGCCTTCAGGCGGGGTGTAACGCTCCATTTCTCTCGGCTGCGCTTCCATAATCTTGATTCTAGCGACGCTCGCACTCCAATCTTAAAGCCGCGCCCGATCGGCCCTTGACTCCATGCGCTACAATTATTAAGAAATCTTTAGTTAGATCCGTTTAACGTTCCAGACGCATTATGAGTCTTCCCATTCGCAACGTCGCCATCATTGCTCACGTCGATCACGGCAAA
This sequence comes from Microcoleus sp. Pol11C2, assembly GCF_036701505.1. NCBI lineage: Bacteria > Bacillati > Cyanobacteriota > Cyanophyceae > Oscillatoriales > Microcoleaceae > Microcoleus > Microcoleus sp. Pol11C2. Next base: position 65,221 of record NZ_JAUBQX010000020.1, read on the forward strand.
ACCACCCTTGTGGACGCTCTCCTCAGACAGTCCGGGATCTTCCGCGAAGGGGAAGAAATCCCAGATTGCGTCATGGACTCGAACGACATCGAGCGCGAACGTGGCATTACCATCCTTTCCAAAAACACCGCCGTCAGGTACGGAGAAACCCTGATCAACATCGTCGATACCCCGGGACACGCGGACTTCGGCGGAGAAGTCGAACGAGTTCTCGGCATGGTTGACGGCTGTCTGCTGATCGTAGACGCCAACGAAGGCCCGATGCCGCAAACGCGGTTCGTGCTCAAAAAAGCCCTAGAAAAAGGACTGCGCCCGATCGTCTTTGTGAATAAGATCGATCGCGAGCGAGCCGACCCCCACAAAGCCGTCGATAAAGTTTTGGATCTGTTCCTCGAACTAGGTGCTGACGACGATCAGTGCGAATTTCCCTATCTCTTCGGTTCTGGCTTAAGCGGTTACGCCAAAAAACACCTCGAAGACGAAGGGGTAGATATGAAGCCCCTCTTTGAAGAAATCCTCGACCACGTACCACCCCCCGTCGGCGACCCCAACAAGCCACTACAACTGCAAGTAACCACCTTAGATTACTCAGAATACGTCGGTCGCATCGTCATCGGCCGCATCCACAACGGCACGATTAGAATCGGTCAACAAGCAGTCTTAATCACAGAAAGCGGCGCGCTTGTCAAATCAAAAATTACCAAATTGATGGGCTTTGAAGGCCTGAAGCGGATTGATATCCCAGAATCTTCTGCTGGTAATCTTGTCGCCGTTGCTGGTTTTGCTGATGCGTATATTGGCGAGACAATTACCTGTCCCAACGACCCGCAAGCGCTACCTTTAATTAAAGTAGACGAACCAACTTTGCAGATGACTTTCTCTGTGAACGATTCGCCGTTCTGCGGTCAAGAAGGTAGTTTGGTAACATCGCGACAAATTCGCGATCGGCTAATGCGAGAACTCCAAACCAACGTCGCCTTGCGCGTCGAAGAAACCGAATCTCCCGACAAATTCCTCGTATCCGGCCGTGGCGAACTCCACCTCGGAATCCTGATCGAAAATATGCGTCGCGAAGGATACGAATTTCAAGTATCCCAGCCGCAAGTAATCTACCGCGAAATCGGCGGTCGTCCCTGCGAACCCTTTGAATGTTTGGTGTTAGACGTACCCGAAGAAGCAGTCGGCGGCTGCATCGAACGCCTCGGTCAGCGGAAAGCAGAAATGCAAGATATGCACGTCAGCAGCACCGGTCGCACCCAAATCGAATTTTCAGTTCCCGCCCGCGGTTTGATTGGATTCCGAGGCGAGTTTATGCGCTTGACTCGCGGCGCTGGAATTATGAACCACAGCTTCCTCGACTATCGCCCCCTCGGTGGAGAAATTATCGCCCGTCGCAACGGAGTATTGATTTCCTTTGAAGAAGGAATTGCAACTACTTATTCACTGAAAAATGCTGAAGACCGTGGCGTATTTTTCATTACCCCTGGAACCAAGGTTTACAGAGGGATGATTATCGGAGAAAACAACCGAGATGAAGACATGGAGCTGAATATTTGCAAGTCGAAGCAGTTGACAAACCACCGCGCATCTGGCGGTGAAGAATTGGCGCAATTGCAAGCACCAGTCGATATGAGTTTGGAACGCGCTTTGGAGTACATCGGCCAGGATGAATTGGTGGAGGTAACACCAAAATCAATTCGCTTGCGCAAGGTTTCTAAGAAGTTGGTGAAACGCTAAAACAACTTGTAGGGTGCGCCGAATAGCACCTTACATTTTATAGGCAAAACATATTGTAGGGTGCGCCGAGGCGCACCTTATTTTTTAGGGCAAAAAACCTGCCCGAACTTAAAAAAATTATATATTATCCAAAGTACATGGCTTTTTTAAGTAATCTGTTGCTGGGAGTCCAATTCTTTCAGCATCTTTATATCCATAGCAACCAGAAACAATAAGAATGTTTTTTAACCGCAGATACAGGCAGATAAACACAGATAAAATACCATCAGCGTCCATCTGTGTTCATCCGCTACTATCTGCGGTTGCAAAATTCCAATCTAACTCATTGACTATAATCTATATGGTTGATATCAGACTAATTTGCAAATGAGTCAGTTGATTTGACATAATGTCCTATTTATTTTATTATATATTTCTTTATTCTAGTCTACCTTTGATGTCAATTGGCAGATCGGGCTGATGCCGGATCGCGCGATCGACTAACCGCCACAATATGTTTTAATTTATATTTGAGCAAAATCCCAACAAAACTAGCCATGAGTCCTAAATCAATAGCCGTAATCAACTTCAAAGGCGGTGTCGGAAAGACCACCGTCACTTGGAGTCTGGGAAATATTATATCCCAAGGAACCGACTTAGAAGTCTTGATGTTAGACTTAGATCCGCAAATGTCGCTCACAGAGGCGATCGGACTTAACGAAAATACGGGTCATTTAGATGACAAGTTTGGTAAGTGGTACGAACAATCTCTCAAGCATAGACTTACAATTTACGACGCTCTAGAAGTCTTTAAAAAAGCCGGACAAAACTTTAAATTTCCCGTTGGTTTCGACACCATCTATCAGATTGACGAACAGTTGCATTTTGTCCCTTCAGTAGAAGAATTGTATTGGTTGGATATCGATGGATTTGAGGGAAAAAGTGTTAAAGACTTCATCCGCAGATTCATCGGCAAAATCGCTAACTCTACCAATCTCCCGAAATACGACTTGATGCTTTTTGATTGTTCGCCTTCCTTCAGTCTCCTCACCTACAGCGTACTCTCTTGCTGCGACTTAATATTAATTCCCGTCAATCCCGATTATTTTGGTTCTAGGGGATTGAGTTTAGTTTTAAACTCGCTTCAGAAGCGGATTGAGCCTTATCCGTTTCCCAAGATAGCAGTCTTTATGAATAAAGCTAAAACCTATGGAGGATTGCTGACAAATGAAGTTCAGTTTTACATGAGAGAAGTAAAGAGACTTTGCGATGAGATATCAAAAGATAATAACATAGAAGTTAGATTTTTAGAATCGACTATTCGTGAAAGCGTCGGGCTAAAACGGGCGATTAATGAGGGAGAACTGCCGCGAGAATTAGTTAGAGAATTTGAAAAACTATGGCGCGAGTGTGAGGAGTATCTGAAATGAGTAAAAAAGAAATTTTGGCTGCTTCTGAACAAGAAAGCGGGGGGTTAGTTGAGGAAATTGGCGAACTTAAGGAAATCTTGCGGGACGTTTCTAGAAAATTAACCAGGCTTGAAACTCAAGTCAAGCGGGGAGTGATTTCTGCTGGCTCAAAAAGTTTGGATATTTCCAGTAGTGCTGATGTTAATAAACCTGCTAATTTATCGGCGAAAAATGTTCTAGAAGTTTATGAAGAACTGCGTTTACAAGCTAAGAATGGTAATGAAGAAGAGGTGAGGCAAAAGTTGTTGGCAATGAGTGCAACTGACTTGAACTTGATGTGTTGCGAGCTAGGGATGCCACCCAGCAGCAAGAATCCGTCCCGCAAAAAAATGTTCGAGCTAATTATTGGCAGAATTAAACAGAGTTTGAGGCTATCAAGACATATCGACAGACAAACACTTTAAAAATTAGCAGATGAATCAATAGAATGCGTTTTAACTTGGATTTCCCGCAGCGGTATGGAACAGGCAAGATGCCCGTTCCACAAGAGTTTCAGTTGAGTGTGGGACGGGCATCTTCCCCGATCGTGAACAACTGGTTGCAAATTCTGCAACTTTTCAGGTTCAATAAGTTATGGGGGTTTTGGGCGATCGGCGTATTTTCACTAACACTTTTAATCTGCTTGTTTTTGAGCCTTCACAGCCCCGGAACACCCGCAGCTCAAAAACCAATGATTCTAGCGTTTACCGCTCTCCAGAGGCGCGGCAGCGAGCCCAGAAACAATTTATTTGCAGTCAATGCTACCAGTTTGGCCCGCCGCGAACTTGCACCAAACATAGATGTTAGCTACACGCTAGTTTGGTCGCCCAATGGCCAGCGATTGGCTTTCGTTAGCGGAGACACTGACATTTATACAGTCAAGGCTGACGGTTCCGGGCTAACTAAACAGTTTGCTGGGGATGCTTGCAAAGCAGCTAATTTTGAAATAGCTTGGTTTTCCAACAGCCAGAAATTTATTTTTGCCCGTTCTTGCGACGGTTTTACCTCAGATTCTCCCGGCAGTCAATCAATTTATACAAGCGACACTTCTGGTATTAAAGGAACTAAATTAGTTAGGAATTTGGAAGTAGGAGGATATCCGCCTAAAACAGAAATTTCATCAGGATTTTACCTTTCACCCGACGGTCAGCAGGTAGCATTTGTCAAGGATAAAAATATCTACAAAATGAATGCGGACGGTTCGGGCATGACCAAACTAACTAAAAGTTCCGGGGAATATGTATCCGGCGGAAGTGAACTTGTTTGGTCGCCCGATCGCACAAAAATTGCTTTCCTGTTCGGCGCTTATCCGAAACAGCAAATTTACACAATTAATGCCGATGGCACCAACATCAAAAATTTGACGAACAACCCGCAAAATGAGGTTTATAACGTCAAACTATTTTGGTCGCCAGACAGCAGCCACATTGCTTATTATTACAATAAATCCGGCGATTCATCAGGCGAACAGCAAGATATCTACCTGCTCGACATTAACCGGGGGACAGCCAAGAATCTCACCCAAAAACCCAGAAACTACGGCGAACTTTCGTGGTCGCCCGATGGCAAATTTATTGCTTTCGTCGCCGGAGAGTTCAACAATCAAAAACTCTACACAATTAATGCTGACGGGAACCAGCTAAATCAATTAGCTACCCGGCTAAAACCGTCGGTAATTTCAGAATTAGCTTGGTCTACTGACAGCCAGCAAATTGCTTTTATCTTTAACGAAACCCAAGGAGACAAAAGCAACTTGTATGTAATTAATCGGGACGGTTCGGCATTGACTAAATTGACAAACGATCAGGATTTTAACGCTGGCCATCCGGTTTGGCAACCGCAGTAAAGTTAACAGCCAAAATATGCTGTAGGGCTGGGCTTTAGCACAGATAAACCCAGAACGGCGGGCTATCTTTGCATTACCCCAGAGCGAAAGCGGGCTACTGAACAAGAAAGAATCCACCACACTCAACACTCAAAACTATTCTCAAATTGGGGAAGATGCAATAATTTTTTTCTCCTTTAATGGCTGGTGAACTTGCAATTCATTTGACTCAACTTCCTGGTGTTTTTCATCTTGCACCTGTTTATCAATTTTGGGCAACTTTAAAATCGCCCCAGCTAAAACCCAATAATACACGGACACTGGATCTACATCCAGCGGATAGTATTGAGTATTGATCGTAATAAATGCAACAAACACCCAAAAACTCGCTCCGTAACTCCGCAAACTTTTGTCCTTGACTGATCTGTAAGCTCTAAAAGTTAGAAAAGCTAAGTGTAAAAGCATGAGCTGAAAACTAATCATTCCCGGATAACCGAGTTCGTATATCAACTTAGGTTGGAAAGTTTCAATTAGCTGCGTGGCACCAAATATTCGCGTTGAATTAGTGGCTCGTCCCACACCTCTACCGAGAGGTTTGTCAATGATAAAATTGTTGCTCTGCTCGAACTGATTAAAGAGAAACTGCTGGGGCGGTGCAGCATTCCAGCGACTAACAAAGCTCTCCCACCGCTGCTCGACAATTCCCGGGTTAATAGCTGCACCGACAAACAGCAGAATCGCCAGTCCTGCACCGACGGGAATAAATCGTTTTAAATTAACTAATTGACCGGTGAGAACTAGCAGGATTGCTGTAGCAAGGGGAACCATAACTAAAGCAGCTCTTTGACCGGAAATAACTGCATTGGCAAATACTAATGCCATGCCCAATAAACCGATAACTCGCCACCAGAATGAAGGATCGCAAAAGGCAGAGGCAAAGGTTAAAAAAGCATTAGAAATTAAAAACCACGCCCACTGCCAAGGCGCGACAAAAGTTCCCGGCAAGCGGACCATCTTGACTTCTGGACTGAACACCAAAGAACCGCCGACAAAACATCTAGCTTCCAGCGTTGCTTTATATAATTCGGCTCCGGTCATTCCTCTGGTTCCTGCACACTTTCCACTTTGCAGCAACAGGTACTGAATCAAACCGAGAAGGCAGCAAACGATCGCCAAAACGATGTGCATTCGACTAAAAAATACCAAATCCTTCTTAGTGCGGAGCAGATAATAGGTACAAGCAATCAGCGGTATGTAACCTATCAATACTTTTAAGCCTAGAATTCCTTGCAGAATTGGTTTGTCGCCCGCCCTAGGGTTGAGCTGCATCTCCCCGTTGACAAAAATTAAAGTCAGCATTGCCATCATCAACAGGATGCTAAAGGTAGAAAGCATTTGTTTGGGAATGAACAGGCGCAACTGTTTCTTTTTGCAGCTTTGAATTAGGGCGATGAGAGCTGGTATGTAGAAAGCATCTTTGGCTACTTGAAATGCAGCATTCCCGCCGCCAATTGCGTAGGTAATTGTACCACTGAAAGGCAGGTAAATTAGAAAAGTCCACAAAGCTTGACGGGGGTATTTGTAGGAAAGCAGCAAGATGGCTGCGGCTGCGCCTCCTGCAATAGCAATCTTAGGGCCGGCTACGAACAACAGGGGGATGCTGAGAGCAACGGTGACTAAGCAGCTTATGGCGATTGCCTGCATCAATTCATTGCGCTTTTCTGAAATTTTGCGTTTTTGTGCAGCTACTTCTTTTTTGCTTAGCCCTGTTGTTTTTTCACTGTGCTTGTGTTTGGATTTCTGGGATTTGCGCTTGGTTTTCAACATATAGCAGAAGCAAGAAGGAAGAGGAAAGAGGGAAGAGGGAAGAAGGAAGAGGGAAGAAGGAAGAAGGAAGAGGGAAGGAAGAAGGAAGAGGGATTTAGTTGCCTAAGTGAGAAAGAAGAAGCAATCGACCCCTTATGTTTGTGCAATTAAGAACGTCCTCCCGTCAGGGCAGTTCCTATAATTTTTATAAGGCACTTATGTAGAAGGCGGAAGACCCTCTGATGTAGAAGGCTGGAGATGTAGAAGGTATAAGGCAGAAGGAATAGAATCGAAAAGATTTCGGCAGATGTGGTTACTTATTTTAAAGTCAAGATCGAGAAAAAGTCTCGGTCGAGATTGTCGGTGTGACGCGGGCACAAATTACACTGGCGACCTTGTAGAATATAACTGCTGCATCTATAATGTACAAATCTCGAAAAAATAATTTTAATGTAGCGGTGAATATGAAATTAACAAAATTTGTATCGATCGGCATTGCCCTACTTTTAGGATCAAGCGGGAGCATATTATCTAGCAGTAGAGCATTAGGGGCCGAAAAAGTTGTCCTCACATTTGGCCCGATCAGACAAGCCATTAATGTCAGCGACTTAGAAGAATTTGCTAAAAACGGCACGAGGACGCCAACCCTCCAACAAATTATCCGGTTCTCCAAAATGGACGCGCAAATACTGCGGGGGTTCATGGGTTTAGAAATTGGTTTGAAGCCTGCTAATCTGGCCAGGGTAGTTTACAGCACCCCAGGAGAAAAAATCACTGACGACATCGGTCAAGCAATTCGGACTCACCGCCGCACAGAAAGCGGGAAAGCTTTGCGGGCAGCGGTGATCCTAGCAGCCGGGGACGACGGTAAGGTCTCGCTGCTAGAAATCCTGAAAAAGTATCCTCTCAACGAGGTTTACGTAGATGTTGCCAGCCTTCGCACCGCTGTTGGGAAAGTTCAGAGTATAGCCGGAACTCTGCGAAGCCTGCTTCAAGATGTGACGCGATCGACAACTCGCACAACTGAAACAAATCCCACCGAAAGTCCGATCGAACCTCGCCGCAGCGTGCAGCCAACAACTCCGCCTCCAGCGCCGCGCCGCGTCGCGCCCTTGCCAGCACCAGCACCGCAGCCTGTGAGGCCCGTCAGAGGGCTTTGGTAAAAAAATCATAAATGTGTCCTAAAGGCGGGTTGAAGCCGCTGTTGTGGCATTCTGCCCACACTTTTGAGACCAAACCCGCCCCGGCCTAACCCTTATCCCAACCCCCAAGAGGGTTAGGACTTTTGTGAAAACTCCCAAAGCAATCAATTTTTCTTTAGCAATTTTTTGAGCAACTTAGGAATCTCTGAAGGTCGAGCCGCCACAGGTATGTCCGCCTCTTCAAAGGCAGCCATTTTGTTTGGGGCCGTAACTCCAAAGGCTTTCTGGGCAGCCGCCCGAGAACTGATCAGGATGCCGGCGTGGCCCAAAGACGGCCCCTTGGGAGCGTAGCGGCCGGCCAGATAAGCAACCACGGGTTTGTCGATCGCCGAAGCGATGTAAGAAGCAGCAGCTTGTTCACTCCACCCGCCAACTTCCCCCACCAAAACCATCGCTTCCGTACTGTCGTCTTCGTCCAAAATTTGCAGCCACTGCATAAAAGAAGAACCGACAATCGCGTCGCAGCCAATACAAACCGCCATCGACTGTCCCAACCCCGCCTCAGTCAGTTCTAGGGCAACTTCGTAAGTCAAAGTGCTGCTGCGGCTGATCACTCCCACCGGGCCGGGAGTGTAAAATTCCTTGGGGTGAGTTCCCAGCAGGAGTTTGTCGGGCACAATAATCCCCGGACTGTTGGGCCCGATTACCAAAGTTTCGGTGGCTTCTGCTTTTCTGACTAAGTGCACCATATCCAGAGGAGGCACTCCCCCAGTCACGATCGCAATTTGCCGAATTCCTCCGGCGATCGCTTCTAAAGCAGCATCCAGCACCGAGTAAGCGTCTACCAAAATTACCGCAGTGTCAACGTGACCCACTGCCGCCACTGCTTGTTCTACCAAATCAAAAATCGGAATTCCCTCCACTTCCAGCCCCCCCCGACCGGGACTGACACCGGCGACTACATTCGTGCCGTATGCTTTCATCATCAGGGCGGCGCGGGTGGACGCGGGAGATTCTGTAATGCCCTGTACTAGGACTTTGCTTTCAGGAGTTAAATTCATTTTTTCCCACTTGACACTCGATCTGTAAAAAGCAGAAGGCCTTCATCTGTACAGAAATCTCGTTGTTTGCCGATCAACTGCCGCTACTTGACGGAGGATACAGAAGCGGCCGCGGCCTCATCCAAAGTGCTAGCTAGCTGCACCGGCAACTGTCCCAAACGCTTTTTAACAGCATCAGCATCGATCTCTACCAGCCGGAGCACAACTTGGATGTGGCGGTTAGCGCGAGCTTTCCGTTCCAAATAGCCGCCTACTGCAGCAATTATTTCCTCTGTCTTGGAGGCGCTGCCCAAAATATTTACAAGTATCACCTTAACGCTTTTATCCTGAGCGACTAACTCCAGACCCAACTCCACGCGATCGCGCAGCGCATTTGCTGCATAGTAGCGGTCTAGGGAACCAATATTCACAAAATTAGCTGGTTTTCCTCCTTGGTGGGTTACAGCATCTAGAGTTGCCATTGTCAGACCCACTCCGTTGCACAAAATCGCGATATTCCCGTCTAGTTCTATTAATTGCAGGGATTCGGAATTCGAGATTGGGGATTTAGATTTGGGGTCAAACTCCGGCGACTGCTGAACCTTGGACTGGGAATGGGAGCGATCGCCAGAGGCATGGGGACTTCTTCTTTCCCGTGCCAACCCGCTGCTTTGCCTCTTTCCCGATAGTGTGGCCAAATCTGGATGTCGCCCCAAGGCATCGTCGTTGGCGGTGACTTTACCGTCTAAAGCCATTACCTCTCCCGTCGGACTGATGCCGAGAGGATTGATTTCTACTAGATCTAAATCTTTTTCGACAAACAGCCGATACATTTTTTCGACAATGGTGCTCACCGATTGAATCAAGTCTCCCTGCAATCCCATTTTCAGCGCGAGACGCCTCGCGTAGAATGGGGAAAATTCTTGATCTACGGCAACTTGCTGCATTTGCTCGATCGACCCTTCGACATCCATACCTCCTTGGCTCGAACCCAGAAGCACCGGGCGGCGCGCTACGGGGTCTAGGAGTACCGCTAAGTACAATTCTTGGTCGGCGTTGTACTTTGCTTCTGCCAGCAGAACTTGGGGATATTCACTCTCGATCGGCAAATTAAAAATTGTTTGAGCGGCTGCTACTGCATCGATCGTATTTTCCACAAACTTGATACCGCCCGCCCTGCCCCGTCCCCCAGCCCGCACTTGCGATTTGAGTACAACGGGGTAAGGAATTTTCAGTCCTTTGAGGTCGGCGGGATTGTCAATCCGCTGCGACGGCAAAATCGGAATTGCCATCTGGCGAAATAATGATTTAGCTTGGTACTCTAACAAATCCATTTATCAATTACGGGTGACGGGTAGTTGGCAACAAGCAATTCGTCCTAATTGGCAATTCATAATTAATAGATAGTAATTGGTTTTTTGTCAAGTTAAAAGTTAAAAATTCTCGCTTTTATCTTTTAATTTTAGACTTTTGTATTGCCAATTACTTATTCGCTATTACCGCTCGCCGATTACCTATTACCTAAGCTGTTTCAAAGTGTTTTTTCTCGGAATTGCCAAATTTTACTGTCCGCTCTGGCGGGGAGATATTTGGCGAGCGTTGGTGTTTTTTTGTCTCGGAAAATCTTCGGAGGTTCGGCGATACTGTGCCGAAATATTTCTGCGAATTGTTTACTTGATGCTATTAACAGCGCCTTGATGGACGGTTTTGACCCATTTAAGCCGCTTGGGCCGTACCGCAATCCGAGCCGTCACAGTCCCTACCAGCAGCCAGTGGAACATATACACAGTACCCCGCAGCGTTTGCAGCAAGGTGACAAAAACTCTTTTAAAGTCAAATTTGGTCTCTTTGCGAGTGCGGCGCAAACCGACGAACATTCCCACTACCGACAATGTAAGGGTCATAAAAGTTATGGGACTGGCGATCGGCATCCGGCGCAGCGCAATTGACATCACAAAGTCGGGTAGCGCTACTGTGGGTAAGAAATATTGAGATACCCAAAATCCAAATAAATCCCAAGTTTTCCCAGTTCCCATGCGGTTCCGCAAAATTAGCTGCCAGTAGTCAAGATAACGCTGATAGCCACCTTCGGCCCAGCGATTGCGCTGGTGCCACAGAGCGCGAGCGTTAGTGACTCCTTCTTCTGACACGGCTGGGAAAGCGAGAAATTCAATGTCCCATCGGTTTAGGTGCAGCCTCACCGTCAAATCTAGGTCGTCGGTAATCGTCTCCTCGTTCCAGCCTCCGCAGCTTTCCAAGGCGGTGCGACGCATGAATTGGCCGTTACCGCGCAATTCTCCAATGCCGCCGATCGCAATCCGCTGCTGCTGGAAAAAACTGTCGAGAGCCATTTCTGCTTCTTGGCCGCGAGTCCACAAATTTACCGAAGCATTGGCGATGGCTTTTCTGACTTGCACAGCCCCTACCTTTTCTCCATGGAACACTGGTAGCACGCGGCGCAGCAAATCCGGCGTTACCGTCGCGTCGGCGTCAAATATTCCCACAAATTCCCCGCGAGTCAGTGGCAACACTTGATTCAGTGCTCCCGACTTGCCGCCGCTGGCATTTGCTCCTCTGCGAAATACTTTGAGCTGGGGGTACTTTTTGGTTAGCTGTTCCAATACTAGCGGGGTGGCGTCGCTGCTGTGATCGTCGATCGCCCAAACTTCGTAGCGGTCGATCGGATAATCTACATTGCAGATGGATTCTACGAATCGGGCAATCACCGCTTCCTCATTTTTCGCCGCCACTAGCAGCGACACGTAAGGCCAATCCTCTCGACTTTCATCGGCCAGAGGCGGCAGTGCGGCCTTGGGCGAAGCAAACAACACTCGAAATGCTTGCATCCACAGCAGTCCAGTCAACCCCCACACTACCCACGCACCCCAAGAAATCAAGTGCAGGGCGATCGTGCCGGCCCAAATCGCCGTCAGCACTGCGGCAGCTTTTCCGCGGCGTCCCCGGTACAGATTTTGAGGAAAAGAGGGAGTTCCCGGCACAGACACCGCAACCGGGAGCTCTGCTTTTGTTTCCGCGTCAAACACCCTGTCGCCAATGTCTGGTATAGCAAATACTTTGCCGAGCTTCGAGTGCGAGGTCAAACTCTTGAGCTCTTCTTGAGCTAAATCAGAGATGTCCAAGTTAAGCTCGCTGCGAGCGTCGTTTTCTGGCCAAGAACTCTCCTGCATAGGTTACTTGATTCAACCACCAATAGTTTTTGATTTTAGATATAAGCATCTACTGTATCAGTTTCTGGGCTTTTGTCGAAAGCGGACGGGAGGACAACCAGCGGGTTCGGTGCTTGTACGGCCCTGGTAAACGGGTACTGCATAGAGTATTTAGCTTGACTTTTGCTTGCGATCGACCAGGAATATCTGTTAGTTTTTTCAGGGGATCTAAACTATCTGTTAGTAATAATTGTCTGAGGTGGAAATATGTCTATTCCTCAACTCAAGCCAGCCGATGACAAAGAAGTGAAAGTCTACGCGCCTTTCTGTCAAGAGCCCAGGCGCAAGTTTTTACCGCACGCTATTGGTCTCTACAAGCTCAAAAGCTTGGAGGGGGCAAGAAAAATTGACGGCGGGGAGAGCGTGCCGTTTGTCGCTAGTTGGAATATCTCGTCGCTGCCGATCGATTTAACCCGCTGTCGGGTGTTGTTTGACGGCAATGCTGAACTCAGCTACGAAGTGACTATGCAAAGCTCTGAGTTTGTTAGTTGCTTAATTGAGGTACTTCTGACTTTTCAGCGAACTCGTACTGTCGATTTTTCTAAAACGTTTTACCGCAAGCTGATGCGAATGGATGAATAACTTTCACCGCAGCCGCACTCCCAAAAGTCCACAATTGACAATCCAGCAATTTAATCCGGGGCCCCCGGATTGATTCGTGGATCGAGAAAAAAGCTCCTCGCTCCCGATCGCCAGCCCCCGGATTTATCAGTGGGGTCGCTTTCTTCAATCTAAAATCTAAAATCTAAAATCTAAAATCGATTGACGGGCGCTATAACTGGCGCATCAATAGTGTAACGCCTCGACGGCAACATTACATGATTGGTGCGCCAGCCCTATTTGAGAAGCGGAAATACTAAGTGAGTTGTTGGAGGATTCTCAATAATCCCTTTGGGGTTCAGCACTTATCCCCATTGCTAAAGTAAATCTACCGTAGTTTTCAGTTGAGGGTGATAAAGATTTCGCGTAGGGACTCAGGCTTTGCCTGAGTCCCTACCTGTATTTCATCCAATTGAAAACTGCTGTATTTGTTGTGGGACAAGCCCGCCTATTTCGGACATTGGTGTTGTGCGAGTGTGTGAAGCGAAGCTATCGCCGCTAGGCGAATCGCGCCGTCCGATTTCGTTCAAATTTTGCGACTCGGTAGATGAGAGGAAAGCGCAGTATATCCGCCCAAGGAAAATCAATCTACAGCCCTTGAACTGCGATCGGGCTAGTATGGCAATCAGCCTTTGGGCTGCCGAAATGCCAGCCGACCCCGCCCGACAATTTATATGTTTATATGCTAGAAGCCCGATCATAACAAGCTTATTGCTCGCATTGCCAGATATCAGTTTGAACGGGGGCGCTCGCACTAATAATTAATAACTAATAATACAACGTATCGCTTTTCAATTATATGCAAAAATGAGCAGACAAGCATCGGGCTTTATTCCTACAAAATACCTGTTTGCTAGCAATCATAAATGAGTCGTATTTTTTTTATACCACCCCAAGCTCCCCTTATGAATTGGAGGGGTTAAGAAATTCACAAATGATTTATAATTGCTATATACCAAACAAAAACTTCACCCAGCCCTCTCAAGAGGTCTTTCTAGTAAAATCACAACTTCTAGCAGATTATTTTCATTTGAAAAACCTCGGTATTAATATCTCATTTTCGTAATAAAAAATTGCTAAAAATTTTATAATTAAAATCGTTTTTTAAAGGAAGCAGGGGCGAGTAATCATTATCAAAAACTGCGGCTAAAAGAAACAATTTAAAAACTGCTTTCCCAAAATCAAGTAAAAAGAATGGGAAGAAAAGGGTTGCTAACAGGCGAATAAAAATTATTCGTAAGAAAACAAGGTGCCAAAAAGCGACAAAATCGAGTATAATAGTATTGCCAAATTGAGTCGCAGTTCACAAATACTGTAGAAAAAACTAAATTTATTGAAATAGACAGGTGCAAATTGAGGATTGAAGGCGTACCCAAATTGACTAAATATTTGCTGATCGGTTCCACAAAAGCTTACAGCGGCAAGTCGGCCATCGCCTTGGGGATGGCACTCGGACTCCGGGGAAAAGGACTGGCCGTCGCCTACGGCAAACCTCTGGGAACCTGTTTCAGCTCCGAGGGAGCTGCGATCGAGGAGGAAGACGTGCGGTTCGCGGTAGAGACGCTGAAGCTCTCAGAAAGCCAGATGCCGTCAACACTGCTGTATTTGGATGAAGAGACCGTTCACAAGCGTTTGCGGAGAGAAGACAAGACAGATTACCGCCAATCTTTAGCGCAATATTTGCAAGCTCCCAGCGGAGACTTGGTGCTGTTAGAAGGCCCAGCTAATTTGGAGGAAGGCAGTCTGTTTGACTTGTCTTTGGCTCAAGTCGCTGAGGCAGTTGATGCTTCTGTGCTGTTGGTAGCCCGGCCGATGGATCTGTATATAGACGATTTGCTGTCGGCTAAACAGCGTTTGGGTTCGCGGTTGCTGGGCGTGGTACTCAACGACGTTCCCTCGGACAAACTCGAATCGGTAACGGCGACTGTGCGGCCTTTTCTGGAGGCTGCGGGTATTCCAGTTTTGGGAATGCTGCCGAGAAGTGCTTTGCTGCGAAGTGTCAGCGTCAAAGAATTGGTGCACCAATTGAAAGCTGATGTGCTGTGCCGTCGAGACCGTTTGGACTTGATGGTGGAAACCTTGACAATTGGCGCGATGAATGTTAGTTCTGCTCTGAAGTATTTCCGCAAAGCGAGAAATATGGCGGTGGTGACGGGGGGCGATCGCACGGACATTCAGCTAGCGGCTCTGGAGAGCTCGACTCAGTGCTTAATTTTGACAGGCCACTTGCCTCCTTCTCCCCTAGTGATTGGCAGGGCAGAAGAAATGGAAATTCCCGTTTTGTCTGTTGATTTGGATACCTTAACCACGGTAGAAATTATCGACAGCACCTTTGGCAGCGTGCGCCTGCACGAACCGATCAAGGTGGAATGCGTTACTCAGCTAATGGCAGAACATTTTGACCTTGATGGCATGATGGCATCATTGGGCCTGAGCGATCGAGTCCATTAATAACAGAGCCGGAGCTGAGGGAAGAAGGTATTCGGCAGAGAGAACTTTTTGTTTAAATAAATAAAAAGCCAAAATTCTTAAATTCTCAATTTTTATTGAATTCTACCTTGAGCTCCGGCTGCCGAATGTCTTCAGACATTCTGCCTTCGGGCTTCCTCAAATCTCCAGATCCTCTAGTCTGAATCCGTAAATCAGCAATTCTTAACTTCTTTTTGGCGGCAATGGCTAGTGAGTCTGCTAAAATCCACAACGTAGTTTTATTTAATTTAATAAATTCTTTGAGTCAATCAATTGAGCTACCCAGAGTAGATGATTTTTTACAAGAACTTGCGGCGATCCAGCAAACCAGCTCCAAGCGGATTGCTCTTTTGGGTTCTCGCCACGTTCCTATTACCCACCAGCAGCTAATTGAGATGCTGAGCTACGCCATAGTTCTGGGAGGCAATCAGCTCATCACTTCTGGCGCTACAGGCACCAATTCAGCCGCAATTCGGGGGGCAATGCGAGCAGATCCTAATCTGCTGACGGTGATTTTGCCACAAAGCATGAGTCGCCAGCCTCGGGAGTCTCGCGACCAACTCGAACAAGTGATACATTTGGTAGAAAATCCCAAAAATGATAGCTTGTCTCTGCCGGAAGCAAGCGCCATGTGCAATCAGGAGATTATTTCTCGCTGCCAGCAACTGATATGTTTTGCTTTTCACGAAAGCCACACTTTGCTGAAAACTTGCCAGGATGCGGAGGAACAGCGCAAGGTAGTTACTCTGTTCTATTTTGATTGAACTGCGAGGCGGATGATGCTGTTGGGATTGCCTGTGTCGGTTATTCTGCTTGATTGTATTGCTGCTGCTGCTGCGCTGGTTTACGCACCGTTTGTGGTGGTTGCGTTCGCCCGCTTGCAGCTAGGCTACGACCAAGCAGCCCCCCGCACTATGTTTGAGAGGTTGCCTGCTTACGCTCAGCGGGCAACTTGGGCTCACCAAAATTCGTTTGAGACGTTTATGCTGTTTTCAGCGGCGGCTTTGATGGCTTTTGTGACGGGGGTAGATTCGGAAGCGGCGGGTTGGGCTGCGATCGCTTTTACGATCGCCCGGTTGTTGTTTTCGGTTTTCTATATTCTGAATGTGCCGCTGGGGCGATCGCTCATGTTTGCGATTAGTTCTTCTTGCACAGCTACTTTATTCTATTTCAGTTTAATGGCTGTTAATGGCTAATTGTTATTAGTCACTGGTCATTAGTCATTAGTTAAGAGACGCTTAATTAATGACTAATTACCAACTACCAACTACCAATTACCCATTACCAACTACCAATTACCCATTACCAATTACTAATTTATGGCTGCTAGTTATTCCTTTGATATTGTCAGCGAGTTCGATCGGCAAGAATTAGTTAACGCTGTTGACCAAACGGTGCGGGAAATTCAAAGCCGTTACGACTTGAAAGATACCAAAACTACTGTAGAACTGGGCGCTGAAGCAATTACTGTCAATACCGACAGTGAATTTACTCTCGACGCGATTCACACTGTTTTGCAAACTAAAGCCGCCAAGCGCAATTTGTCTCTGAAAATTTTTGATTATGGGAAAATTGAAGCTGCTAGTGGTACTAGAGTACGCCAAGAAATCAAACTTAAAAAAGGGATAGACCAGGAAATTGCCAAGAAAATCACTAAATTAATTCGAGATGAGTTTAAAAAGATTCAAGGCTCGATTCAAGGTGATTCAGTGCGCGTTTCGGCTAAGGATAAGGATGATTTGCAGTTGGTAATTCAACGGTTGAAGCAAGAAGATTATCCGATGGCTTTGCAGTTTACCAATTACAGGTAAATTTGATAGTTTCTCGGGACTTCAGTCCTCATACGTGGTGACGAATCAGGACTTTAGTCCTGACTACAAACAAGTTTTTATCGACTTAATATTAAATATCTAAACCCGTGACTGTTAAGTCGGGAGGATGTTCGACAACAAACTGGTAATATAACTCTTGCTTTGCTTGCGGCGGTAGAGACATTATCCATTCTAGCAGTCCCATTTCACCTGGTACTATCTTCGGATTAGTGAGAGTCGAGCGCACTTTAATTTGTTCATTACGGCTGACTGGCAATTGCTCTTTTAGTGTCAGGTGTACCTGCACCTGATGCAAGTTTGTCACATTTAAGCGATAAGCGTAACTCGTGCGCCTCTGCTGGCCGATCAGTTTTTTATCTACTTGTCTTTCTACTAATTCCCGCTCTATTTTTAGCCCTTCATCTATTCCTAAATTCAGTTTATATTCTTGCCCCGGGGAAACATTTTCTAACTGCACACTGCCGACAAAAGTGTTGTCGCGAAAAATATTGGCTTTACCGGGCAGAAGAGTTGCACCTGTCAGCGGATTCACAACAACTGCTTGCAAATAGGCAAAACTGACTAAGCGCGGAACTGCTATATATTCAGGTTTAAACGGATAATTTTCGCTGAAAATAGTGACTTTGTGCGGTGTACCGTCGCTGGGAATCTTGGTATTTCCGCCTACTTGAAATGAGACTGTACCGCCTTCTCTGGATACTTGGGCTGTGGCTATTTGAGCTGCTAGGGGCGCTCGTGTTATGGAGCGTGTACGGCCTGCAAAACCTTCAGATAATACCTCTTCTAGGTCTAAGTAATCATCCTCTGATACACCCCTACCAAAAAATTGCTCTGGCTCGGTTTTATCGATATACCAAGGTTCTAGTTTTGGTGGGAGAGTTCCCATTCCGGGTTTTGCTGTAGATAAAGTTAGGGCTACTCCCGTCCAATCTTCGCCTGTATTTTGATTGACTTCGGCTAGGTAATTGAGATTAATTTGGTTGTTGATAGTGTTTACTCGCAAGTCGTAAAGCGGAGTCCAACGGGCTCGCGTGACTACATAGGAAACTTCTAGTTCAAAATTGCCGCTGCCGCTGGGTTCAATGGCAACAATGATGTTAAAACTTCGCTGGGAATGGGGAGTTTGTACTTGCCCCACCTGCTGCTGCAAAGCTTTTATTTGCTTGTCTATTTCGCGCTGCTGTTTTTCGTGTTGGGCGATCGCACTTACATATTTTAGGTAATTAATTCCTAAAAAATTGAGCAATTCGCCAGTTTCGTTTAAACCTACCTGCTGTTTGGCGATGCTGCTAGAAAAGAAACCGACGCTTTTTTCGCTCAAACCTTCCACAAATTGGAGCTGAATTTTTCGGGCGGTTATTTTGTCGTTAATTCCCCGTCTTTGGGTTTGTAACTCCTTAATTTGTTGGGTTAATTCGGCAGTGGGATCGCCCACTGGTTCGCTGCTAAACACTCTTTCGGTTCGCACTCCCAAAAGTCGCACTGCAACTGTACCCGCACCCGTGGCCCTGACTGACTCTGTTTCGAGGGTTGCGGGTACAGAGGCGATCGCCAATTCTCGCTCGTTTCCCGTCAGAGATACCGTACCGCGCCGCGTCACCAAAGCGCGATCGGTGTAAACTGTAACTTTGGATATGCTAGTATTTAGTGTTTTAATGGTATCAGAATTAAGTATTTCTGAGTCAGTCATTGCCAGTGGCTCCTATTTAATAACCGTTTAGTCGATCGAGCTATTTCAAAAGTAGTTTATTGATCAATTTTCCCGATCGCCCATTCCTCTAGAAAATTCCTCAAGCGCATCCAAAGGAGAAGCAAACAAAATGCAGCGTTTGAGCAAAGACAAGTCTAACTCCGGCAGTATTTCAGTGCTAGTAATGCGATCGTAACCTTCATCTGGCAGATGGTAAAGCTCTAGAGTGCCATCTTCCCAAAAATTTCTAACACTCCATCGCAGTAAAATAATCCCACCCCCGGAACGTCTTCAAAGCCTATTTGAATTGATGCCATGTCAAACCGCGCCAACTGAAACGTTGTTCGACTGCAGGAGAAGTGGTTTGATTGTCTACAGTTTGAAGCATGATTGTTTTATTGATGTTCAAAATGGTAGCGCGGGAGTGGGCGGGTTTACGAGTTTACTAAATCGTTACTTTTAGGTATTAATAGTTGGTAAAACCCGCCCGTCGGTTTAATTTTAGCTCAGTGAATCGATTCCTGCCAAATCCAAAATTTGAGGAATTAAATCCTCTCGTTTGACGGCCATCATGTGAACTCCTTGACAAATCTGCCGCGCTAGCTTGACTTGTTCGGCAGCAATTTTTATGCCTTCCTGCAAGGGTTCGGGAGCTTTTGCTAAACGCTCGATAGTCTCTTGTGGGATGTGAACTCCCGGCACGTATTTTTGAATAAATTCAGCATTTTTAGCTGATTTAAACAAAAATATTCCTGCTAAGACTGGCTTGTTGCAGCCCGCTGCAACGTGGTGCATAAACTTATCCAAAACTTCAAAATCTGTAATTAATTGACTCTGAAAAAACTGTGCTCCAGCCTCTACTTTTTTCTCGAATCGACTTTGCAAACCAGACCAACTGGGGCATTGCGGATCGACTGCTGCACCTACAAATAAATCAGTAACTCCGTCGGTTAAAGGTTTGTCATTCCAGTCTTGACCACCGTTCATTTTTTGAATAACTTGCAATAGCCGAACTGATTCCAAATCGAATACACTTTTTGCTTTAGGATGGTCGCCCGCTTTGACGGGATCGCCTGTGAGTGCTAATACATTGCGAATGCCTAAAGCGTGGGCTCCCATGAGATCCGCTTGCAGGCCAATTTGATTGCGATCGCGACAAGCAACTTGACAAATTGGCTCAATTCCGTGCTGCACTAAAATCGCCGAAACTGCTAGCGGGCACATTCGCAAAACTGCGCGACTCCCGTCGGTGATATTAATGGCGTGCACTCTGTTTTTGAGGCGTTCAGCCATTTGAATTGTGTGAGTTATGTCGCCACCTTTGGGCGGGGCAACTTCGGCGGTAATTATAAATTCTCCGGGGGTGGTGCAGGCTGTGCGAAAACGGTTCATGATTATTTGTCTGTTATTGGTTATTTGTTATTTGACAGTGGACAGTTGACGGTTGACTGTTGGCAGTTGACTGTTGGCAGTTGTTAGTGGGCCGTTGGCAGTTGTCATTCTTAACCAATAACCAATAACCAATAACAACTAACAACTAACAACTAAACAGGTAAAGAATAACCGAAAGCTGTCTTAACCTTGGTTAGAGTTTGATTAGCAATAGCTTCGGCTTGTTCTCTTCCGCGACGTAGTACAGACTCTAAATATCCCGGAGCGTCCATTATTTCCTTGTATTTATCCTGAATTGGTTTGAGCGCATTAATTGTCGTCTCTGTCAGCAAGGGTTTAAAATCTCCCCAACCCATGTTTTCACACTCTGTTGCTACTTCTTCCTTAGATTTGCCGGAAAGCAGGAGATAAAGTGTCAGCAAATTTCTAGCTTCGGGGCGATCGGGGTCGTCAAACGTCAAACCCCGCACGGCATCTGTTTTGCAGCGCTTGATTTTTTTGGCGATCGTATCTGGCGAATCCAATAAATTAATTCGACTTTGTTCCGAAGGGTCAGATTTCGACATTTTGCGCGTGCCATCTGTCAAACTCATTACCCTCGCACCGTCAGTCCGAATTAACGGTTCGGGAAGTTTCAATACTGGCTTTTCGGGTGTGCCGAATTGGTGATTTAATCTGATGACAATATCGCGAGTGAGTTCCAAATGCTGTTTTTGGTCTTCTCCCACTGGCACTTTGTCGGCATCGTAAAGCAAAATGTCTGCTGCCATTAACACGGGATAATTTAGTAAACCGGCGTTGACATTTTCACCTTGTTTAACTGCTTTTTCTTTAAACTGAATCATATCTTCGAGCCAGTTAATCGGCGTAATGCAGTTTAGCAGCCATGCTAGTTCTGTGTGCGCCGAGACGTGGGATTGCACGAAAATAGTAGAATATTCTAAATCGATCCCGCAAGCTAAATAGAGTGCGGCTATCGTGTAAGTGTCGGAGGCTAGAGTTGCTGGATTGTGCGGTGCGGTAATTGCGTGCAAATCGACTACGCAGAAGTAATTTTCGTACTGACTTTGACCTTCTACCCAGTTGCGAATGGCACCGAGATAATTGCCGAGGTGAAGATTGCCGGTTGGCTGAACTCCTGAAAGAACGCGCTGTTTGCCCATGAGGAAAGAATAGAATTGAACTCACAGTTCTATATTGACACGTTATTTTGATTTAAGATACTCTTGGTTTAAATTCACATCTTGCACCATTGTCAGCAACGGGCTAGAAGCCGGTTCCACTTTTAAGACATCTGTAGAGACATGACCTTGCCGTCTCCTTACCTTTTTAAATATCTGTAGGGAGACCGCAAGGCCGTGTCCTTAGCCGTAGCATTTAAGAAATGGGCTTGAAAGCAATTACCAATCTGTCAGTAACCTTGCTTTGCGTAGAACAAATGTCAGAACTGTTTCTTCGCCGGTAATAATATCGGCTCTGCCTTCCATTCCCGATTGAATCGAATACTGGCGCGGGACATTAGCCTGGGAGTTCCCGAAGAATTGGCCGTTGGCGGATTTGATTTTTGTTAAATAAGTTTGTTCGGGCTTAATTGCCACTTCGTAATAAGCTGTACCTAAATTATTAGTGGGATTTTGAGTGGCGATCGCATCTGGGGCTATTTCGCTGACAGTTCCTTTTAATGTGCCGTAATCGGGGAAAGGCAAAGCCGAAATCCTGATCTGTACGGGTTGGCCGATTTGGATGCGGGCGATGTCTTGGGATGTTACCTTGGCTTTGACTACCAGGGGTACGTCGCTGGGGACAATTTGGGCGATCGCGCTGCCGGCTTGTACGGTTTGACCAGTATTTCGTACTTCCAGTCTGAGAATTGTACCATCCGTGGGTGTGCGGATCACGCTATTTTCGAGTTTTAAGTCAATTTGATTTAGTTGGTTTTTAGCTTGAATTAATTGTTGTTGAATGGAGGCTTGCTTGACGAGCAAAACCCGCCGACTTCGGCCCAGCCTCTCGGCGACATCTGGCAGCGATGTGGCGAATTTTATTAAAGCGGATTCGATTAATTCCTGTTGGGCGGAAGTTTCACTTTGGATGCTTTTAAATTGGGCGCTTGCCAAAATTTGATTTTCTAAGTCGCGCAGTTGCTGGTTGATTTGCTGTGCTGCTGTTTGAGACTGATTAATTATTTCTTGTAACTGCTTTTTTTGAGCGCCCAAACGCGAAGCGTCTACAACTGCGATCGCATCTCCTTCTTTTACTGTCTGATTCTCGCTGACAGCAATGCTTTCGACGGTTCCTTCGGTTGCGGCTTGCACGACGCGCACTTCTCCGGCGGGACGGACGATCGCGTCTGCTTTGACTGTAGCGCTGTATTTGGTGACGCTAGCGAGGGCGATCGCCCCGCCAAACGTCGCCACCATCAAAATGCCCCCCAAAGTCGTCCAGCGGCTGACAGGGGGCAAAAACTGGTCGTTATCAAAGGTTTCAGCGGGTGTGGCTTCGGGAGTGAGAGACATGGTGGTGGCTGGGGGAGAGGGGAATAGTGGGAAATTTTGAGTTTTGAGTTAGGGGGAGGGAGAGCTCGCTGATTTGTTTTGTCACCTTTACGATCAGCTTTCCGGAAACCAAGCATAGGTTTAGAAGTCTAAATCAAAATTCACAGGGTAAAGGTAAAAATCCGCACAGCTTTGCCGTTCCCACCCACAAACTTCCCCAAATATCAAGAGGAGTGAAGCCTGCGGGCTACAGTCAGGAAAATATGGGATTTTTGAAATGACTTTTGGCGCTGTTACCGGGTTTTTACTGTAGGCGTAGGTAGTAAGTCAGTACATAGGTATTAATAGGAGTTATTTATGTCAGAAAATCAACAAGGTTCACTCTTCATCGAAGTAACCGATGGAGAATCTGCTACTGTCAACGGTGGCAGCATTACCAGCGGTGTTAGCGGTGCTAAAAACAACAGCGAGACGGATAACAGCAGCAGCTATGGCCTGAATATGCTGTTTTTCCTGCCGGAGCCTAGCCAGCTTTATCTGTACAATCCCCGTCGCCCTTACAAAACCCTAGTGGTTTAGATAGCTGAGTCAAGTTGTGCGATCAAGTAAATTTGGAAGGTTCCTCCGTAATATTCCGGATGTCGCACAGCACTACAAGAAGTATTAGTCAGTATTTACACGAGGCTCTAGAAATTAGATAATATTTCTAGCTTCCCTTCATTTTTCTAAACTTAAACGGAGTCAAATCATGAAAGAAACAAAGGACAATTCACTGTTTACTGAACTTACATCTGAAGAATCACTTAGCGTCAATGGCGGTCACTCTTCCTATCGAAACTGTTACCGTCCGACCCGTCACGTCGTGTACCGCCGGAATTGCGACGGCTCCTTCAGAGTAGTGTACCGCTACTGGTAAGTTTTAGTGCTGTCAATTCAGCTCGCTCGATGTTAATTAATAAAGCACCCATAAACTTATGGGTGCTTTGTTCTGATTGGCTACTCGGTGAGGGGTAATGTTCATTAGGCTCTACTCATTATTCATTTTGCCAAATGTTAAAGAACATTCCTTTTATCCGAGAAATGCCTTTCTTCGGACAAGTAAACAGGCTGATGAAATATCAGGTTGTTATCCAGCAGAGCGAAGAAGATTGCGGTGCAGCTTGTCTGGCCTCGATCGCCAAATTTTACGGACAGAATTTTACAATTAGCCGGTTGCGAGAATTTGTCGGCACTGGGCAACAAGGGACGAGTTTACTGGGCTTGAAACAAGGAGCTGAGGCGATCGGCTTTAATGCTCGATCGGTGCGAGCAGCCGCTGCAATTTTAGACAAGCTCGATGATGCCCCTCTACCGATGATTATTCACTGGAACGGCTATCACTGGGTTGTGTTGTACGGCAAACAGGGCAACCAATATGCGATCGGCGATCCGGCTGTCGGTATGCGCTATGTTTCTAAAGCAGAATTAGCAGCAGCTTGGACAGATTGGCTGTGCTTGCTAGTAGAACCCGATGCTGAGCGGTTTTTTGCGGCAGCAGAGGGTCAACCGCCCGCCAATTCCTTACAAAAATGGATGCGCCGGATTGGGATTTACCGCCCGATTTTAATGGAAGCATTTTTGCTGAATGCAGTGTTGGGTTTGCTGTCAATTTCTTCGCCTTTTCTAGTTCAAATGCTCACCGACGACATCCTGGTGCGGGGCGACAGACAACTCCTGGCAAGCGTGGCGATCGCAGTTATAGTTATGAACCTTTTTAGCAGCAGTTTAGGATTGGTACAGTCGAACTTAATTGCTCAGTTTTCCCAGCGTTTAGAATTGGGATTGGTGATGGAATTCGCGCGCAAATTTCTGCGACTGCCTTTGAGTTTTTACGAAACCAGACGCAGCGGCGAAATTGTCAGTAGATTACAAGATATCCAAGAAATAAATAAATTAGTTTCTCAAGTTGCTATCAGCTTGCCTAGTCAATTTTTTATCGCTGTAGTTTCTTTTATTTTTATGTTATTTTACAGCAAGGAACTGACGTTAGCAGCTACAGTTATAGCTCTGTTAATGACTGCCTCTACAGTGGTATTTTTGCCCGTCTTGCAGCAAAAAACGCGCAGTTTATTTGTGCTGGAAGCAGAAAGTCAAGGCGTTTTAGTAGAAACTTTTAAAGGCGCGCTGACTGTCAAAACGACTAGCAGCGGTCAGCAACTTTGGGAAGAATTTCAAACCCGCTTTGGTCGCTTAGCAAAGCTCACTTTCCGCACTACACAAATTGGCATTCTGAACAATATATTTTCTGGTTTTGTTGCCTCTGCTGGCAGCATTACTCTGCTGTGGCTTGGTAGCGGTTTGGTGATTGACAAGGTATTGAGTATAGGTCAGTTGCTAGCGTTTATTAGCATGAATCAAAATGTTACTACTTGGGTGAATTCGCTAGTAGGATTTACTGATGAGATGACTCGCGTGCAGACAGCTACTCAACGGCTGTCGGAAGTCATCGATGCTGAACCGGAAACTAAAGACGATACGAATAAACCTTTCGTAACAATTCAGAACCGCGACGGTATTGTTTGCAAGAGTGTTAATTTTCACTACCCCGGCAGACTTGACTTGCTGGAAAATTTTTCTGTCACATTTCCCGGCGGTCAAGCAATTGCTTTAATCGGTCACTCTGGCTGCGGAAAAAGTACGCTAGCCAAAGTAATTGCTGGTCTTTATCCTCTGCAATCTGGTAATATTAGAATTGGCGGTTACAACTTACAGGATTTGTCTCTCGACAGTCTCAGACAGCAGGTAGTATTGGTTCCTCAAGAAGCACATTTTTGGAGCAGATCGATTCTCGAAAATTTTCGTTTGGGCAGTCCAGATATCAGCTTTGAACAGATTGTTAAAGTCTGCAAAATTGCGGGGGCAGATGAATTTATCAGCCAATTGCCGGATAAATATCAAACTGTTTTAGGGGAGTTTGGAGCAAATATTTCTGGCGGACAAAGACAAAGATTGGCGATCGCCCGCGCCATTCTCAACAACCCACCCGTATTGATTTTAGACGAATCTACCGCAGGGCTTGACCCCGCAAGCGAAGCGGAAGTTTTAGAACAATTGTTGATGTATCGGCACGGGAAAACGACGATTTTTATCAGTCACAGACCGCGAGTGATCGATCGCGCCGATTGGATTATCATGTTAGAACGCGGCCGATTGAAACTGCAAGGCTCGGCTGCAAAATTGCGATCGATTCCAGGAGACCATTTAGAGTTTTTGCATCCTTGAGCGAGTTAATAAAACGACAGGTTGAAATCTGTTGCTAGACAAACAAAACCCGCCTGCGCGGTTCGACACCGAGTCAACAGTCAACAGTCAACAATCATTTCCCTCGTGCAACCGGAATTGATCTCACTCATTACTAATAACTTCTCTAAGATTCTTGAGCTAAAGTACATCGATCACACAATCCGAAAAACTCCAAAGTGTGATAATAAATCTTGAAAGAATGAGATTGTTGTAGTTGGCTTTCTAAGTGGTGGACGGGGCATTCGTCGATCGTAATGGAGGTGCCGCATTCCAGACAAGTTAAGTGATGTTGGTCTTGGTGGGCGGCACCGTAGAGAGACTCGCCACTAGCGAGAGTTCTGACGTGAACGAACCCCTCTCGCTTTAAACCGTCGAGGGAGCGGTAAACGGTTGCTAGGCCCATGCTGTGGTCGCTGTTACGCAGTTCTAAGTAGATATCTTGCGCTGAGAGCGATCGATTCAAGTGCTTGAGCAAGTGTAAAATACGCTCCTGACTGCGGGTGTGGTTGGTTCTCATAATTTTTTTCTCGAATCTGCTGGAATCAAATCTGTCCCTGTTTCTAGGCTATCTTACTTGGGCGAACCAAATGGCGATCGGCGCGCAGCTCGGTTGTAGAATACAATGGGGCTAACTTTCACATCACCTACCGCAACATTCCCGTGACTCAGAAATATCTTGCCCAAATCTATGTTACCCTCCGCCCTTCTGTTTTAGATCCCGCCGGCACTGCCGTACAGTCTGGTTTGCAACACATGGGATACGACAATGTTGAGCGCGTGCGTATTGGGAAATACGTTGAATTGACGCTGACTGCTGCTGGTGAGTCGGAGGCCCGCGAACAACTCGATCGCGTTTGCGACCAACTTTTGGCCAATCCTGTGATTGAAAATTATCGCTTTGATTTGATTGAAATTCCTGTTGCTGTGGAGACAGCGGCGGCATAAATGCGATCGTCCCTAGGGTGTTTTTAAACCTGGAGATCCCCCCTTAATAAGGGGGGGACAAGAGCATTCAAAGTCTCTATTAAACACGCGGGAACTCGGAACACTCAAAGTCCCCCTTCTTAAGGGGGATTTAGGGGGATCAAGACTTCGATACAAGGGAGAAAAACATAAGATTTTAGTCTTATGTTGACACCTCTTCCTTCTTCCTGACATCCGTTACATAATCCGTTGCCGAACTTCCTTCTTCCTTCTTCCTTCAGCTTATGAAATTTGGAGTTATTGTTTTTCCTGGTTCAAATTGCGATCGCGATGTGGTGTGGGTGACTCAAGGGTTACTCCACCAACCGACGCGGATGATTTGGCACGAAGATACCGATATTTCGGATATTGATGTCATTGTAATTCCCGGTGGTTTCAGTTACGGAGATTATTTGCGGTGCGGCGCGATCGCCCGTTTTTCTCCGGCGATGCGGGCTACTGCGGAACACGCGAAAAAAGGCAAACTTGTACTGGGTATTTGCAACGGTTTTCAGGTGTTGACTGAAGCTGGTTTGTTGCCCGGTGCTCTGGTGCGGAATGCGGGATTGAATTTTATTTGCGATCGCGCTTCTTTGAAAGTCGAGCGCGGTAATACTCGTTGGACTGCCGCTTATACTACGGGTGAAATCATCGATTTGCCGATCGCCCACGGGGAAGGCAATTATTATGCCGATGCCGATACTTTAGCAGAACTAGAAGAGCACAAGCAAGTCCTGTTTCGCTACTGTACTCCGGCGGGCAAAATTAGCGATGCTGGCAATCCCAACGGTTCGTTAAATAATATTGCGGGTATTTGCAACCGCCAAGGCAATGTGTTAGGAATGATGCCGCATCCTGAACGCGCATCCGATCCGATGTTGGGCGAAACTGATGGGGTGAAATTGTTTCAAGGGTTGTTGATGGCAAGTGTTGCTGCTGTTTTGTAGTTGATATTTGTCTCTGATTTTATGAACAGGCAAGATGCCTGTTCCACAATACATCAAGTTTCTTGTGGGGTGGGCATCTTGCCCGCCCAAAATCAACAGGCAAGATGCCTGTTCCACAGTAGATTAAATTGATTGTGGGGTGGGCATCTTGCCCGCCCAAAGAAATACAATTTAGCTCCGGGACAGCTTATCAACTATTTAAAAGAGGAATGTTTATTTTATGCCGCTAATGGACTTAGCTAATTTTAAAACTAGGGTAATTGGATGCAGTGCGGTAATGGCTATTGGACAAGTTATTTCAAATGCGATCGCCAATCCGGGAACTCAAGCAGCAGCGGGTATTATCGGTGGCCCGATCGCAGTTGGGGGAGTTTCTATCTTAGCGGCGATTGCTACTGGTATAGCGGGCAATATCGCGGCTAATGACCTCGGAAATCGGATGACGGAACGGTTGAGCAAAAATCCGAGGATTCTCGATAATCACGATTTGATTAAGGCGGCGGGTGAAGCGATCGCCTATATTTTGAGAGAGGTTGCGAAGTCCGATCGCCTAATTGCGATCGCCGAAACCAAAAAATTGCCTTATCCAGAAACAGCACTCTGTCAATTAGCCGAGAAAACTCCTGAATACTGGCTGGATATTAACACGAATACAGCCAATTTGTCAAGGGGTTTAAATATTTCCGAAGACCAGTTAACCAAGATTTTTTCTGCGGATGCCGAGGAGTTCGATCGAGTTACCGGATTGACAACGGCAGATTGGGCAACTTTCATCAACGAATTCGCCACTAGCGAGGGCAAATCCTTCGATGCGGAAATTGTGGAATTTGTCGCGGACAAACTGTACGCAACTTTCCCGAAAGCGTACCGCGAAGTGCTGAAACTGGATGCGGCGAAGGGAGGAGAAAAGTTTGCCGCGATGCTGTTGAATCTGCACCAAATTGCTTTGGCGGAACTGAGAGATTTGGGGCTGCAAAGTGGGGAAATTCTGCAAAAGTTGGAGGCCGTGGCAACTGGGCAGCAGATTTGTCAAGTGATGGTGAAATTGGATGCGATCGAAATTGGTATCCGCGACGATTTGGCGCAACTTAAAACATCACTGGAACGATTTATCGATACTTCCGCGCCTAGATTGCCGCCTCCCTACGAGTGCGAAACGATTATTGCAGACCGGACTCAAGACTTTACCGGCCGCCAATTTGTGTTTGCAGCAATTGCCGAATTTTTGCAGAACAATCGCAAAGGCTATTTTGTTTTAGAAGCAGATCCGGGTGTCGGGAAAAGTTCAATTATGGCCAAGTTAGTGCTGCTGCTGAAGCGGCGCTGCGTTGCCCATTTTAACTCGCAATCTCAAGGCATTGTCCGCACCGAACAATTTCTGGAAAATGCCTGCACTCAGTTAATTCGAGGCTATCAACTAAATTATCCGCAACTGCCGGAAAATGCGACCAGAGATGGCAACTTTCTGAGTCGGTTGTTGGGGGAAGTCAGCACTAAATTGGGCGGCAAAAAGTTGATTGTGGTGGTGGATGCCCTGGATGAAGTGGATTCGAGTTTGCAGGGGCGCGGCAGCAATGTCCTGTATTTGCCAGATGCTTTGCCGGATAATGTTTATTTTATTGTCTCGAAGCGACCGGAATCTCTGCCTTTGCCAAATCATCAGGTTTTTGATTTGATGCAGTACAGTTCAGAAAGTCGGGCGGATGTCAAGCTTTATATTGACAAACGCACCAGTAACAGCGCATCAATTCAGAATTGGATTAACCGTCAAAATTTGCAGCGCGAACAATTTGTGACGGCGGTGGCGGAAAAAAGCCAGAATAATTTTATGTACCTGCGCTATGTGCTGAATGATATCGATAGCGGCAAGTACAGCGATGTGACTTTGCAAGATTTGCCCAGGGAGTTGGAAGGATATTATGAGAAGCATTGGGCGCGGATGGAAATGGCGGTTAGAGATAGGGAATTGCGCCGCCGGAAGTTGAAGGTTATTTATTTGTTGACCAAAACTCGCAAGCCGATTTCCTGCGATATTTTGGCGGATTTTGCTGAGGAAGATGCCTTGGATGTGCAGGAAGTTGTCGATGATTGGGAACAGTTTCTGCGCCGTAGCGGTGATAGTCCTCCCGATTACAGTATTTATCACGCGAGTTTCCAAAGATTTCTCCACCGTATCGATGTGGTGCAGAGAGCTGGGGTTTCGCTGCGGGATATTGAAACGGCGATTTCTGATAATTTGTGGGAGGATTTGTACGGGGATGGGTAAGTTTAAAGAACGGTTGGGGAAACTGTCGCCGAAAAAGCGGCTTTATGCTTTGGAAACTCTGCCGGGGCATTTGGCGGAGAGTGTTCAAGGGGAACGGCTGCATCAGTTGTTGACGGATTTTGATTTTATTGAGGCGAAGTTGGAGGCGTTGGGGGTACAAGCGTTAATTGAGGATTATGATTTGGCGATAAATTCTGATGTGTTGCTGTCGGGGGAGCAAAGTGAAACTCGGAATTTGATTCAAGGGGCAATTCGCAAGTCGGCGCACGTTTTGGAGAAGGATAAAACGCAACTGGGTGGGCAATTGTTGGGGAGGTTGCTGGATTTTGAAATACCTGAGATTCGATTCATGCTAGAACAAGCTAAGCAATCGAAAGAGGGTCTTTGGTTCCGGCCTTTAAAAGCTAATTTAGAACGGGGAAATGAAGGGGCGCTGCGGACACTAGCCGGTCATACTAGCAATGTAACACGAGTGGCGATCGCACCAGACGGCAAAACCGCGATTTCCGCTTCAGACGATTCAACCCTGAAAATCTGGGACACCGAGACAGGCAGGGAACTGAAAACTCTTACTGGTAATAATAGCTGGGTAACAGCAGTGGCGATCGCACCAGACGGCAAAACCGCGATTTCCGCTTCAGGGGATAAAACCCTGAAAATCTGGGACACCGAGACAGGCAGGGACCTGAAAACTCTTACTGGTAATAATAGCTCGGTAACAGCAGTGGCGATCGCACCAGACGGCAAAACCGCGATTTCCGCTTCAGGGGATAAAACGCTGAAAATCTGGGGCACCGAGACAGGCCGGGAACTGAAAACTCTTACTGGTCATACTAAATCGGTAACAGCATTGGCGATCGCACCAGACGGTAAAACTGCGATTTCCGCTTCAGGGGATAAAACCCTGAAAATCTGGGACACCGAGACAGGCAGGGAACTGAAAACTCTTACTGGTCACAATGACTGGGTAAAAGCAGTGGCGATTGCACCAGACGGCAAAACTGCGATTTCCGCTTCAAAGGACAAAACCCTGAAAATCTGGGACACCGAGACAGGCCGGGAACTGAAAACTCTTACTGGTCATAATGACTGGGTAACAGCAGTGGCGATCGCACCAGACGGCAAAACTGCGATTTCCGCTTCAAGGGATAAAACCCTGAAAATCTGGGACACCGAGACAGGCCGGGAACTGAAAACTCTTACTGGTCATAATAGCTGGGTAACAGCAGTGGCGATCGCACCAGACGGCAAAACTGCGATTTCCGCTTCAGGGGATAAAACCCTGAAAATCT